>JAXJBF010000132.1:0-73577 GCA_036303105.1 Peptococcaceae bacterium | reverse complement strand
GGTGTAAAGTGTGCAACCATCACCCCAAACGCAGCCCGCGTTGAAGAATACAACCTCAAAGAAATGTGGAAGAGTCCAAACGGCACCATCCGTGCGCTGCTCGACGGCACCGTATTCCGCGCACCAATCCTCGTCAATGGCATTCACCCATTCGTTCGCACCTGGAACGCACCAATCACCGTTGCCCGTCATGCTTACGGCGACGTTTACAAAAACAGCGAACTGCGCGTTGACGGCCCAGCAACCGCCAGCCTGAAAGTGGCTTATGAAGACGGCCGCACCGAAGAAAAAGAAATCTTCACCTTCACCGAACCAGGCGTGATCCAGGGCATGCACAACCGCGATGCTTCCATCGCCAGCTTCGCCAACGCTGTCTTCACCTACGCACTTGACACCAAGCAGGACGTATGGTTCGCAACCAAAGACACCATCTCCAAAATCTATGACCATCGCTTCAAAGACATTTTCCAGGAAATCTTTGACCGCGACTATAAAGACCGCTTCGAAGAAGCCGGCATCACCTATTTCTACACCCTCATCGACGACGCTGTTGCCCGCGTAGTTCGCAGCGAAGGCGGCTTCATCTGGGCTTGCAAAAACTATGACGGCGACGTCATGAGCGACCTCGTTGCCACCGCATTCGGCAGCCTCGCTATGATGACCAGCGTGCTCGTATCTCCACAAGGCTACTACGAATACGAAGCTGCTCACGGCACCGTACAGCGCCACTACTACAAACACCTCAAAGGTGAACAGACCTCTACCAACTCTGTTGCCACCATCTTTGCATGGAGCGGTGCGCTGCGCAAACGCGGTGAAAAAGACGGCATTGCCGATCTCGAACGTTTCGCTGACGCGCTCGAAGCAGCCACCATCGAAACCATCGAAAGCGGCACCATGACCAAAGACCTCATGGGCCTGTCCACCATTGAAAACAAACACGCTGTCAACAGCGAAGAATTCCTTGATGCCATCGCCGAACGCCTCGACGCTAAGCTGGCATAAAGAGCACACAAAACCAAAAAACGGCACCACGCAGATGGCGTGGTGCCGTTTTTTAATAGCATCGTTTGAAATAAGTATATCATCTACAGCATCTTATTTCAAAAATACATTAAATACTTGAAATCAGCATCTTCTTTTTCACATCTTATTTCAAAATCATCTTGACTTTCTGAAATAAAAAACGTACAATGGGTTTATTATTTCAATTTTGAAGGAGATGTTTGTCGTGACAAGAGCTGGATCATTCGTTCAAAATCTCAGTGGAGACGCCGCTTATTGGTCTTTTCGCCCGGCACCACTGCCCCCTGAGCCAGAATTAAAATTTGATGATGAGATGCGGCGACTGCTCGTTGAAACAAGCCGACAACTGACCAATCTGGCACGCTTTTCCCTGCTTATTCCCAGCACCGACCTGTTCATCCCCATGTATATACGCAAGGAAGCGCTGCTCTCATCACAGATCGAAGGCACGCCATGCACCCTGGAAGACATTCTGGACCCGGAATTGAACACAGCTGTCAACCTTGAAGCGGGAGAAGTGATCAATTATGTGAAAGCAACCCAATTTGCGCTTGAACAAATGCGTACACTGCCGCTTTGCAATCAGCTGTTGCGCGAAACCCACGCTGTGTTGATGACTGGCGTTCGCGGAAAAGAAAAGAATTCCGGTGAATTTCGCCGCAGCCAAAACTGGATTGGCGCTGCAGGTTGTTCCCTCAAAGACGCCCGCTACATTCCACCAAACGTCGAAGACATGACCACTGCACTCACCGAGCTTGAACAATATATCAATGAAGACTCCCCCTACCCACCATTGATTGACGCCGCGCTTATCCATTACCAATTTGAAACGATTCATCCATTTCTGGATGGCAACGGCCACATTGGCCGGCTATTGATCCTGCTCTACTTTATAGAAAAATCGTTGTTAACAAAGCCGGTTATCTACGTTTCCTACTTTCTGAAAAAGAATCAACGCGAGTATTACGATCGCATCAGCGAGGTGCGTCGCGCCGGCAATTATGAACAATGGGTGCGATTTTTTCTGGAGGCTGTCAACGCAGCTGCCGTCGACGCAACAGAAACCATCTGGAACCTTTCTGAGCTGCATAACATCAATGCAGAAAAGCTCCCTGTCTCAAAGCGAAAACAGGACAATATCCGCCGACTTTTCACCTACATCGAGGAACATCCCATCATTGATATCAAGCATACCGCTGCCGACCTTGCTCTCAGTTATAACACCGTCGCTCATGCAGTCAAGAAGCTGCAAGAGCTGGAAATCCTTCATGAAACAACAAATGCTGCCCGCAATCGTGTGTTTGCCTACGAGGACTATCTAGACATTCTACGGCAAGACACGTAAATAAACGGCACCACGCAGATGGCGTGGTGCCGTTTCTTCATGCCTTCAAATAATAGTCAAAGCCATAGCAGCTTTTATCGAAGCCGTAGTGTTCGTAGAACGCATGCGCCTCGGTGCGTGGCATGCCGCTGTCGAGGACGATGCCTTTGCAGCCGCGCGCTTTGGCCAAATCACGGGCGTGGTCCATGAGCAGGGTGCCATAGCCCTGGCCACGCTCGCCCTCGTTGACAATGAGGCTGGACAAGTAACAGGTCATGCCCGAGAGCCAAAAGGTATTGAAGTAGGCGCCGTGGCAAAAGCCATGGGTTTTGCCTGCGTCATCGACGAGAAAGAAGGCAAAACTGTTGTCGTCGGCCAGTACCTCAGCATACACCTTACGAATGGCTTCGCGGTCATAGGTGTTGTAGGTCCAAAGTTTTTCAATATAATCAAAGGCGATGTCAAAGTCGTCCATGGTGGCCGTTTTGAATTGCATCACACCCGCCTCCTCAGTCTTGTTTTTCCTGCAGGCGTTTATAATATTTATCTGCCTGATACAAAGCAACGCATGGGTTATGACCAAGTACGCGGTCTTTCGTCACAACACTTGTTACGAGCGCATCAGAGTACTTGATAAACAAGCTGTCATGGCCGACACAAAGCCCCATGATGAGGTTGAGATCGGTGTGGGCTTCATTGAGAGAGAGCGCTTGCAGCACAGGATTACACATATTGACACCGGTGGCTTCACATTCTTTTGGAATGCCAATCGACACTTTTGGATGAGCGCCAACTTTGCAGACTGCACCATACACTTCAAAGCCATTGGTGCGCAGGATTTTAGCCAGAATGCGCGATTCCTCAGCAAGACCGGCACAGGTAGCAATGCCAAGTTTTTTTGCGCCAATTTTGCGTGCAAACTGTATTACCTCTTCAACACGGGTGCGTTTGCAATAGCCTTCCGTTTCAACTTCTGCTGCCGAAACAGCGATGCGGTTATTCTCCGGCTCGCGGAGCAAGGCCATGGCGCGTTCCTGCACCTCTTCTGGAACATGGGTGGTAAGACAAAAGTCCGGATATTTGCCTTCTTCACCGCGGCGGCAGTTAATCACATGACAGTCAACACAGGACATTGGGGTTTTGTTTTCTTCCATGGGAAATTCCTTCCTTCTCTTTATTGATTGTTATCAGTATAACACCCGACCACAGGAAGCACAAACAGCGACGGTTTTTACCATATCCAAACACGAAAGCCTTGCGTGTCGGGGCTTTTTTTGTGATAATGATAGCAACTGTTTTATTTTAGATTTTCTTCTGCAAGGGAGATGATTTCATGCAATGTCCATATTGTCATGCGGACAATCAAGAAGGGCGTTTCTGCGGCAAATGCGGCAAACCACTGGATCAGGATGCCAGTGATCTGACACGCGTGATGCCACCGTTGGCAGAGCTGCACAGTACCTCAAATGAAACGTCAACTGACAACAACGACAGCGAAGAAGCAGCCGCGCAAGCACTAGAAGCAGCGCTCGAAAAAGCTGAAGAAGAAACCGCTGCTGAAGGCAGCACGCCGCTTGTCGATGATCATGCTGGCGATGTTCAAAAAAGCGACGCCTCTGTCGAAGCAAATTCGGAAACCGATGCATCAGATACCGATGATGATACAATGCCACAGGAAGATCTCTTGCCAACGCCACCGGCCTTTTTACTGGAAGACGATGACGAGACAGCGTCCTTAGAAGGGGAAGAAGGACAAGATCGCCGTAAAAAGATCCTGACAGCCGTTTCGCTCATCATTGGCATTGTACTTGCAGCCGTCGCTGCAGTATATCTTTTCACCGATGTGTTCGACACAACACCAGCTGTGGATCCATCGGAGCAGGTCAAAAATGCCGACACAGTTGCCCCAGACACCAGCTTGGCAGAAGATACCATCGTTGGTCACTGGCGCCACTACAACACTGGCAGTGTCATCGAAAAAATTGGCACCGCCCGCTACCGCTGGACCATTAGCGAAAAGGTATACCAGCTCGATTTCAAAGACAATCAATACGTTTATAAAGATGAAAACGGCAATGTGTACAACTTTGTACTCACCGATGCCGATCACATCCAATTGGCATCAAGCAGCGACAGTTCTGGCGGCTTGATTGCCGATCCTGTATTTGAATCAGGCTATACTGCTGGCCGTGTCGGTCAGGATGGCACCATGGCTGAAAGTATGAGTGTCAACACCGACGCTTTCAATATTGTTGGTAAAACGTATGCTGAATTGGCTGGCACCTATGGGCCTGGTGCATTGAGTGTCATCGGGGACAATCAGTACATCATTTTCCGCGGTGACGGCGGCAACTTCGCCGTACAGTTTGAAGGTGAAACGGTGCCATTGTCTGCAAAGAGCGGCAGCGATTACGAATTGAAACCACTCAATGCCTCCACCAATGGCTATGCTGTGACGCGCTTGAGCCAAAACAACACGGTGCCATACACCGATTCAACCACGCCAAACGGCAACACCACCGATACAGGCAATACAGATAATACCGGAAACACAACAACTGGTGGTTCCTCAACCGGAAGTTCAACCAATAACAATAACAACACCACCACACAGGATCAAAACAACAACGACGACAAAGACGATGAAACCACCGAATACAAGGTGGAAATTCCGGATATGCCAACCTTCCCATCAACCACTGCTGTTGCTACCGGTGTGGTATGGGCGGATCTTGGTTTTGTCATCAACAATGCACCAGATACTATGAGCGTGAACGATCTCTCTGCTGTACTCGGCATCGCATTGGAAGTGGGCACTGCGCCAGCCAACCAGAGCGGCTTCAATTTCTATGGCAGCGATGAAGGCTATTTCGCCGGTACTTATGCCATCAACGACCACTCCTTCTCAATCAGCGGCTATGGCAGCAGCGCACTTTCCCCAAGCAAAACCATTTTATTCATCCAACAAATCAGCTAAAAACAAACGGACCATCTTCGGTGACGAAAATGGTCCGTTTGTCATTTTATTGTTGTACAATGCATCGCCGGATTTGTTACAATAGACTTAACCCTACAAAAAAAGGAGGCACAATCATGCACAAACGACTGATACAGCTTTTTGCGCTGATGCTGATCTTTTTGGCTGGCGGCGCCTGGTTCACAAGTGACGCCATGGCGGCGGATGCATCACCCTCTCAATCGATCATCACCACTGGATCCAGCAGCACCACTGTGGACCCTTATCAAAGCTTCAGTGTCAGCATCACTTTGCGCGATGCCAGCGGCAACAACATGACCAGCGCCCCAGCAGGCAAAGTCTATCTTTGGGCTACCGATGCCAACAACCGCATCAGCGAAGGTCTGGATCTTGTGGAGCTTTCCCTGGGCGATAACGTTTACATGCACCAAACCAGCCGTCAAGGCGTGTTAATTATGGATGCAGCAGCGCTCATCCAAACACAACGTTTTAATTTAAAGCTGGCGGAAAAAGGCACCTACAAGCTTCACGCGCTCTATATGCCAACGGGCACCATTGACCCGAACGCAGTCAGCGACTACTGGCCTTATGAACTCAGCGGCAGCAGTGAAGCCGAACGCACCGTCACCGTCAACGCCACTCCAGCAGCCGACGTCGCCATGATGGTCGTTTCAACCAAAATCCGCGGCATTGGTGTGGATTCGTTCTTAATCACCGGACCGCGCAACCAAACACTGACCACACCAATCTCCATTGATTCCAGCGGCGCCACCACTACGGAAGTGCAGCTTGCTTTATTACGTGACAATGGACTTTCTGTCGGTGCCGATGTACCAATCTACATCAACACCACCTCCAACAACGTCACCGTCTCCAACGTGCTCGTGCGCACCAATGAAAACGGCATCGCCCGTTTCACCGTCAGCGGCATCGTTTCTTCTGGCAGCACCTTGCAGCTGCGCTGTGATGTCAACGACGCACCAGTCGTCATCCCACTTTCGGCCTACGAGTACCGCCCAGAACGCGTGCGCTTCGACATTGGCTCGAACATCATTGACGTCGATGGCCGCACCATGGAAATTGACACCGCCGCCGTCATTCGCAACGGCCGCACCTACGTGCCATACCGCGCCATCGGTGAATTGCTCGGTGCCCGCATTGAATACGACAATGCAGTGCGTACCATCACCACCTACTTTGACGACAGCGTCCTGACGATGACCGTTGGCTACAACCATTATGCCGTCGACGGCACCGTCTACCAAATGGATGCCGCGCCATACATCAACAGCGACGGCCGCACCATGGTGCCAATCCGCTTCGTTGCCGAAGTCATCGGCTATGACGTACGCGCCGTCACCGGCTCCAACAACCTTACAGAAAGCGTCATCTTCACGCGACGTTAATCACAAAAAGCCTGCCAATGGGCAGGCTTTTTTCATAAAACAAAAAACGGCATGGCCAGCGCCATGCCGTTCATCATTTCAGCGATTGCAAAAATATCTTAGCCCCATACTTCTTCAGCGATTTCTTTCACCAGCGCGAGCTTCTTCCACTGCTCTTCTTCCGTCAGCTTATTGCCAATCTCACAGGATGCAAACCCACACTGAGGGCTGAGATAGAGGCGATCCAGCGGAATGTACTGTGCAGCTTCGTGAATACGCGCAATCACAGCAGCCTTGTCTTCCAGCTGTGGCGACTTGGTGGTCACCAGCCCAATGACAACCTTCTTATCTGGTGAAACCTCTTTCAAGCAATCAAAGCTGCCTGAACGTGCATCATCAAATTCCAGATAAAGTGCATTCACATTTTCACGGGCAAATACATATTCCGCAATACCATCATAAGGCCCACTGCAAGCCCAGGTAGAATGGAAATTGCCGCGACAAATATGTGTATTGATGACCATATCGTCAGGCTTGCCTTCAATGGCAAGATTGTTGATGGTCAGGAAAAGCTCTTTCAAACGAGCCAAGCCAGCATCGTCCGTTGCAAAAAACTGATGCGCACGTTCATCAATAAAGAGCCCCCACGTGCAGTCATCAAACTGCAAATTGCGGCAGCCAGCAGCATACAGATCAGTGATCACTTGCTTATAGCCAGCCACAATGTCTGCCACCAAAGAGTCATCATCAGCATAGAACTTACGGGTGCTTTCAATGTTCATTGGCATAATGAACTGTTCCAGGAACTGTGCCGGTGCAGGAATCGTCTGCTTCGCTACAGTGTTTGCATCTTCAAACTGCTTCACAAACTTGAAATGCTCCACAAATGGATGCGTGCCAACACCAATCTTCCCTGTCAGAAACGTATCATCAATCTTTGCCGCTTCTCCATGGAACTGCAAACCCTTCTCGGTGGTTTTGTGGTCAACTCCTTCAAACCCCCACATGAAATCCAAATGCCAGGTTGAACGGCGGAATTCCCCGTCAGTGATCACATGAAAACCAGCAGCCTTCTGCTTTTCAATCAAATCCGTGATCGCTGCATCTTCCACAGCCTTCAACTCATCAGCACTAATCAGGCCCGCTTCACGATCAGCGCGTGCCTTTTTTAAAGATTCTGGACGCAAAAAACTACCCACATAGTCAAAACGAAATGGTGTATATAAACTCATACTCAATCTCCTCTGTTGTCGTAATTACTGCACTTATTATATAGGCTTTTTTTAGACTTGGCTAATACAAAAAAATTGCGGCTTGCTATAGATTCATCCTATAACAAGCCATCGATAAATAAACCTACGCGCCAATCCGTCTCAAGTCTCATCAGCACAGTGGAAGAATCATAGCCTCCTATGCCAATACATTTGGCCATAAAAAACAGGAAACCGTTTCTGATTTCCTGCTCGATCACACCGCCGGCAGACACCTGGATTCAGTGTTGAAAGTGGCACGATAATAGCACATTCAGCAAACTTTTTATAATTTTCTCTGTAAATAAATCATGTCTATCAGTTGAACGCCATATTCATAAATCGGATGGTCATAGTGGTCGATAAAGAAGTTTTTCATACTATGTGAGCGGACAAATCCACATTTTTCGTAGAACGATATGGTCAGCGGACAATCTCCTGTGCCAACCTGCAGCAGGGAATACTCTCCTTTGTATTTCTCGGCAACAAAGTCAATAAGCGCTCGACCGTAACCTTGACCCTGATATTCTGGCTCAGTTGCAATGTTTTTAATTTCAAGAATACCATGCCCCTCATCGGTCACTACACACTCGCATTTAACCCCATGATCGTCTAATACATACATCGTTCCTCGATCAATATATCGGTCTATCATGTTTTCTTGTTCGTCGGCCAACAGCAACAAAGGGAGAAATCGTTTTTTATTCTCCTTAATCTCTTTAATTTCCACAGCAGTACGCGCTCCTCATTTTCGAGCCTTTCATCACTCCTCTGCACAGGCCGCTTCCACCTGCGCCATCAGCGCCTCGAGCCCTTGCTGCAAATCTTCATACGTACACTCAAAATCGCCGCTGTACCATGGGTCCGCAATATCCCGAGATTCGCCGACAAGCTCCAGCAGCCGCACCATCTTATCGTCCGGATCGCCGCCGCAAATCCGCGCCATGTTGCGCATGTTCGCTGCATCCATCCCGACCAGCCAGTCAAAGCGCGCATAATCCGCCGCTTCCAACTGCCGTGCCCGATGGTCGCACACCTCCACGCCCTTCTCCACAAGCTTCGCCTCCGCCGGCGGATAAATCGTGTTGCCAATCTCCTCCCGAGACGTCGCCGCCGAATCCACTGTCACCAAATCCGACAGCCCGCGCTCCTCCACCATCTGACGAAACATATTCTCAGCCATCGCCGACCGACAAATATTGCCGTGGCAAACAAAAAGTACATTGATCATGTGTTATTACGCTCCTTTGCTCTAAATTTCTCCGTTACAATTCTCTAATATTGTACAGAATGATTGCTTGTTTTAATAGAGATTATAGAAAAATAAACACGCCTAAAACATATCATTGACATACATGCACTCTGCATGATACCATTTATACGTGCACAATACATGTATGAAGGGGATGATTTTTTGCCTAGAAATAAATATCCAGAAGAAACTGTTCAAAAAATTCTCGATGCGGCGCTAAAATTATTTTTGGAAAAGGGCTACGAAGAAACAACAGTGCTAGATATCATCAGCGAAATGGGCGGTTTAACTCGAGGCGCTTTTTACCATCATTTTAAATCGAAAGAAGAGGTTTTTGACACCCTATGCGAAAAGCTTTTTTATGAAAGCAACCCTTTCGAAAAAGCAAAGGCTCATACCGAACTGAACGGCTTAGAAAAAATTAAATTTGTCTTGAAAACGTCCTTCGACAAAACAGAACATCATCAGCTGAGCATGGCATCCATGCAGCTCATGGGCAGTCCAGCTTTTCTTAAAAAATTGGTCGAAAGCAACCAGGAACTGGCACCTATGTATCAAGAGCTGATCGAAGAAGGGATACAAGACGGCTCCATTATAGCTGAACACCCCAAATTGCTGGCCGATCTTTTTGTCCTTTTAACAAACTTCTGGTCCATTCCCACCATCTATCCAATGACTTCAGATGAAGCCTGGGAAAAATTCTTAATGATTAAGGAAATCACTGATAAATTAGGATTCCCTGTCATTGACAACGAACTCGTTGAGTTGTGCAGAGAGCATGTGGGAGAATAAAATTGTCGAAAGACAATTTTATTTTTTACACAATACATACATGATACATGTATAAAATGGAGGGTATTTTATGAACACCTACATTAAACAAAATAAAGCGCTATTCGCTTTAGCAATACTGACAAGTATCCTAGCATCTTTGGGCTATGTCTTTATTGCACTCTTGCTTCAACAACTGCTGGATATTGCCGTCAAGCAAGATCTCCACCAGTTTCTCCAAATAGTCCTCTTTTCCATCGGCTATTTTATTTTGCTGGGAGTGTTTCTCTATCTCCAATCTTTACTCAGCAAAAAAGTAATCTGTAAAATACTCCAGCAAATCCGTACCGATGTTTTTCAGGGGATCGTCAATCACAGCATTGAAGGTTTTTACAAGAAAAACACCGCAGACTACATTTCTATTGTTACAAATGATGTAAAAATGATTGAAGACAATTACCTGCTGCCCCTCTTTGAAACCGTTCAATACATAGTTATCTTTATATCATCATTTATTCTGATGATCTATTTTGATTTCATCGTAACCATTTGTGTGGTCATTGCCATTGCAATAATGATGCTTGTGCCAGCACTCCTCGGCAAACCTCTAGAACAACGCCAAAACAAATTTTCAACACAATTGTCCCGTTTTACAGTCGTATTAAAAGACATCCTCTCCGGATTTGAAATTGTTAAGTCGTACTCTATGAAAAAAAGCGTTACCCATCGATTCCGTACGATAAACACAGAAACCATCCGTGCAAAATATTCTATAGACAGACTAATGGCATTAAACGAAGGCTTGTCTGCCTTTCTTGCGCTCATGGTCCAAATTGTGGTTTTATTTCTATCCGCATATTTTATCATTACTGGCCGAATAACCGCTGGAACGTTATTGGGCATGGTGCAAGTCAGCAGTAATCTTGCAAATCCTTTGATTATGATCTTTACAAACGTTCCTAAAATTAAAAGCATCCAGCCAATCGTGGATAAAATACAAAGCATCGCTAAATATTCTGACGAACAGACTGGAAAATCCGCCACATTTAACCATCAAATCTGTGTCAAAAACGTTTCCTTTTCTTACGACAGTAAAACGCAGGTACTCTCTCACGTGAATTGCACCATTGAGAAAGGGAAAAAATATGCCATCCTTGGGAAAAGCGGTTGTGGAAAGAGTACGCTCATTAAATTGCTGTCTGGTTATTACTCTACATACACAGGAGATGTATTGTACGATCATCAAGAGCTCCATACAATCAAAAACGAGCAATTGGTTCAACTGTCTTCGATCATTCATCAAAACATTTACATGTTTAACGAATCCATTTACGACAACATCTGCTTACATGAAAGCTTCTCGGAGAATCAACTAACCGCCGCTCTTGAAAAAAGCGGACTCACAGATTTCATAGCAACACTTCCGGATGGACTGCACCACCAAGTTGGAGAAAACGGTGCCAATTTATCCGGTGGCCAAAAACAACGCATCGCCGTAGCCCGTGCGTTGATTCGTAATAAACTGATCTTGATCTTAGACGAAGGAACCTCTGCCATTGACCGGCAAACCGCCTACGATATCGAAAATAGATTATTAAAAATGAACGGATTAACACTCATTACTATCACGCATCATCTTGAAAAGGAATTACTACATCAATATGATGAAATTTTCTACATAGAAAATGGTCAAATAAAAGAACATGGAAACCTCGAAGAATTGCTTTCCACCTCTTCGCAATTTTCACAGTATCTACAGATAAAAAAATAAAGAAAGCCACAGGAGTGACTTTCTTACCAAAGTATTTTCTTACATAAACTTTTTCCCTTCGCGCCATGGTGTACCCACTCGCTCACCAAGGGTTAGGTAACCTGTGCCGAAGGGATCGTAAAGCAGTATATTGGTTTTCAGGGCATCAATTTGGCCTTGCGCGTTTAATATACTGTCATCAGCTGCGATGTTGACAATCTTTGCCAGCACGGTAGAAAACTGCGTGCCGGTAACAATTTCAACCAATTCGCATTCGATGACCACGGAGCAGTCTTCGACAATAGGGGCGTCGACATAGTCGCTCTTGACCGCTTTTAAGCCGGTTCGTTCAAATTTATCGGGAACATGGTGCCCACTGACGCTGCCAAGGTAGTCAATCTCAGCCATCATCTCCTGGCCGACAAGGGCAACTGTGAATGCACGTCTCTTTTCAACATTTTCGTGGGTCTTACTGAACGGTCCAATGCACAGCGCCAAATCGCCGGCATTCGTCCGCATGGCTTCGTGCAGATTCATGGCGTTCACCGTGCCATCATCGTTGTAAGTTGCAACCATCAAAACCGGAACCGGGTAGCCATAACCAAACGCTTGCGCGCCCAAATTTTTCATCATGAGTCATACGCTCCTTTTTTTGCAGCAGTCTGTTTTTTGCTTTCGTAATCACGTTTCATTGAACAATAGCATACCCGCTTTTCTGATCAAAAACAGCGCCATATATTAACATTTTATATGGTATAATTTAACCATTGTATCTGATCAACGAAAGGCGGCAACGACCATGTATGTGTACCATGATGAGGAAATATTGCACGCACTGGAAAAACTGGCTCAGGATTTTCATATGCTCCGCTGGGATTTCACCGATGTATCAGCCTCCAACGAAGAGGAACCTGTGCAACATTGGCTGGGGGATGAATCAGAAGAGGTGATGATCAATGTCTTTACCGGTACAAAGATCCAAGAGCCTTTCCACCGCCATGATTTTTTCTTTATTCACTTTGCCTACAGCGGTGATTATCAGGCGCTCAGTGCTCACCCAGACAATTGCATCACCATCAAAGAAGGAGATTGTTATGTTGGCCAGCCTTACAGCGGCTATGCAGTAACACGCGACAGCGATCAGACTTGCACCATCATCGGGGTGTTGATTCAAAAAGAAACCTTTATCCGAGAATTTCTCCCATCGCTATCGGCAGATACAGCCATGCTGCATTTTTTCCTGGCGCCGCAAAAAGACAGATACGCCGATGAGTGTTTCCATCTGGCTCTCCCGCCAGCGTCCCCTATCTGGCGGCTGCTTGGCCTTATGGTGCTCGAATACGCCAACAAAACCGACGACACACAAAAAATCTTAAAGCCCATGATCATGTCTCTGGCGATGTATCTTTCCTCAGAATACCAGCGCCAACAGCTGCCCACAACCAGCACAAGCACATTGATTGATCAAGTCACCGCCTATCTTGAATGCAACGCCGATTCTGCCACGCTAAAAACCACCGCTGCCCATTTCGGCTATCATCCCGTTTACCTATCCAGGCTACTGCCCGAGAAAACAGGCAAAACGTTTTCTCAGCTGCTGCTTGAATCGAGAATGCGAAAAGCACACTTGCTGCTCAATCACACCGATCTTTCCATCGAAAAAATTGCTGCCATGCTGGGCTACAGCAACAGCAGCAATTTCTACAAAGCGTTTAAGCACTACTACGGCACTTCGCCACGACGCTGGTCAAAAAACTAATAATATTATACAAAACTCAAAAAGTCGAGAAAGCAGAACGTATGCTCTGTTTTCCCGACTTTTTAATATACAATCAATTAGCACCCAAAGTCATTGCCGTATCAAAAGCAGCGCGGGTTACAGTTCTAACATTACCAACTTTGACACAATCGCCCAGTTTTCTAAAGTTTTCTGCGCAATCTCTGAAAGTTTCTGCTTCAGCAAGCAAGGAACGCATGCCAACAGCCAAAATAACAGTGTCACAAGGGATCTTATGACTGTCGCCAGCAGCATCTTTGTAAGTGACACCATCTTGTTCAATTAAGGTCACTTGCGCATCAACGATGGCTTCACAATGATCGTGTACTTGACCTTCAATTTCTTCACGATAGGTTCTCATGGCATCACGTGCAAGCGCCGACTTCATTTCAAGGATTGTTACTCTTTTACCATTCATGCCATAATGAATGGCTGTTTCACAACCAACTTGACCGCCACCAATAACAACAATAGAACGGCCTACTGCTTCAGGTTGGTAGAAACTATCACCTGCCCAGATAACATTATTGCCATCAACGCCTGGAATTGGCGGGATCAGTGGCACAGCACCAATCGCACAAACAACGCTGTCAAAGTCCATGGCTTTAATGGACTCTGGTGTGGCTTCAATTCCTAATTTGACAGTGATATTTGGGTGCTTCATGACATGGTCAATGAGATAATTTTTATATTTTCTCAGATCATATTTAAACGCCATAAAATCAGCATCATTAAGCTGTCCACCAAGCACGTCTTGTTTTTCAAAGAGCGTAACAGTGTGCCCACGATCTGCAGCTAAAATTGCTGTTTTCATTCCGGCAGGACCACCACCAATAATGGCCACATTCTGAGTCTTGTAGTCTTTTGGGATGAGCATGTCCAACTGTGTTTCACGACCGGCAATTGGATTTACAGCGCAAGAATACATATGAGTGTTTTTAAAATCATCGAGGCATTGGAAGCATTTGATGCATGGCACAATGTCTTCGGAACGACCTTCTTTAATCTTCTTCGGTGTATATGGATCAGCAATAGTGCCACGCGCCATCGCAACGATATCTGCTTCACCATTGGCAAGAACGCGCTCAATGGCTTCTGGATCTTGAAAAGCACCTAGCGTCAGCACAGGAATGCGAATATCTGGGCAGTCTTTGACAGCTTTCGCCAAGTAAGCGTTGCAGGCTTCTGGCAGGAATCCAGTAGGATGAGTGATGGCACGCAGGCGGGGTTCACGTACAACACCAGCAGAAATATGAGCAATATCGATACGGTCCTGAATTAATTTAAGGAATTCAATGCATTCACCAATTTCAAAACCTCCTGGCACACATTCTGAACCTGATATGCGGTATTCGATCAAAAGATCTCGACCAACTCTTTCACGAATACGATCAAGAACCATCATCGGAAAACGTGCTCTATTTTCAATGGAGCCACCATATTCATCAGTGCGATGATTAGAGCGTGGAGAAACGAATTCCTGTAACAAGGTACCGTGGCCGCCATGAATGAGCAGCGTATCGAAGCCACAGAACTTCACACATTCAGCCAAATCAGCATAACGATTGGCCAGTTTATCCATCTCTTCATAAGGCATTTGATAAAAATGCAAACCATCATTTCGCGTAAAGTCTGAACAACCATAAATCTTTTGCTTCTTTGCTTCTTCTGTATACTCACCTTCAGAACCGAAATGAATTAATTCATATGAAGCTTTTGCATCATAAAAATGAATAGCATTAGTGAGATGAATGAAATTTCGCCAACCAGAAGGATTTTCAATATCAAAATTGGAATGAATTGGATTTTTTCCTGGATCATTCACTTGCTGCCCGCCGCATTCAACCTGGGCAGCGCCACCTTTTGCTTTTTCAAGATAGTTACAAATAAATGGCATTTCTGGATAAGTTGGTGCATTGTTTTGTATCATATGCGCCATTGATGGTGCTGTAAAAATACGGTTTTTAAAAGTCACCTTTCCGACGGTCAAAGGTTCAAAAATGTGTGGATAATACTTATTCATGACGATTTCTCCTTTATATTTATTGATTTCAACTTTGTGTTTTGAAATTTCCGCAAAACTGTTCTGAGATTGCTTTTATCATAAATTACAAATCATCCTTGTTGAAATATAAACCATAAATGAGACTTATCGTATTATTCTATTATTAACATCCTAACCATCAAATTTTTCGTTAATATATATTTCTTATTTCATTTTAATTTTTAAATAAGTAAAAAAAGATCCTTATTTATTAAATCAATTCTTTTGATTTAATATTTCTATCAGTCTTATCCAAACATCCTATTTTTCATTTTCATCAATACAACTTATGATTTGTATAGAAGGAATCTTCCGTTAAAACTGCCTGAGAAAACAATATGAAATTGAAAAACAAGGAGGAATCCTTCATGACAAAAGCTTCACATAAAAGTCTAATCAGCTGGATTATCACACTTGCATTGCCAATCATTATTTTACTTATCCCAACCAATGATACCTTTACACCCCAAATTCGAATATTTTTCGCAATCACCCTCATGGGTATTGCTATGTTCTGCTTTGATGAAGTTGATAATGCGATCGCAGGTATATTAATGATGCTCCTTTACATCATTGCCAACATCGCACCATCAGCAACTGTTTTTTCTGCTTGGACCAACGATATTCCATGGTACATTCTAGCAACATTGCTTTTAGTTAACATTCTAGACGATACAACCATCTTAAAACGAATTGCTTACCATTGTATCATTTGGACAGGTGGTACCTATAAGGGTATTATTTATGGGATTACAATCACGGCCATGCTATCAATTATCATCGTTCCAGGTACCTGGACCAGCATGGCTGTTGCAGCAATTACACTATCCATTATTAAATCCCTCGAATTGCCTGTAGGCAAAGCCTCCGGTGGCATCTTAATGGCTGCTTGTTTCGGGTTTCACACTGCTTCAGGGTTTATCTACTCACCATCAGGTATTCAAATGTTCTTAGATATGTCTAAAAGTGTTGACGGAATTTCACCAGAAAGCCTCAATACTAATTTCATCGATTTCTTTATCCAAGATTTTCCGCTAATTCTTTTGCCTTTCATCCTAGCATTTTTAATCACTAAACTAATGAAACCGGAAAAGCCAATCAATGGTAAACAATATTTCCAAGAGCAACTCCGTGAACTGGGAAAAATGTCTGCCAATGACAAAAAGGTCTTAGTTATTCTTCTTATTCTTCTAATTTACTTGCTAAGCAATCGCTGGACTGGTTGGAATATGCTGTATGGGTTCCTATTGGCACCTATCATTTGTTATCTTCCAGGCATCCGCGTTGCCACTGTCGACCATTTTCGCAAAATCAATTTTAATGTCATCTTCTTCATCGTCGCTTGCCTTTCCATCGGCACTGTTGCGGCCACTTGTGGTGCAGGTCAATTTATCGTTGATATTATTGTACCGTTGCTCTCTAACACTGGAACTTATGGTTTTCTTGCCATTGTCTTTATTTTTGGGGTATTGGTCAATTTTCTGCTTACGCCAATGGCAGCAATGTCCTCCATTGCCCCCCTCCTCTCGGGTGTTGCACTGAGCATCGGTGTTACACCACTTGCTACAACTTATGCATTTTACCTTGGCTTGGATCAATTGATTTTACCATATGAAATTGGCACCTATCTGATCTTCTTCAGCATGGGTTATGTCACTTTAAAAGATTTTGCAAAACTAGGCGGGGTAAAAATGCTTACTGCAACGATTTTCACCTTTGTTGTGATGATTCCTTGGTGGATGTTTGTCGTAAATATTGTATAATTGAATGAAGAAATCCATTCGGCCTTTCTTTAATCAACAAAGAAAGGCCCTTATTTTGTAAACATATTCATCATAAAAAGGAGGAGCTTTTATGGAAATCAAGCAACTTCAATGCTTTCTAAAAGTAGCAGAGCTTTTAAATTTTAGTCGAGCCGCTGAATCATTGTATATTTCACAACCAGCGCTGAGCTACCAAATCGCTGAATTAGAAAGAGAACTTGGCGTATCTTTATTTGAACGGGATCGCCGAAAAGTATATCTAACACCAGCAGGCCTTAAAATGATCGGCCCAGCAAAAGCTCTAGTTGAGCAAGCGCAAAGACTTCCTGAATCAATTCGAATTGACAATGATTATGAAGAAGGCTTATTACGTATCGGTTTTGACAATACTGAAGATCATTTTGAAGTTACCGGTATCACAGAAGCACTTGCATACTTTGGTAAAAGCAATCCCGGTGTTGCACTCTCCATGACATGTACCTCCTTTCAAGACTGCATCGACCAACTCATCGACAATGATTTAGACGTTGCATTTTTGATTCTCCGTAATAAAGAACATTTACCAACAGACTTAGCCTATCAAGTGGTCCATAAAAGCGAAATTGTAATGGTCATTGCAAAAAACAGTCCAGCAGAAACATGCGCAGAAGCCATCAACACCCAGGATCTATTACTTGTTGCCACAAAACCACGCGGCAATTCACGCATCTTACGTACTCTTGAAAAAATGAAATTAAAACCTCATATCCGTCATGTCGACTCACTGCCTGTTGGTTTCGTTTACGCCGACATGGGGAAAGGAATCATGCTTTTATCAGAAACCTATTTTAAAGCTCATCACTACCCTCAATATAAAGCTCTTTCCATCCCCGACGATGCCGCAAAAATCATGCATGTAATGGTCTGGAGCAAGGCCAACGACAATCCAATGATTCCACGACTACTCGAAATTTTTTCTTAACACAAATCAAAAGCTGTTCAGTAAATATCAAATATATTTACTGAACAGCTTTTTTACTTGATAACCTTCCATCTTCCAGCTTATGATCTGAGCGGACCATAGAAATAAGAGGCTGTGGCTCCGCCATCAATGAGGAAGTCCGCACCAGTGATGAATGCTCCTTTATCGCTCATGAGCAATTCTGCCACATTCGCGACTTCGTCGGCTGTGCCAGGGCGGCCTGCCGGGCATTTTGCGAACATGTTTTTATAAAAATCGCCGCGTGGGCCATTAAATTCATCAATGGCCAATGGCGTCACAATAATACCAGGAGAAATGGAATTGATGCGTGCACCACGTGTTCCCCACTTGACCGATTCGGCCATGACGCGTTTTTCGTTGCAGCGTTTGGCCAGCTGGTACGCATGAAGGGTGTCGGTGATGTTTTCTGGCTGCAACAGTTCGAGCGCCAGCAGTTCTTCACTTGGTGTACATGCCAATTGTTCGTCTTCTTCTGGTGTCAAGGCTGGCATACGGTGGCCGGATTGGCTGGAAATCGTCACGCCAACACCGCCAGGCGCAATGACTTTGCCAACTTCCTCTAGCAGCACTGCTGTACCATAAAGATCCACATTCAAAATAGCTTCAATCGGTGCCTGGCTTGGCGACACGCCTGCCGCATTGACCATCATGGTAATATCACCGTATGTTTGTGCTTCTGTAATAAGGTTCTGTATGGAGGCTCTGTTGGAAAGATCCATTTCCACTGGCACTACGTCAAACCCAGCCGTATTCATGATTTCTGCTGTGGTTTGCGCGTTTTCCAGCTTTTTATCCCCAACAACGATCTTCATGCCATACCCCATTCGCCGGGCAATTGCCATGCCAATCTGCCCGGCGCCTGTCCATATCATTACGTTCTTCTTCATGAGAGGTGTCTCCTTTCTTTATCGATTCAGCCACACTGAAACAGCATCATCGCTCTGCGCCGCCTGTGAACCAAGGACCGCCAGTCCTTCGGTCACAATTGCACCAGGACAAGCTTGACCAATACGCTGTACAGTATTGCCAAGACCGCTGCCTTCATGGGTGCAGAATGGATGAATGGTTTTCCCGTGCCAATTGTAATGCTCCAAAAATGTGTACACAGCCATTGGCAGGTCTCCCCAATAGTTCGGATAGCCCAGATAAATCTCATCGGCTGCCATGTCCTTCGGATACGCCGCTAAATCAGGGCGTGCCTGTTTTTTTAAATCTTCACGCGCTTGTTGAATGCAGGTTTGATAATCGTCCGAATAAGGAACCGCCTGTTCAATTTTAAACATTGATGCACCCGTTGCTGCGGCAATTTTTTCGGCCACAATTTCGGTATTGCCTTTGTCCACATAACGATATTGTCCACCAAAATAATTTTCACCAGCTCGTGAATAATAAACCACAACTGCTGCCATCCCAGATCAACTCCTTGTTTATGCCTATTTCTAAAAACAGAACTTCTGTTATCGTTTTCATTATAAAAGCGCCCTGTTTCTCAATCAATTCGGGTTTCAGCGGTTTCAAATAAGTTCAGCTAATATGAAAAGGCTGTGCCCATCATGCATGGAACACAGCCTTTATTATTATGTTGTAAAACGCGCTTTCAAACAATCCGCAAACGACTCCACATAGTAGCCGGAATTCTCTTTTTTCCAAAACAGGCACAGCTTTTGATAGATCGGCGCATCGTTTCGATAAAGCGGCAGACGCCGAATGGTATCCTCTGACGTCGCCAGGCTTTTCTCCGTCACCGGCAAAAAGCCCTGCCCGCTGGCAACAAAAAGGCGCGCTTCTTCCAGCGTATTTGCAAAGAGGAACGTGCCGCGAAAGCCAACAACCGTCTGAAAATACGCCTGTTCCACAGCCTGCTGAGACGGATCAGCAACAAGGATGCATGGCAAATTCTTTAATTCCTGCAAGGAAATCGATGACACGTCAGCCATAATGTTATGCGCCGCAATTTCAACACAAAAATCACTGGTCTCCAAAACCAAATTCACATATTCCTCCGAGAAAGCCCGCCGCTGATCGTTTAATACCACATCGGCATCACCATGACGCAGCCAGCGAAACAATTCTTCATGATCGCCGCACATCAACTGCAACGATACCTGCGGAAAAGCTGCCGCGAAATCTGCCAAGGCGCTCTGTAATTGCAGGCCGTTGTAACGTCTCAGATAACCGATTTTGAGCACTGCTTCGTCGCCCTGGGCAATTTTCTCTGCTTCTCGGCACATTTGCGCATAATCGGCCACAAGAATCAGGCTTTTCTTGTAAAAATACGCGCCTGCCGGCGTTAATGTGAAAGAACGATTATGGCGCTCCAACAGCTGAAACCCTAGCTCTTGTTCCAAGGCTTTCACCTGCTGGGAAATGGCCGATTGTGAAATATGACATTCTTCCGCCGCTTCCGAAAAGCTGTTATGGCGTACAACCGCTTGAAAATATTGAATCTGTCGCAGCATCTGAACATCCCCTTGTTCAATGATCTTTCTCTAATTATAGCATAGGCACAAACACTGCAAAAAGCCCTACCCTTCATAGCAGGGCAGGGCCAACCATCATCAAATAAACAATTCTGCTTCTTTGCGCTGTGCGCAGGCCTTTTTCAAGGCCAATCCAGCCGCTGCCTGCATGATTGGATGGATGCGGCGGGCGTGGTGTGGGCAGATGGTCACGCAGCGCATGCAGGATATGCAGGCTTTTTTATCGACATTATGTGGATGCAGACGATCAATGGCTTGAACGGGGCATTTTTGTGCGCAAAGGCCGCAGCTGACGCAAGCCTTGGTTGCCTTCGGCACCATGCTGACGCTGCTTGTTTTATAAGGTCGATTGCCTGGTACTTGCGGCGCGGATAAATCACCGCTGGCGAGTTTCTCTTTGATGCTTCGTGCAAAGATTTCCAGCTGTTGCTGGTCTTGTGCGTCCGGTCGGCCAGTGGCAAATTGATGTGCAATGGAATGCTCGGCCACAGCAGCAATCGCAGCGATGACCTTAAAGCCCGCTTCCGCCGCTGTATCCTGCAATTCCAGCAAGGTGTCCTCGTAGGCACGATTGCCATAAACCGCCATCACCACGGCACGCGCACCATTGCCGCGCAACTTTGCCAAGCGCGCCACCGCTGTTGCCGGCACACGACCGCCATAAGACGGCACCGCAATCACTGCCACGTCATCTTCATTCAGTGTCACACCACGAAAATCCTTTTTGCTGTCGCTCAAATCCACCAATGTCACGGTATCAGCCAACGTTTGCGCAACCATATCTGCAGCTTTCATGGTGCCGCCTGTTGGACTGAACACGATTTCATAGACGTTCATATTTATTTACTCCCTTCATGCAACATTGTTCGTTCAAGGCCGCAGAATCACCTTGCCATTGGTTGGTCCATACGCTGCCAACTGCAGCGCTCCGTCAGCCTGTTCCAACCAAAAATACCATGAATCAACGACATTCATTGCCAAACGTGAATAACATTTGATCTGAACTGCTTTCATACAACCCCTCTTTCCTCCTATGTTCGATCATCATCTTGCAACCTCACGCAAAGACTGTTACAATTTACGTTGTAATAATAATTATTACATCCTTTGAACAGTGTAGCATCACCAAGATGTAATGTCAATAGTTACATCTGATTTGACAATTGCTTGAAAGGAGCCCACCATGCAAATAAGTACAAAATGCTCCATTGCCGTTCACTGCCTCATCTTCATTCACGAAGCCAACGGCATTGCCAAAGTCACCAGCAAACTTCTCGCCGAGAGCACAGGCTGCAATCCTGTGGTCATTCGCAACATTCTCAGCGCCCTTAAAAAAGCCGGACTGATCACTGTGCCGCGCGGTACCGGCGGGGCGAAACTCTGTGCCGATCCCTCGCAAATCACCCTTTATCAAATTTACAGTGCTTTGGAGCCAAAAGGATTGTCGTCGCTGATCGGCATTCACCCTTGCCAAGGCCGCGCCTGCCCTGTGGCGCAAAACATCCATCAAGTGCTGCAAAAACCTTACCACCAAATTGAAGAAGCCATCCAATCTACCATGGAAGACACCACCCTGCAATCTATGATCGATGATTTCCACCATCTCACAGCATCAGCAAAGTAAAAATGGCCCTGCCTTAATGAAAGGCAGGGCCATTTTGTATGTTTCAGCAAGACACTTCATCTGCGCCTTGCAAAAGTTTTAAAACCATCGAGTGTGTAAGCTCGTAAATGGAATAGTACACATAGTCGGCATTGGCTTGCGCGAGGGCCTCTCGCTGTTTGTCGGTAACCACGGTGTATGGATAAATGCCGAACATAAACGGGAAAAACGCGTAAATAAAGCTTTGGCGCTCAAGCGGTGACAGCTGTGGAAAGAATTTTTCCAAGCATCGTGTCACTGCCTTCATGGCATTCCCATAAGCCACCTTGAAAGCAACCAGATTTTCCATGCGGCTGTTGGCTTCCATGTCGTAATGGTTCATGGACATGAGCTTTAGCAAGCGGTGACGCCGCTCCAACGACTGAGCCAGTGCATCAGCAAACTGTTCCACAGACATCTGTTCATAGGTGTTTAACAGCACCTCCAGATCTTCAATCCAAGCTTCATATTCCCGCTGCAGCAAGGCAAGAAAAATTTCCTCTTTAGTATGAAAATAATAGTAAATCAATGTGCGTGTGAACGACGTTTTCTTGCTGATGTCTTTCAAGGTCACATCTTTAAAATTCATGGTTTCATACAAGTCTGCACAGGCGTTGATGATTTCTTCTTTTCTGGCTCGTGTTAATGCTTCTGATCCTTTTGGCATGACTGATTGCTCCCTTTTTCATGTGATGCACCACAAACAGTACCATTTTATTGTATGCAATTTGTTAGGTGGCGTCAAACACTTGACTGCTGCCAGCGGCTAATCACAGGCTTTCTTTTAAGATTTCAACGATCTCATCGCGTTCAAGCACTTTATAACCGCCAGTCATGACCAAAGTACTGTCGGCAATGCCTTCGATCATATCTGGCGTTGCGCCCAATTCAGAAATGGTCATGACCAGTCCCAATTCGCGCATCCAGGCTTCCATGGCTGCCAACCCTTCATTGGCCACTTCTTCATCGGTTTTGCCAGCTGGATCTACATTCCAGACATTCACCGCAAAACGTTTAAACTTCTGTAAACCATAAGGCAAAATATGGCGATAGTAAGGCAAGGAAACTGCCGCCAGCGTCATGCCGTGGGTCGCGTTGGTGTAAGCCCCCACTGCCTGCCCCAGCATATGCACCATCCAATCGGTGGTCTTCCCACAAGCCACCAAGGTGTTCAGCGCCCATGTTGCCGACCACATCAGATTGCTGCGCGCTTCATAATTCTGAGGATCTTTATTGGCAATCAGGCTGGCATGGCACACAGAACGCATCAGGCCTTCACTGATGTAATCGCTGGTGTTGTCGTCCTCGCCAGAAAAATACTGCTCACAGATATGATTGAAAATATCGTAGATACCGGACACCATCTGATAATGTGGGAGTGTCCTGGTGTACATCGGGTTCAAAATGGAAAAACGTGGCATGATTTTTTCATCAGCAAAAACATGTCCGATTTTCATCTTCGTGTCTTCGTTGGTGATGACAGCCCCGGCGTTCATTTCTGAACCAGTGCCCACCATGGTCAGCACACAGCCCACTGGCAATGTGTCACAGGAAGGTTCTTCAAAACGCAGATAATATTTTTCCCATGGATCTTCGTCACAGTGAACAGACACAGACACTGCCTTGGCGTAATCGCACACCGATCCGCCGCCAACAGCCAGCAGCAAATCCGCCTGATGTGCACGCGCAATATCAATCCCTTCATATAATTTAGCGAGGGTTGGATTTGGCATGACACCGCTAATTTCTGCAACATTTTTGCCGCAATCGTTCAGGATCTTCATCACATCATCATAGATGCCATTCTTTTTAATGGAACCACCGCCATAAATCAAAACAACATTCGAGCCATATTTTTCCAGCTCGCCTGCCAGATTGTTCAAGGCATCACTGCCAAAGTACAATTTGGTTGGGTTGCAGTATGAGAAATGATTTAACATATTCCGCCACTCCTTTTACGCTTCTACAGTTGTTTTAAATGACAGACATTTTCCAATCACATCGCCCGTCTTAAGATATTCATACGTTGGGAATTCAAACAAAACCGGTTTAAGACTCTGGTAGTCAATCTTACCTTCAGCATTGAGGTGTGCTTCATCTACATAGGTTTGATCGATGGTGCAGATAAAACTTTCAAAGCCTGTCGTTTCATAAAGATCTACCACCGAGCAAGTCATGGTAAGCGGTGCCTTTTGGATGACCGGTGCACCGTTTTCACCTTCATCATAGACAAACACCGTCGACTTATCGGTTTTCGCGCCGCTGACAGCGCCTACATAATCAGCCTCTGCAAGCATGCCTTCATCCACCAGATTGAGCGACAGCTTACCGCCATCTTTGATGCAGTCATTGATAAAATGGGCGCTGGCAAGGCTGACCAAAATTTTGTCATGACCAATAATGCCAACATGTGCAGCCAAAGTCCAAGTTGGCTTCTCACCATTCATTGCTCCGACCACCACAACAGGCATCGGATAAAGTGCCAGTGCTGGTCCAATATTCTTCTTCAAAACAATCACCTTTCTTTATAACACATCACATTTTGACATCGTGTCAATATACACACTATAGCATCTTTTTGACACCGTGTCAACAACAGAAACAAATCTTTTTTGTAGATCCTGCTAATTCCCTGCAATTTGAAAAAACAGCAGCCTTCTAAACCAGAAGGCTGCTGCCCAATGTTATTTAATTAATAAACGATCTCGCTTTCTGACCGCTGCTGATACAGTGTCCAAAATTGTTCAGCGATCTTTTCCGGCATATAGCGCTCTGAACCGCCAATTGTATCACAAACCTGCACCGACCCAATAAAAATGCCAGCGTCCTTGTACACAGGATGAAGCGCCTGCACCATGGCACGCAACGCCGCCTTATCCATTGAAAGCGGCAGATAAGCCGCATTAGGATACATAGCCAGACCACCGCCCGTAATAAGAATGGCACCCTGCTTTGCACTGAATGCGTCACCAAGAACTTGCTGAATGCAAGTATAAGCACCCAGCACATCAACCAGATAGCGCTGCTGCATGTCAGAGACAGTCACGGCATGCGGCAATTCGCTGTCGGCTGTCGTAATGCCCACATTATAAAATAACACATCAGGTACTCCAAAACGCTGTATTGCTTGCTGCATGCCTTCAGCCAAAGCCACTTGATCACAAGCATCGACAACCTGAGTGTCTACCTCAATGCCTTCATCCTGCATACTTTGCTGATACGCGCTCAAATGCTCAGTATGACGACTCATCAAAACCACACGAAAATCATGCGCTGCAAATTGACGAGCCACCGCATTCCCGAGGCCTTTTCCTGCACCCACAACAAATACTGTTTTTTTCATTGTATCCAATCCTTTCTCTATCTTTGATGTAAAGTAAAGCGTCATAATGACGCCCCTAAATGACGTGCTGCTTTGGTTTGTCCACGCCCCAATATTTCACCACGATTTTTCCAGCCGAGGTTGCGTTCATAAGTACGATACCAAGTCACGGCTTGAGAATAATCTGAACCACCAGCCGTCATCAACAATACACTTTCACGCACAAACCCATCATATCCAAGACATTCCAAGGATGCGTAGAGACGATCAGCGGCTGTTTTCAACGGCCCTGTAATCGTCCAAAAATACACCGGCGAAGCAAACACCACAACGTCACAGTCGGCAAATGCTGCATAAATTTGATCCATATCGTCTCTCTGTGAACATGGATGCGTCGGCACGTTGCTGGCATGAAGACAGCCTTTACAGCTTTGAATATGCATACCCTCTAAATAAAATTCACGAACATGATGTCCAGCACTGCGTGCACCTTCAGCAAATGCCTGCACCAATTGATTGGTACTGCCCTGACGCCGTGCTGCCCCATTCAAAATCACAATGTTTTTAGACAAATATGCCACTCCTTTCTGCTTACCACCAGGCAAACAAGCTTTTTCCCTCTTCCAACTGCTCAATGGCCTGCAGGTCTTCCGGACCCAAAGCAAAATCCATGGAGGCTAAATTGTCACGCATATGCTGCAGCTGTGTGCTTTTCGGAATGACAACGATGCCCTGTTGGGTCAAAAACCGCAATGCAATCTGCGAAACACTCTTCTGGTAACGGGCCGCTATCTCCAAAAGCACTGGCTGCTGCCAAATTTGATGCCGGCCGCAGGCCAGCGGCGACCAGCTTTCATGCCTGGTGCCAAGTTGGCTTTCCAGCGCACGCAATGCCTTCTGTTGACGGAACACATGCGTCTCTACCTGATTGACTGCCGGAATGATCTTACAATGATTCACCAAATCCAGATAACGTGCTTCCATAAAATTAGAGATTCCAATAGCACGCAGCTTACCTGCCTGATAGGCATCTTCCATAGCACGGTATATTTCATGCACATCACCGCTGGGCTCGTGGATCAATAACAGATCAATGTAGTCCAATGCCAATGCCTGCAATGAACGATCAATGGCACGCACGGCATCTGAATAGCCATGACAGCCCCATAGCTTCGTCGTAATAAACAACTCTTGCCTGGCCACACCTGAACGACGACACGCACGCCCAACTTCCCGTTCGTTGCCATAACATTGCGCCGTATCAATGGAACGATACCCTGCTTGAATGGCCGTAAGCACACAGTCCTCAGTTTGTGACGCTGGCGTTTGATAAGTGCCATAGCCAATGAGCGGCATGTTTACCCCGTTGTTTAAGGTAAGTGTTTCCATGAACCATCCTCCCTTCACTTTCTGCCATTATTGTAGCGTGGAAACATTTGACACAGAAGCCACCAATATCTTACAATCGTTTTTAGAAAATCTAAAAGCGAAGGTGATCACCATGTATTCACGAGAACTGAAGACATTTGTTGCCGTAGCCGAACAGGGGAGTTTTTTAAAAGCCTCCAAGAAGCTGTACATCACCCCCGCCTCAGTCATGAACCAAATCAACAAATTGGAAGGACAGGTTGGAGTCCAGCTGATTATTCGCACCAATCAGGGCACCCAACTAACTGCCGCCGGCCGCGCCATCTATCAAGCAGCCAAACAAATCATCGCAGAATCTGAGCAAGCGATCGCCAGGGCACGACAGATTGCCAAAGAGGAACAACAAGCCATTCGTGTTGGTACCTCTATTTTGCGGCCATGTAAAACACTGGTTGATCTCTGGGCCGATATTGACGACGGTACGCTGCCAATCAATATTCATATCGTCCCTTTTGATGACAGCCCCGCCAATATGAAAACGATGCTGGACTCTCTCGGTCATGAGATTGATTGTTTCGTTGGGCCTTGTGATTCACTCACCTGGAAAGAACGCTACAACATTCTGCCGCTCACTCCTGTAAATTGCTGCATTGCTGTTCCTCGGCGACACAGACTATCAAAAAAGGGCAGCCTCACTTGGGAAGACTTGGCCGGCGAAATTTTCATGTTGGTAAAAAGAGGCGAATCCCCAACTCTTAACAGAATGCGCGATGAAATTGAAACGCTGCATCCACAAATCACGATCTTTGACACACCAAATTTTTATGATGCCACTGTCTTCAATAAATGTGAGCAAATGGGCTGCATCATGGAAACACTGGACATCTGGAAGGATGTTCATCCCTCCATTGTCACCCTTCCCATGCACTGGACCTACACGATGCCTTATGGCATTGTATATGCCAAAACACCCAGTGACACCGTACAGCGCTTCATTGCAATCATCAAAGAATATATGGCCAGGAAAAGAAACGCACATTAATTGTTCACCGATGATGCTTAACTTTCAGCTCAGCAAAAAAGCCGTGGAAAGACTGTCATCGTCTTTCCACGGCTTTTTAATACACGCCACATCATATTCAACGTTTTTTATACAGAACAATGTTCGGTGCTTCCCCGCCAGGGCCATAACTGCTGATCAAAAGAAACTGGTCGTCGGCCACAACGCCATAAAAGCGATCGCTGTCTGGCTGTGCAATCTGCGTGCCCAGATAAACACGCTGGTCCTGCAGGAGCTTGACCGTGTCTCCACCCGGCAGCAGGTAGGCCAAATTCACATAAAAGCCATTCAAAAGCGTCACTTCCGTCATCGTTACATGCGGAATATCCAGCGCGTTCACCTCGGCAATAAGCCGCTGCTTTTCCTGTGCCAGGCGCTCTGCGCCGCCCTGCTGAACCCATTCGGCTGCCACGCAGCTTCCGCCGAAAGGACGGCCGCCTGTGGCCTCACAACCGCCGCACGCTGCCGCCCTGGGACATTGCCCACAACAATCCAACCCACAATATGTCATCTGTATCCTCCTGTTTTTCACTGCATCTCGTTAATCTTAGCGCTCTTATCTCCATTATACAACGGCAGGCCGATCTTTTTGAATAATGAAAGCCCTCCTTGGCGCTGCCTCGAAATTTGAGGCTCGAGTTTTGCTCCTTGAAGGGCCTATAAAAGCTGTTTTCTTAGTATAAAATGACAGTACAATCGGTCATTGTCTGGAATTTGGAACGCCGGGCACTATTTGATGTTTTATCAGCAATCAGTCTCCAATATCGGTGTGGCCCTGCTCAAACTCCCATTGCAAGCCGTAGCGATCAATAAAGTAGAAATAACGCACCTGCCCCAGAATATTAGCGGTCTCAATATTGCGCGTATCGGTTTCGCCTGGCGCCTGGTCAAAGAAGCGAACATCCGATGGCTGCGTTTCGCTGATCTGGTAAACTTTGTAGGCTTCGGTCTCATTGATCAGTCGAGTGTCTGGCATGGACTGGATATGGGCAAAGGCAGCTTCAATGTTGGTCACTTTCAAGGCCACATGGCGCGCACCGCTCACATCGTTGGCCGCAAAGACCACTGGCTCTGTCCGTCCTTTTGGATAGTGATACTGCATCAGTTCTAATGTCAGCTTAGTTCCTGGCACATTGACAAAGGCAATGGAAACATCCCCATCGGCCGCTTCGTCCACGAAGCCACCAGCCTTGAAAAAGCCTTCGTTTTTCCAGTGAGACAAGCAATGGTCTGGCTGTACGCCCAAAAGATCGCGGTAATAGTCCACGGCCTGCTCCATATCATCGACAAAAATGCAAATGTGTGACAGCCCAATAATGTGTGGCGGTTCAGACTGAATGGTGTTCTTTTGACGATTGTTCATCAGTGATTCCTCCTTGGTCAATCATTCATCACTTCGTGATATCTACCAAATATGCATTCTTATTTAATAATTCCATGATCTCTAGCCAACGCCTCTATGCTGCGGTCGTACGTGGCCTCGGCTTCCTTGGAAAAGAAACAGCCAGGAACCCCTTCGTTGTGGTCTCGGTGGTGTGCGACACATTCACAGCATTTGCCATGGCGCGGGCAATCATACGTGCAAGGGCATTCTCGTTTGTTGTCACATCGTTGCATCATCATTGTTGCTTCCTCTCTGTTATAAATGCTCAATAAATTCAGACTACGTATTCCGTTATCCGTCTACACGCTGCGTCGACTTTAACCGTCTCCTTGTTGAACCAGTTAAAAACACCGGTTTCGGCAAAGGTTTGACACTATATAATTATTTTAACATAGATAATATTTTTATTGTATCTAAATACATATCGTGCGAAAAATTTAATGGCTTTTGCGCAGAATTTGTAATAAATGGTCCCTGCTTTTCGCTGAATGGTTCAAAAAGCAGGGACCACTTTACTATAATAAATTAGCGTGTATCGTATGTGTATCTGGTCGCAGTCTCAGCAAAGCCCCTATATCATGCCAACACCAGCGCTGGCTTAAAGTCAAGATAGTCACCACTGACAAGCATGTAGTTCACCCCGCGCACAGTGCCGCGCAAGCTGTCGCCGAAGCGTTTGGCGCCATGGCAATGAGAATAAACAACCGTTTCAGCGCCATATTCTTCAGCAATGTCGGTGAATGGTGACGCGTCCTCAAGAATGTTTGTTGGTGGATAGTGCAGAAACATAATAAACTTGCGATAGCCAGCCGCAGTTGCCTGTTCAAAGGAATCACGCAAACGGACAATTTCACGCGCCACCAATTTTTCGGCGTGCTGCTCGTTTTCCTCATCCCAGCCAACAATGCGCCCCCATGGATCTAAATAGAACGGTCCTTCAAAGGTGAAGCCTTTGGTGCCAACAAGGGCATAGTCCTGATAGCTGGCAAAATTGTTCTGCAGGAAGAAGAGCCGGCCTGCAAAAGCATCGTTCAGGCGCGCCGTTTTCTTCGCATCCCAAAACATGTCGTGATTGCCGCGCAGGAGGATCTTTCGCCCAGGCAGGCGCTCAATGAAAGCGAGATCCTCCTGGCATTCGTCCAGTTTACGGCCCCAGGAGTGGTCACCCGTGAGCACCAGCGTGTCGTCCGGCGCAACGATTTTGTTAACATATTTTTCTATTTTGCGTTCGTGGTGTTTCCAGGCTTTGCCAAACTTATCCATCGATTTGTCTGCCTGAAAGCTGAGGTGCAAATCACCCAGCGCATACAAGGCCATGAGGCATCCCTTCCTTTCGTCGTGTTGAATTACAGCTATTGTAACACATCCTGCATGATGAAAAACGAAAAGCCTTCCCGCGAACACGGAAAGGCTTTTTTGTGTGTGAAAGATTATTTGAGGAAGCCGTTGATGATTTGTTCTTCAGCTTCTTGTTCAGTGAGACCGAGGGTCATGAGCTTGATGAGCTGTTCACCGGCAATTTTACCGATGGCTGCTTCGTGGATCAGGCTGGCGTCTACGCTGTTGGCCGACAGCTGTGGCGAAGCGATAACGTGCGCATCATCCATGATGATGGCATCGCATTCGGTGTGACCATAGCATTCGGTGTTGCCGTTGATGCGGGAAATGAATTCCTGGAAGGACTGATCTTTGGCAACACTGCGGCTGACCACATTGGCGCTGCAATTTTCCCCGTTGAGGTCCACAGAGAAATTGGTCTTTGCCACCTGATCGCCAGTGGTGAGGATCTTTTCATGAATGATGAGGGTAGCACCTTCAGCGAGATCCCCGCTGGTTTCACGAATGGTGTCGTCGATGCCTTCGATCTGTGTGGTTTCCATTTCCATTTCTGCCCCTTCTTCAAGATGCAGAATGGTGGTTGGGTTCATGATCTGCTTGCCGCGGCCATCGCCTTCACCGAAGTGTTTTTCAATGTATTTGACTTTGGAGTTTTTACCAATGTAGAACGTATGAATCCCGTCATGCTGGCTGTCACCGCCACCACCGCAGTTATGAATGCCGCAGCCGGCAACGATGGTCACATCGCAGTTTTCACCAATGTAAAAATCGTTGTAAACGAGGTCCTTGAGACCGCTCTGTTCCATGATAACAGGAATGTGCATGGATTCGTTGACGGTACCGTCTTTAACGTGAATCTCAATGCCCTGACGTTCTTTCTGAGGAACAATTTCAATGTTTGCCGTGGAACGGCGGCCTGCAGCCTGTCCATCGGCACGGATATTATATGCCCCGACTGGCAGTGCGTCGAGGTCGGCAACTTCTTTTAATAAACGTTTCTGAATTTCATCCATGGTCGAAACCTCCTTTATTTCGCTAATTTGTCCATGATCTTTGTGCAGCCGCTGCCAATGATGTGTGGCATGACGTCATCTGGCTTGCCATCGCGCACCACTTTGCCATCCTGCATCATGATGATGCGGTCTGCAATGTTGAGGATGCGTTCCTGGTGGCTGATGATGAGGATTTTACCATTGGTCTTTTCGTTCATCTTTTCAAAGACCTGGATCAAGCTTTGGAAGCTCCAAAGGTCGATGCCGGCTTCTGGTTCATCGAAAAGAGACAGCGCGGTGCTGCGGGCGAGCATCATGGCAATTTCGATACGCTTCATTTCACCGCCAGAGAGGCTGTCGTTGAGTTCGCGGTCGATGTAATCACGTGCGCAGAGGCCAACTTCGCTGAGGTAGTCGCAGGCTTCGCTGAGGGTGGTGCCACGGCCAGAAGCCAGGGTCAAGAGGTCAATAACCTTGAGGCCTTTGAAAGCAACTGGTTTCTGGAACGCATAACTGATGCCAAGGTTGGCACGGTCGGTGATGCTCCAGTCGGTGATATCCTGACCATTGAAGGTGATGCGGCCGCTGGTTGGCTGAATGATGCCGCAGATGACCTTCATCAGTGTGCTTTTGCCGCTGCCGTTAGGCCCGGTGATGGCAACAAATGGTTCATCAATCTCCAAGTTGACATCATTAAGAATATTTGGGCGCTCCTCAACGCCATAAGAAATATGTTCTAATTTTAACATGGTAACTCCTCCATTTAACCATAAATAACCATTAATATTGATCGAGAGCTTCTTCAAATGCTTCCAGCATTTGCAGCACCGCTGCTGCACTTTCCGGTGGCAAGGCCTGAGCGGCAGCGATCACTTTGCGAAGCCGACAGTCTCGATACGCATAATAATTTATTAAAATCTCTTTTCCCGCTTTTGACAGCTGAATGGTCACCATACCATTGCCATCACTCGATGGGCTGCGCACAATAAGCGCCTTTTTTTCGAGCTTGGCCAAGGTCTGCGACACGGCCCCTTTGGTGATGCCTAACAGCGTCGCAATCTGTGACGGCGTAACCGGCTGTTCGTGGGCCACAACGTCCAATACCTGCGCTTCAGAACCACAGACAGTCTCTGCAGTGCCAAAGGTTTTGGGCTGTTTGGTCTTGGCGTTGTACTTATTGATGAGGCGATAAGCGGTGATATAAATATCTTTTCGTTCCATCGGTAACACCTCTCTGAGAACGGCTGCCTGTTTAGCAGCTAAATCGTTCTTTCGATTCTTATTATACTGATTTATGGGGGAATGAAAAGACTTTTTGCTCTAATTTTTATCAGTCATCTTTATTGAAAGTAAAATCCACAGCAATAGCAGACGCACAAAAAAACGCCAGCTTCCTGCCAGAGCAGAAAGCCAGCGCTTCATCTGCAAAACTTAGTCAAGCAAGGCAAGAATGTCGGCCTTTGGCTGAACGCCAACGGACTGGTTGACAATCTTCCCGTCTTTGACAGCAACGAGGGTAGGGATACTCATAACATGAAACGCGGTAGCCAATTCGGTCTGTTCGTCAACATTGATCTTACCAACCTTAATGTCTTCACGTTCGTTAGAGATCTGTTCCACGATAGGGCCTACCATGCGGCAAGGTCCGCACCATGCTGCCCAGAAATCGAGGAGTACAGGCTTGTCGCTTTTGATAACTTCCTCTTCAAAGTTTTCTTTGGTAATGGTAATTACTGCCATTTGTTTATTTCCTCCTTCAGGATACGTTGCTTATAGTATAACATACTTTCTGTGGTTTGAAATAAAAAAATCACTGAAAAATCATTTTTTTATCTATCGCAGCCTTCACTTGTCCGCATTCTTCATGGCTTCAAGTTCGCACATGAAAAGATCGTAGTAGTCGTCTTCGCCGCGCAACACCGGAGAATTTTCGCCGCCGCCATTGGTGGCACGGCGCATGGCTGCATAGTCGGCTTCGCCGGCAAAAGCCAGTTCGGTGATGCTGATCGTCTGCCCCAGTTCTGTGGCGACCTGGCAGAAAACCTCTTCTGCATTATCAGCGTCACGTGTGGCCAGCAAACGGTCGCGTACTGCAGGGTCCTGTTTGGCCAGGGCACGCAGATTAACAATCACATCTTGAAGATCCATCATCAGCCCTCCTTTCAGTTATACCAAAAGATCGAGAATATTCATGCCAAGAGAGGTGTCAGACTTGTACAACTCCGTATAGCCGCATTCTTCGCAGCTAATGGTGACAAAGCGTTTGTTCTGAACTTCGAATACTTTTGCAAAACCACCGCCAGTGGCTTGGAAACGGTCGCTTTCGTATCGGGTGCAGCCACATTTTGGGCAGACGTATTGACGTTTTTCAAAATCTCTTTTTGCCATAATGGTTCATCCTTTCAAAAGTCAGTTGTTGTTTCTCTTAACAAAGGCGTGCATTCGCAGCCTCCAAGTCAGCTGGCGTATCTATCTCTGCCAGCAGATGCCCTGCATAGGACAACGCAAATAAGTTCATTTCTTCCAGCACTGGTGCCGCAGCAGTTTCTGCATAGATTGCTGTGTCGCCATGCGCACAGCGGTCGTGCACAGCATCCAGCCAAAGTCCAAGAGCACGGGCGCTGAGCTTGTAAAATGGCATGAAGTTGACACAATCCTCGCCAAACAAATCCACACCAATGGCTGCAATGCGCCCATTGCTCACCTGCGCCTTAAAGTCCTTGGCATTGAGCGGTGTTGTTTCATCGACCGCCGCCACATCATGCACCGGTGCCCGCATCACCTTTTCAAGCCAGGACGCGTCAAACACCAAATCGCCGTGCAGCATCAGCGCATCATTGCCACGCAGGCATGCTGCCGCACGATCCAGCGAAACAATGGCATTGGTCCGCGCATAATCGGGATTATCAACAAAGGTGAAGTACATGCCTTGTGCGGCAAACGGCTGCACCGCTTCGCGAATCTGTGCGCCGCGATAACCTGTGCTGATCACAATCTCAGCCACACCAGCTTGATGCAGCAGCCGCAGCTGCCGTGCCAGCAGCGTTTCACCAGTTGCCAACGACACCAGCGCCTTCGGCCGCTCAGCAGTCAGCGCGCCCAGGCGCGACCCGCGGCCAGCATTAAAAATAAAGGCCTTCATCGCACGCCCTCAAATGCGCGGCGATACATCTCGACAAGGTCCTCTTCTGTCAGCGTCACTGGGAAATTGCTCAGGCGCTGCACATTCACGGAGCCAGCCAAGAGCCCAAGATCGCCACCGTCTTCTGGCAGCCAATCGTTGGCAAGATCGGCCTGCTTGCGCAGTGCCAGAAAAGCATCCAGCCCAGCTTGCGGGTCTGACTGTCCACTAAGCAGCTGTGCCAATCCACGCAGCCGTTCCGCCAACGCAGCATCACTTTCTGCCGCTTGCAGCAACCGTTCCCATGCTGCCGGCAGGCAAACCGCCGCCGCATGACCATGGCGCAGGCCATAGAACGCTGTCAGTTGATAGCACATGGCATGGGCTGCTGTGGTCGTAGTGAGATTGATGGCACGCCCAGCAAAATTCGATGCCACCAATACAGCACCAGACGCCGCTTCATCGCCAGCCAGATAACTGGCAGCATTGGCCGTCAACAGGCCAATAGCCTGCGCCGCAAACGCACGGCTTTCTTCGCTGGACCGTACCGACCAATACGACTCAATGCTGTGGCAAAGTGCATCCAGCATGGTGCTTGCCCGCTCTGCCTGCGGCAGCGTCGCCAGTTGCGACGGATCAAGAACGACCGCCTCTGGCAGCAGCGCCTCATGGGCAACCGAATATTTCTTACCACCAATATAGATCGTTGCAAAGTGCGTCGCTTCGCTGCCTGTGCCAGCCGTGGTTGGCAATGCTACATGCGGCACCATCATCGGTTCAGGCTGCGTCAAGCGTTCCAATAGCGGCGCCGCATCGTCGCTTCCGCCCAACGCCTTGATCGCCTTTGCTACATCCATGGCGCTGCCACCGCCAATGCTCAACAGCCCATCGCAGTCATTGGCACGATACATCGCCAAACCAGCTGCCACCTGCTCCGCCGTTGGGTTCGGCGTGAAGCCATCAAAATGCACCAGCGGCATGCCACGATGCGCCATCTCTTCAGCAATGCCGGAACGTGCCAGCCCGCCGCCGCTCACAACCAAAGGCTTCATCACACCCAACCGCGCCAAAAGCAGCGGCACATCGCCAGCCATGGCCAGCTCCGCCGACGCACGCCCATCGGCAAACACCAACGTTCCGCCGCTGCGCTCAAAAATCACTTGTTCCACATTTTTCACCTCTTCATATGGGTTGTTCTTTTTCCATTATACCATAGCCCCTGTCGCCCTGCACCTTTTCGTCTGCGTACTGTTCTTGACATGCTTGCAGCGCATGTGGTATATTTACCACATAAAGAGTGAAATATACCACATTTTTCAGGAGGTGCTCCATCATGAAACGCTTCAACATGCTCGGTCTTTTGTCGCTGCTGGCGCTGGTCGCTGTCCTCGGCTTTGTGAGCGACAACAAAGGCTGGTTCGGATTTCTCGGCTTTCTCTACTACCTGCGTTATTTTCGCGTCATCCCAGACGAATTTTTCCTGGAAAACGTGCGCAAAACGGCTACACTTTCCTTCTTTACCGGCATGCTGTCCCTCGTTATCTATATCTTTGCCTGCAGCCTGCTCTTTGGCACAGCACAGGCAGCACCAATGGCCTTCGCCCTCAGCTTTGCCACTTCAGTGATCGTTTTCAGCATCGCCCTCACCATCTGCGAGTGGCGCGAACAAAAAGGCGCTTTGGAATAATTGGAGGTGTTCATCGTGAAAAAGATCAATCCTGTCGGCCTGCTTTCCCTCATGGCACTGCCAGCACTGCTCTTTTTAAGCAACGGCGACCGCGCCTACCTGGCATTTCTCATCTTTCTCGTGTTTGTTCCGTATTTCGGCGTCACACCTGACGAATGTTTCCTCGCTCACGTCAAAAGCGCCGCCCTCTGGGCCTTTTTCGCCGAAATGATCGTCGTCACACTCGTCATCCTTCTCGCCACGCTCCGCAGCGGCCCGTCTGCCGATATCACTGCGCTGGCACTGAAAAGCGGCTTTCTCACTGCCTATGTGCTCTTCACCGGCGTGCTCACCATCCGCGAATGGCGCGAACTGAAAGGATTGTCTGACGAATGATCCACAACCGCATCAAAGAATACCGCGCGAAACATAACATGAACCAAGCCGAACTCGCCCAGCGCGTCGGCGTGCGCCGCGAAACCATCGGCAACCTCGAAAAAGGCCGCTACAACCCATCCCTCGTCCTTGCCTGGAACATCGCCAAAGTCTTTGGCGTCACCATCGAAGACATCTTCACCATCACCGACGACGAATAAGCAAAGGGAGTCGCCACACGAATCTGTTGTTCGTGCAGCGGCTCCCCTTTTTTATTCTTCGTACTGAATCTCGTGTTTCAAAAAATTCCCATTGTGCAGTTCAGCGGTGGCTTTAGCGATGTCGGCGAGACTGTTCATGACGATCGGCCCGTGCCAGGCAATGGGTTCATTCAGCGCAGGTGCGCTCATGACGAGAATGTGCACAGGCGCATCGGCTGCTGCGAGCTGCAGGCTATCGCCGCTGGCAAGTTTGACAGCAGTCTTTTCAGCGATGGCTTCGCCTTCGACAACGGCATCGCCCAGCAGCGTAAACACCATGGTTCTGCGCGCCGGATCGGTGGCAATGGTCGCAGCCTTTCCCGCTTCCAGCTGCACATCGTAATAATCGAACGGTAAGTAGCTGCCCTGGAACCCCTGCACCCCATTGAACGACCCTGCAAGCACACGCACCTTGCCGCCATCAATGGCCACTTCCGGAATGTCTTCGCGCTTGATGTGGTGATACGCTGGCAGCACCATCTTATCTTTGGCAGGCAGGTTCAGCCACAGCTGCACCCCCAACAGACGCTCCGATGCCGGCAGTTTTTCTTCATGCTGAATGCCGGAACCTGCCGTCATCCACTGCACCTCGCCGTCGCCGATGGTGTCTTCGTGTCCAAGGCTGTCGCGGTGCATCATCTGTCCCTGCACCAGATAGCTGATCGTTTCAATACCGCGGTGCGGATGCTTTGGAAACCCTGCCTTGTAGGATTCCGGGTCGGTGCTGTCAAAGGAATCCAGCATCAAAAACGGATCAAACGCCTCCGCTGTTGGATGACCCAGCACACGCACCAGATCAACCCCGGCGCCGTCAAACGTCTGCTGACCCTGCACACGTTCCTCAATTGCTCGTGTCATGGAATCTCCTCCTTACAATTTCTTGTTCATTATTAAGCTTCCTATGCAAATCATCTTAACGGCATTCTAATCGAATCCCGCCGAAAAGTCAACCATCGCTTACTCGCTGCACTGCGGATTGGTCAGTTCGAAGCGATCGTCCATGTTCTTTTCTCCCCATGCACACATAAGTTCCAAAAGATCTTCCAAAGATCGCCCTTTATCAGTGATCGAATACTCCACACGAGGCGGCACTTCGGCATACACTGTACGCTGAATCAAGCCATCGTTTTCCAGTTCGCGCAGCTGATTGGTCAATGTGCGCTGAGAAATATGTGAAAGTCTGCGCAAAAGTTCCCCAAAACGCTGTGTACCATTGCTGATCAAACTTTCCAAAATCAGCGGCTTGCACTTGCCACCAATCATTTTCAAAGTCACTTCCATCTCGCACGTTACTTTGATCTTTTCCATGAGAACCTCCAATGGTGAAAAAAAGTTCACTATCTAAAAAAAATCTGCGTACTTGCCGCAGAAAACAAACCGATATACAATCCAAGTATAGCGCGTTTTGGCGAGAATGCAACAGCAAATACCGATGCCACACGCTTCATCAATAACGATAAGGAGCATTCTACTATGAATCAAAGACAACTAGGAAACACCGGCCGTATGGTTAGTGAAATTGGCCTTGGAACCTGGCAACTTGGAACAAAATGGGGCGATCCTTTCAACGAACAAGAAGCCATGAATATTCTCGAAGCTGCCAAAGACAGCGGCATCACACTCATTGACACCGCCGATATCTACAATAATGGCAACAGCGAACGCGCCATAGGTAAATTTTTGCAAACGCACAGCGATCATTTCTTCATCATCACCAAATGCGGCCGCGGCCTTGACCCCCACACGGCCGAAGGCTATACCCCCGAAAACATGGAAGCTTTTATCGATCAGAGCCTGCATCGTCTCGGCATGGAACAGCTGGATCTTGTCCTGCTCCACTGCCCACCAACCCCAGTCTATTACAACGATGCCCTCTTCACCGGATTGGACAAGCTGGTGCAGAAAGGGAAAATCGCTCATTATGGTGTCAGCATCGAAAAAGTATCCGAAGGGCTTCAAGCCATGAATTATCCGATCAGCGCCATTGAGGTGGTGTTCAATATGTTCCGGCTAAAACCAACCGAGGACCTATTCCCTGCCGCCATCGCCAAAAATATCGGCATCATTGCCCGCGTGCCATTGGCCAGTGGTCTTCTCACTGGGCGCTACACCAAAGATACCACTTTTGGCGTCAATGACCATCGCAGCTATAACCGCAACGGTGAAGCTTTTGACAAAGGTGAAACCTTCTCCGGCGTTGACTATAACCTCGGTCTGCAAGCTGTTGACGCACTAAAAAAAGTTTTTCACACCAACGACCTCAGCCCCTATGCCTTGCGCTGGATTCTCATGCACGATGCCGTCAGTGCTGTCATTCCTGGCGCCAGCCGCCGCGATCAACTCCTCAGCAACATCCGTGCCGCCGAACTGCCAGCGCTGACCGACGAGCAAATGCAAGCCGTCCGTAACATCTATGATCGCTATCTCCGCACCGCCGTACATGAAAACTGGTGATATCTCTTTCATCCTTTCTCATAACAAAAGCAGCCGCTCCCTCAGGAACGGCTGCTTTTGTCATGGACAATCTCACGGCACCTACTCCTTCTGCTGTGTCACGGCCTGGGTCCAGAGCTGGTGCAGGCGTTCTTCGAATACATCGGCGCGGATCATTGCCAGGCCTTCCGCTTCGTCGCCAAGCACCACCAGTTCGTCGCCTGGCTGCAAGTGAAACAGGCTGCGTGCTTTCTTGGGAATCACGACCTGGCCGTGGTCATTGAGCTTCACCGTGCCAAAGATGTGCTTGCCCTTCGGCGCCGGTGTCAGCGCTGTTTGCCCGACTTTGGCATCAAAATTCAGCAAGGCGTCAATCGTCGTATCGTAAAGAACCGCCAGTTTCTGACAATGCAGCACATCTGGCAAGGTGTCGCCCTTTTCCCACTTCGCATAGGCCTGTCGGGAGACGCCGACGCGCGCCGCCACCTCTTCCTGGGAATAGCCATTGAGCATCCGCAGCATGGAAATATTATCACTCAGCATCGTTCACGCATCCCTTCATAATAACCGCGACAGGGCCTCCAAATAAAGCGCCATGTGTTTGCCATGAATGTTGTGGTCGCTGTCCGGCGTTTCAATGAGCGCCGCATTGTCGCCAATCAGCGCCACCGCGCGCTCCGCCTGCGCCCGCGATGCCGCGCAGAACAACACGCCTTCAGGCGATACCGTTTCTTTCGCATGCAGATACACGCACGGCACCGCAATGTCTGCCAGCATTTGCGCGTGGCGCACGCCGCGGCTCCACGTTAAATCATAGAAATGTTCTCCATACAGCATATCATACTGCCCCACATGATGGAACATGCAGGTGATGCTGCGCGGCAGAAACGGCATCTTCACCTCTTCATCGGGATGGCGCCGCGCCGTCCACTGTGCATAATTGGCCAAAAACGGCATCACTGGTTTCATGAACAGCTGGCCCCAATAACAGTGCCGCAGATAATACGCTGGCCAGCATTCCTTCTGCGGCGATGATAAGTACGCGTGCAGCGGCGCATAGGTGTCAATATAGGCAAAGGTCTTTTCCCAGTCTTCGCCTTCCGTCGAAAACACCGGCGGATCTTCCAGCAGCGCACCGCGCACCCAGCGGCCGCCATAAGCAGCCATGTACGCCGCCAGCAAGGCCCCATTGGAATGACCGCTCACCACAACCGGCACGCCAATCTCCTGCTCTATGAACGCGATCAAATCCTCCCCGTTCACATCCAAATAATACAGCGCTTCCTCATGGGACGAACCGCCATGGCCGTACACATCCACCGCATACACATGCCACTGCTGAGACAGCTGCGGCATCACCGCAGCATAATCCTGCCAGGCGCCCATCTGCCCGTGGATCAGCAGCAGTGCCGGCCCTTCACCGCCCAGCTCACCATAATTGATCACATGCCCATTCGGCAACACAGCCTGCCGCTCCTGCACGCCCAGCGCCTCAATCCTATGCATCTCCTTCACCCACCAGTGCGTGTTGCCATAGCACCAGCATCCCAGTTTCACACCAGCCGACACAATCCCAGCCAGCACCATCCACCACCATCCACCATGCATTGCCACAACCTCCTGTTTTTGTGATTCTTCACCCCTATTATAAAAAGTCCCTTCCCCACACACCACCAACCAGCCCCACCATATTTTTATGAAAAATGTTCGGTTTGGTTGCCGGGCACATCATCCATAGCAACACAAAAACCAGGCGTCAGACGGTAAAAACCGAAAGACGCCTGGTTTCTGGTGTGAAAAAAGAGAGGGTAGGAAAAGGCAGCATCATGCTGGTGCCACCGTTTATTCGATGTTCATTTGTGCCGGCTCTGTCTTGGTATGGCCACCTTCGTCGTACCAGATCGTATCAGCCATTGGCTTCCAATTGTCGGCATATGGTGTGGTTTTGTCGCAAAGATGGTCCACTTCTTCGATGCTTTGATAATCGGTATTGACTGCACCTGCCTCTTTAACCATTCTGCGCAGGTATTCTGGATTTTCCAGCATTGGACAAGGGCGCAGCATGTTGTCGTTGAATGGCTGGTTGTCATGATAAGCCATAAACATTGGCCGCTTGAAGGTTTCTAACAGCGACATATTGTGAATATTGGAATCTGAATAGTGGATAAACACACATGGTTCCACATCGCCTTTGGCATTGATATGCAGATAGCGGCGTCCGCCAGCAATGCAGCCGCCAACGTATTCGGCATCGTTTTGAAAATCCATGCTGAAGATTGGCTTTGTTTTTCGGAAAGCACGAATGCGATCATACATCATCTTGCGCTGTTCCGGGGTTGGCAGAAGTTCCACTGCAGCATCGTTGCCAACTGGCATGTAATGGAAAAACCAAACAAAAAGCGCGCCGCTCTCGATGATGGAATCAAAAAACGCCTCGCTGCTCACATCGTCCACGTTTTGACTGGTGTAACATGTAGAAATGCCAAATGGCAGTTTATGATCTTTAAGCAAGGCCATGGCATGCTGCACTTTTTTATACACACCTTGCCCGCGGCGGCCATCGTTGGCTTCTTCAAAACCTTCCAGCGAAATGGCTGGCACAAAATTTTTCACGCGCAGCATATCCTTGCAAAAAGCTTCATCGATCAAGGTGCCATTGGTAAACGAAAGGAATTCACAATCCGGATGCATTTCACAGATTTTGATGATGTCCTGCTTACGCACCAATGGCTCGCCGCCCGTATAGATGTACATGTAAATGCCCATCTCTTTGCCTTGACGAATGATCGCATCAATGTCGTCAAGACTCAGATTCAGCTGATTCCCATACTCTGCCGCCCAGCAGCCAGTGCAATGCAGGTTACAAGCCGACGTTGGATCCAACAAAATCGCCCAAGGTACATTGCAGCCTTCTTTTTCTTTGACAGCGTTTTGGGTGGCACTACCTTTAAGGCTGGCATTGAAGAGAAAATTCTCCGAGAATACTTTGCGCACGCCAGGATCAAGATCGTAGGCTTTTAAAATAAGCTGATACCAGTTGTTTTTCTCTTTGATCGCATTGCGAAAGGCACGGCGCTGGCTTTCATACCAGCCATCCGGGCTGACCTTGTCCACCATATCCATTAATTTGGGCAAATTCTCTTCTGGGTTGCTTTCGATATATTTCAACGCTTGATGAATCGCAAGTTTTTGCACACTATTTTTTATAGCATTGCTCATGAACTGTTCCTCCTCCGTTCGTATGATTTTTTTCAATTATAGAAAAAACAATCTGCATCGTCATTGGACACACAAAGCATCAAGTCCAAGATTTGGACCCATTGATAAAAGTGTTACATTTTTGGACACAAACGCCCATTTGTCCCTTGCCATGGAAATTTTGTACAGATATTATTTAAACTGAATAATTAAGTGCTATTTCCACTAAATTCACCGTCCAAAAGGAGAGGTTGCTATGAAACCAAATATGTCGCGCATCTTGGTTGAAACAACGGTAAAAACTGCGTTGAAAAAAATCAAAACCGATCCTGAAAGAGGCGTCCGCAACTTGATTGACATGGCACTGCAATGCACAAATGGACGATTTCAGCAAAAAATCTTTTCCACAGTTCAGCGCATGCTTCAAAACGAACACAGCGCCTATTATCATCTCATTCGCAATGTTGTCGCCAACACCGACACCGACCATCTCTTCACCTTTGGGATGAATCTCGGCTACAATGCCTGCACCATTGGCGCCCAAAAAATTCGCACCAATGAACAAAAAATGCAGTGCAACATTCCCTGGGCTCTCGTTTTGCAAATCGATCCAAAGCATTTTCCAGACTTACAGCAAACCTTCCACACCATCATCAATGACGGCGAAACTCTGGGGATCTATGCCTGGGTACTCCTCATCGATGGTGACCCCCAGCCAGCACGCACACTCGCTGCGCATCATCCCGACAGCGCCTTTTTTCTGATCTGCGAGCCTGAAACATTGCATGATGACGTTCTTGATAAGCTTGCCGACCAACTCAATCTGATGCTTGTGATGCGCTATAATGAACAAGCCCAGCGCCTTTGTCCACACATCCAGCACAGAGGATTGCTCTACGGTGTTTGGTATCCTTACACAGAAACAGATCTGCCCGCCATCGCCAGCGGCACACTCTTTCATCACGCCCAGGCGCTGCAGCCACTGTTCACCGTGCTCATCCCGGCGCCCAACTGTCCAGCCACAATCCAACAACAGGTACACCAGATCATCCTCGACACACGCAACCAGCAAACCTTCTGCACCCTCCCTTTGGAAATGCGTGGAGACACACGCATGGTCGACGCCATCATTTCCAAAGACACCTGCTCCATATATGTTGATCAAAAAGGCGATCTCTACAACCTGGATGCACAAACCATCCACACACCCTACAACCTCTTTCGCCAGCCGCTCGCCCATATCCTTGCCAGGGCCTGTGCCAAACAACCCATCTAAACACAAAAACAGACGATCTTTCACGATCGTCTGTTTTTTTATTTTTTATTCAAACTCACGACACACTGCGCATGCGCTCCGGTGCATCAAGGTCAGCATTTTTTCAACAAATGCATCTGCCGGTTCACAGACATCCGCCAACAACCATCGCACCAGCGAACACACCACAGCATCCGTGAAAAAATCCACCGTAAACGCATCATCTGCAAGATCGCCCACCAACTCCGTAAGCCGCAATCTTAAAATAGGCTGGATGAATTCACGAAAATGATCAACCAGAGAATTTTGCCCCTCAATCTTCAACGCCTTGCGGTAAAAAGCTCTGTTCTCATAAAAATATGCGCAGCCTTCTGACAACAGCTGCAGCCATTTGACGCACTGCTCTGAAACAATTGCGCGCCGCACAACTGGAATGATTTCCGTATCAAAGATCCAATTCACCAAATCATACTTGTCCTTAAAATGATAATAAAAACTTTTCCGGCTCATATCACATCGCTCGCAAATATGCGCCACTTGAATCTTCTCAAACGGCTCCTCATCCATCAGTTCGCGCAGCGCTGCAGCCAACGCCCGCTTTGTGATATTAGAGTCCGCCACAGCCATCCCTCCCGCCACAAAACAACCAGCAAGATATTATCTCTATGATACTCAAAAAATTATGTCTAGTCAATGAACTTACAGCCTGAAAAACTCTACAAACTGATACCTTTATGCGCCCAATCGTTGATCAACACCTGCCCCCAGCAACTTTGCCTATCTTCTGAAAATAAAAACATCATTTTCACCCCTTGAAAATTGTCGTTTTGTTACTATAATAGGTCCTATAAAAGATTTTTACCAATCAACAATAACAATAATGAGGTGATAAAAATGGCAAGACTCAGAATGATGCGTGCGCCACAAAAATATGTACAAGGCAGAGATGCACTGAACAGCTTCCACGAAGAAATGAAAGATCTCGGCAGCAAATGGCTGTTCATCTGCTCCAATAGCGGTTATAAAATGTGTCATGATAAAATCGAAGGCAGCTTCGACGGCACGGACGATGTACGCCGTTACGAAATCTTCGGCGGCACCTCCAGCGTCGGTGAAATCGAACGCATGAGAAAAATTGTGCGCGACGAAGGCCTCAACGTGGTCGTCGGCGTTGGCGGCGGTTCCGCCATCGACACAGCCAAAGCAACCGCCCACTACGAACACCTGCCTGTTGTCATCATTCCAACCGTCGTTGCAACCGACGCGCCATGCACCGGTCTTTCTGTCATCTACAACGACGATCTGACCTTCAACAGCTACCTCTTCTATCCTAAAAATCCAGAAGCTGTCATCGTTGACAGCACCATCATCGCACAGGCACCAGTCAAATTCCTGGTTGCCGGCATGGGCGATGCCCTCGGCACCTATTTCGAAGCGCGTGCCTGCCATCGCACCGACGCACCCAGCCTGGAATTTGGCGGCATCACCCGCTCGGCCATGGCCCTGTGCGAACTCTGCTACAAAACCCTGAAGACCTACGGCGCCGCAGCCAAACAAGCCTGCGAAAACAACGTCGTTACCCCAGCACTCGATGCCATCATTGAAGCCAACGTTTACCTGTCTGGCGTTGGCGCCGACAATGGTGGCCTCGCTGTTGCCCATTCCTTCTACAACGGGCTCACCGCCCTCGGCGGCCACAGCGCGCCACACGGCAGCTGCGTCGCCTTTGGCACCCTGGTCCAGCTCGTACTCGAAGGCGCCCCTAAAGAAGAATTCAAAGAAGTACAGGATTTCTGCCTCGAAGTCGGCCTGCCTACTCGCCTCGAAGAAATCGGCATCACCACCGATGAAGAAATCCGCACCATTGCTGAAAAAGCTTGTGTCGAAGGCGAATCCATCCACAACATGGTCGCCGACGTCACCCCAGCCGAACTCTACGACGCCATCATCGCCGCAGACGCCCTCGGCAAAGCACGCGCCTGACACTTTTCTTTTAAACTATATTTCCTCTAAAAAAGCGATGCCCGCTGTCTCACAGCAGGCATCGCTTTTTATTATTGCTTGGTCAGCAAGGCACTCACAGCCTTTGCAAAAATTTCGCCGGCACATGCTTCGTCAGCCAGACACCGTTGCGCGACACATAGAACCGATGCCCCTGCGCCGCCATCGCCTGGGCATCCACGCGAAACACCACTGGCTTGCCGTGGCGCTGGCCCACCTTCGTCGCCGTCGCCATATCCGTCGACAGATGCACATACAGCCGCGACATCGGCAACAGCCCCTGCGCCTCGATCAACGCCACAGACTTCTCGCCTGTGCCATGATACAGCACCGCCGGCGGCACCTTTTCCACCAGCTCCACATCCACATGCACAGAATGCCCCTGGTTGGCACGAATCAGCGTCTTATCCTCATTGAACGCATAGCGTCCTTTGCTGTCCGTCGCCACAATCTCCTCCAATATCGCCATCGACATCGGCCGCGTCTTCCCAATTCCAGCGATCACCTCATCCACCCGCGCCCAGCCATGTTCATCCAGCGTGATCCCAATCACCTCCGGCTTGTGCCGCAGAATCAGGCTCAAAAACTTGCTCGTCTTGGTGTAGGCCATCAGGCATGCTCCTTTCTATGGTGGATTGACGGGCAGCATGTCACTGCCCGTATTCACAGTGTCCGTCGGCCACCTTGCCCATGGCGTCGTACTCAGCCTTCTCTTCCATGAGTGGCTCGGTTGGGCTGATAAGGCCAAAGTATTTGTCGAAGAACGTTTTCAATTTTTCGATCACGGTTTGCTTTTTCTTATCGCGCGAGCCACCGCCGCCAAAACGCGACACCGGCGGTAGAATTTTATCCACACCGGTTCCAGTGGTTTTCAGCACGCCGTCACGAAACGCATTTTCAACAAACGTCTTCGTTTCTTCCGGCTTCAGCCGTTCGTCGATGATGATCTTTTGAATGTCCACCTCGCGCTGCTCGCGGATAAACTTGCGCCAATCGGTCTGCACATCGCTGTTGACGTTGATGGTATCCACAAAATTCTCGATCAGCTCTTTCTTAGAGCGCAGCTGCAAACTCGACCGAATTGCCTTGTCGATTGCCACAAGAATCTCTTTGTCCTCGCAGTTGCTGTCGTGATACTTCGCCACCAGCATCAGAATGTAGTCAATATTGACCTCCACCTGCTTGACCAGTTCCAGTTCAAAGACCACATCGTCCAAAATGCTGTCCTTGTCGCCTGGCTTTGGTTTCATCTCCTCGTATACATCGTGGTACAGCCCCGTGTAATCCTGAAAATCAATCGGCGGCAGAATCTCGTTGCCAGCAAAGCGGTCGAACGCCGTCAAAATATTGCGCAGCCGCAGAATGTTGCCAAAGAGCACCAAAAAATCCTTCTTGTTCTGTTCGCCAATGATTTGCTCGCCCAGCGGATAACGCGCCAGCAGTTCCTCAATGCGCTGCTCGTAGCCCTTCTGCTCCTTGCCGTTTTCGTCGGTATAACCGTAATAATAATCCTCGTATGCCTTCAGCACCACAACGCCCTTCGCGTTCTTGTCGCCAAACAGCCCTATGGCTTCGTTGGTTTCTTTTTCCAGATCGCGGAAGCACACAATGTTGCCATAGGTTTTCACCGAGTTCAAAATGCGGTTGGTGCGCGAAAAGGCCTGAATCAGCCCATGCATCTTCAAGTTCTTGTCCACCCACAAGGTGTTGAGCGTGGTCGCATCAAACCCAGTCAGGAACATGTTCACCACCAAAAGCAGATCCACCTCGCGGTTTTTCACCCGATTGGACAAATCCTTGTAGTAATTCTGAAAGCCCTTACTCGTGGTGTCAAAATGCGTCGCAAAAGCCTTGTTGTAATCGTCGATTGCCATCTCCAGAAAATCTCTGGAGCTTTGGTCGAGCTTGTCCGTGTCAAAGCTTTCATCGCCCAAAATACCGTTGGCGCTGTCGGTTTCGTTGGCGGCAAAGGAATAAATCGTCGCCACGGTCAGATCGCGATGGCGCTCGGCCAGCTGTTTTTTCAGCTCCAGATAATATTTCTTGCACACAGGAATCGAGCTCACCGCAAACATTGAGTTGAACCCGTTCACACGCTGCCCCTTCAAGCTGTAGTAAGCATTGCGCATGGTCTTCTGGTCAAAATGGTCCAGAATATAGGTCACAATCGCCTGAATACGCGCCGGCGATGCCAGCGCTTCCTCCGTGTCAATGGCGGTGACCTGCTTGTCCTTGCCATCGTCCTTCTGCTTCACCGTGTTGATATAGTCAATGCGGAATGGCAGCACATTGCCATCGTTGATGGCGTTCACAATGGTGTAGCTGTGCAGCTGCTCGCCAAAGGCCTGCGCCGTGGTTTTCAGCATCGGGTTGCGCCCGGCGCCTGAGTTCTCCGCAAAAATCGGCGTGCCTGTAAAGCCGAAAATATGGTAGTGCTTGAAATACTTCGGCACCTTGATGGCCTTTTCTCCTTTTTTAATCACCCCGCCGACAATACGCGTGTGCATGTCGCCAAACTGGCTGCGATGACATTCATCAAAAATCAGCACCACATGCTTGTCGCGCACCGGATGCGACGGATTCTTGCTAATGAACACATCCAGCTTCTGAATCGTCGTCACAATGATTTTATAGGGATGAAAACGACCTTTTTCGTCCCGGTCTTCCAGCTGACGCTGCAGCACCGCCGTGTTTTTGTTCGGCGACGCGCAGCCTTTTTCAAAACGCTCGTATTCCTTGATCGTTTGATAGTCCAAATCCTTACGGTCGACCACAAACAGCACCTTGTCGATGTACGGCAGATTGGTCGCCAGCTGCGCCGTCTTAAACGAGGTCAGCGTTTTGCCGCTGCCAGTCGTGTGCCAAATATAGCCGCCCGCTTCCAGCGTACCCATCTTCTTGTAATTCGTCGACACCTCAATGCGGTTCAAGATGCGCTCCGTTGCCACAATCTGATAGGGGCGCATCACCAAGAGCAGCTCCTCGCTTGTGAATACGCAATACTTGGTCAAAATGTTCAGCAGCGTGTGCTTGGCAAAAAACGTCTTCGTGAAATCCACCAAATCCGCAATCACGCGATTGCTGCCGTCCGCCCAGTACGAGGTGAACTCAAAGCTGTTGGACGTTTTCTTGCTGTGCTTCCTGCCGCTGCCATCCAGCTCCTTGATGTGGCTGGCGCGCGTCGTGTTGGAATAATACTTGGTGTTCGTGCCGTTGGAAATCACAAACAGCTGCACATACTCGTACAGCCCGCTGCTCGCCCAAAAGCTGTTGCGCTGATAGCGGTTGATCTGGTTGAACGCTTCCTTCAGCGCCACCCCGCGCCGCTTCAGCTCCACATGCACCAGCGGCAGCCCGTTGACCAGGATGGTCACATCGTAGCGCGTGTCGTATTTGCCGCCGTCTTCTTCGTATTGGTTGATCACCTGCAGACGGTTGTTGTGCACGTTTTTCTTATCGATCAGGGAAATGTTCATCGTGGCGCCGTTGTCGCGCGTCAGATTCTGCACATAGTCCTCCTGAATCTTGCGCGTCTTATCCACAATGCTTTCGTTGGCATTGGCAATCTTGTCCTTGAAAAACCGTTTCCATTCATCGTCCGTGAACTGATAATGGTTCAGCGCTTCCAGCTGTTGGCGCAGGTTGGCAATCAGCTCTGCTTCATTGTGAATGGGCACATACTCATAGCCCTGCTCGCCAAGCATCTTGATCAGCGCCGCTTCCAACGCCGCCTCGCTCTGGTATGCATCCGACCGCTCCGTCTGCGGCTCATACTCCGCCACCACCGTGCTCTCATTCGTCGAAAGAACAATGTTATACGTGCTCATGCGCGCCCTCCTTTCTAATCTAAAATTGGAAATAAATCATAGGTTACCTTTTTTATTACATACATTTTAGAAGAGAGTGCCTCGCAGTTACTCGGATCAAAAATGACATAATTCGCCCCTTTTTCCACCAAAGAACTTCTAAACCGTATGCCATCAAATCCCTGATGTTGCGCCAATAATGATAAATATTGAGTTGCCAGGTAAGCTTCTTTGTCACCTTTATTTAACGTTGAAAATTCTTCTCGCATGACATCATGAAAGATATCATCAATCTCCCGCAGGCCCTTACCATCATATTCATAGTAAAAATCAACCAAGCGCAAGTCTTTCTTGACAGACAAAACCGCTACACTTACAGCATCTCTTATATAAGGTCTCACTTCGGCTGTGGCGGTGTGTTCATCATTCGCCGCATACAGAAAAACAACATGTTCGGGATTGCATCTTCCAGCTGCTACTTTATCAAAAGATGGCGCTCCACTGCCCTGAGCATCAAACCCTTCGAACCCATTATCATAGCGAGATTGGAATTCTTGATATTCCTTATTTTCCTGGATTTTTTTCGCTTGCTCTTGATATGCATCAAAAAAAGGGCTATTCGGATCCATTTGCATCAAATTAATATAACTTCGTGCTAACCAACATTGATTCTCATACTCTCTATCTTTATCTATTCTTGCTCTGTAGATATTGATTCCTTTTGGAAGCACCCATTCATGATTATTAAATCGTTGTATGATAAACGGAATGGCCGGATGATCAAAAAAAGAACCTATTTTTCGTTTGCAAACAATACTTAAAATATTTCCAAACGTTTAATATGTCCTTATAGCTGTCAATCAGCAGTCCATTCTTTAAAACATTCTGCGTTCTCTCTGTCCAATAATTTTCATCTTCAAAGGGAATATGCTCTATTTGTTCTGCCATTCAACAATCACCTCATTAGCTCTTGATTTCTTGAAAATCCAACAGCTTGTCGCGATAATACTCATACTGTTTCTGCCGCGCCTCGATTTCGGCAGGCAAGCCAGCCGTCAGGTCATTGCAGAGCGTGTCAAAACGATCGAGAATGTCCACAATGCGTTGTTGTTCTTCGAGAGAGGGGAGAGGAATTTTAATTTTCTTTAACGCGGGTGTATTAAACTGTGGTTGCCCTCCTGTAGATACAAGTTTATTTGCCTGATTCCAATACAAAGATGTTTTAGTAAAATGCCAGTAATATTTATTATTTAGTCTTTTTGAATCAGGAATAATTTTAATCAGGAAAGATGCGTAAACTGAAGGTTCAGCACTATCAAAAAACAGCGTCTTTCCATATGTAGCCCCAGTTCGAGCCATAATTAAATCACCCTTTGAAAGCAAACTTTTTCTAGCTTCATCATTTAGTGTAATATATTTAACATTCTCCCGATTTAAACAACCTTGTTCATCTATATCCGTAATTCTAATAAATCTTGCATCACCATAGTCTCTCGCTTTGTCTGTATAACCATATACAAATTTTGCAAGTTCTGACATATAAACCCATTCATAATTAGAATTAGAAATAAGCGTGCTCGCATAATACTCATACTGCTTTTTGCGAGCGGTGAGTTCTGTCGTGAGTTCTGTCGTGAGTTCTGTCGTGAGTTCTGTGAAATTGTCCAAAACCCGGACAATTTCACGCTGCACTTCCAACGGAGGAAGTGGAATTTTTAAGCTCAAAATCAGTGATGAATTTAAATCCCCTCGTGCACCTTGTTTTCTAGAAAGAAGCTCTTGATACTGATTTGCAATACAATAATAGATATATTTGTAAAGCGCTTTCGAACTATCAATCTCCAGATTAAGACAATGTTGATTGGTTGTCGTCCTAATCTTATTAATAGCACATCTCCCTGCAGAAGCACCTGAAATTGCAATAATCACACAGTTTTCCGGTATCCATTTAACGGCTGTTTCGTTTACAGCTTTTTCTGTTATATAACTTTCAACTTCAACAATTTCGTTAAATCGAACATCCTGTGTTCGAAGCCATGGAATATTTCCACCATCATAGTATTCACGATTTCCTTTCGCTGGAGTCGCACCAGAGCACTTTCTTTTTACAACAGTATGCAAATCTACTATTGGAAACTGCCGCTGTTTCTGAATCAATTCCTCCAATCTGCTCATAACCTCACCCCTCAATCTCAGCGATGATCTTGGCGATCTCATCGCGCAGCACTTGTTCCCGCGCCACGATCTGCTCGATCTCGGCGTTCAGCTTGACAATGTCGATAACTTCGCGGGTATCTTCCGGTTCCACATAAGTGCTGACCGAGAGGTTGAAATCGTTGTCCTTGATCTCCTCGTAGGCCACCGCGCGTGAAAAATGTTCTTCTTCGCTGCGGTTGGTCACGGCGTCCACAATACGGGTGATGTTGTCCTCGGTGAGCTTGTTGTTGTTCGTCACCTTCACACATTCTGCCGACGCATCCACAAAAAAGGTGGTGTTATCGGCCTTATTGCGTTTAAGCACCATGATGCAGGTGGCGATGGAGGTGCCAAAGAAAAGGTTGCTTGGCAGCTGAATGATGGCATCGATGAAATTGTTGTCGATCAGGTATTGGCGGATTTTCTTTTCGGCGCCGCCGCGATACATCACACCTGGGAAACAAACAATGGCAGCGGTGCCGTTGCTGGCCAGCCAGGCCAGCGAATGCATGATAAACGCCAGGTCGGCCTTGGATTTTGGCGCCAGCACCCCGGCTGGTGAAAAGCGGGGATCGTTGATCAGCACGGGGTTGTTGTCGCCTTCCCACTTGATGGAGTACGGCGGATTGGAAACGATGACTTCAAAAGGCTCGTCGTCCCAGTGCTGCGGATTGGTGAGGGTGTCCTCATGGGCAATGTCGAACTTGTCAAAGTCGATGTCGTGCAGAAACATGTTGATGCGGCAGAGGTTGTAGGTGGTGAGGTTGATTTCCTGCCCGTAGAACCCCTGGCGCACGTTGTCTTTGCCGAGGATTTTTGCCGCCTTGAGCAGGAGCGAGCCCGAGCCGCACGCCGGGTCGTACACCTTGTTGACAGCGGTTTTACCGGCCACGGCAATGCGCGTGAGCAGTTCCGACACTTCCTGCGGCGTGAAAAATTCGCCGCCGCTTTTGCCGGCGTTGGACGCATACATGCTCATCAAATACTCGTAAGCGTCGCCAAAGGCATCAATAGAGTTGTCCTGATAAGCGCCCAGCGCCATGTTGGCAACCCCGTCCATCAGCTTGACAAGGTTGGCGTTGCGCTTGGCCACGGTGGCACCGAGCTTGTTGCTGTTGACGTCAATATCCTCAAACAGCCCGGCGAAATCGTCCTCGCTTTCGCTGCCTCTGGCCGATTCTTCAATGTGCCGAAAGACTGCTTCCAATGTCATGTTCAGGTTCTCATCGTCGGCCGCACGCTTCTGCACATTGCAGAACAGCTCCGACGGCGGAATGAAAAAGCCGCGCGTGCTGACCATATCCGCCCGCGCCTGCTCCGCATCCTCATCCGACAGCGCCGCATAGTCAAAATCAGCAAAGCCCGCTTCCCACTCGCCCTTGTTGATATAATGCGCCAGATTTTCAGACATGTAGCGGTAGAACATCATGCCCAACACATAAGACTTGAAATCCCAACCATCCACACTCCCACGCAAATCATCCGCAATCGCCCAAATCGCACGATGCAGCTCCTCACGCTCCTGATCCTTCTGCACACCTGCCATCGTCATCTCTCCTTTGTATTGTTCATCATCTAAATAAAAAATATAAAATGCTCTTCCATGTATGGGTCGGATTTACCAACTCAGACACTATCCCATTTTTTGAATTACCTTGCAAGTCAAATTTGACCACTCTATAATCTGCCGTATTATATTCTACCGCGTACATTGGTAATATTTCAGGTATGTCAAAATGAATTGCTACGGATTGTCCTATTTGAAGAAATGGAAGATTATATATAAGCTTTCTTGTTAAAACTCTACTATATCCTTCATCATAAACATATTCATATATACAGAAATTCCAAATTCCATTTTCTGAAGTAATAATATAGACATTATTTATAATTTCTTGTAAACGAAACGATTCGACTATATCATACTTTCTCAAATCTGAACCTTCGGGTTTTAATTCAATTTTGTCATAATATAGACTTCGTTCCTTGAATATTGCCATGAAACGACCAATAAAATATACAATAAACAATATCGCTGTAATTACTGAAGAAATGTTGGCTAATACTGTCCACATACCTTACTATAAATCCTTTCATTTTATATATCCTCAGAAAACAATCGAGGTTTGACCTTTAGAAATAAAGCAGTAGATTGCTTATTTCTACCTTTCAGTATAATCGGTTTCTCTTATGAACACAAATGAAAACGCTCTATGCAAAGAATCCCCGACTGCCGAAAAGTTTTCCGCAGTTGGGGATTCTTTTTCAGGTTTCGTGCATTACTCCATCAAGTCCTCAAAAGCCTCTGGGTTCAGATTTGCATTCACGAGAAATTGAATTTGCTCATCGTGGTTCATCCAGCGAAAATCGGCAAGGCTGATGCCAGCCTGCGCGAGAGCGAGTACTCTTTCTTCAAAAGCTTCGTAGTTCATAACATGGGCAAACATTGCATAATCTGCCGCCAGTTCCATGGCGTCCAAATCACCGCTGCCATCAAAATCAAATGCATCGCCAAAAAATCCGTCCATGGTGGTTGCTCCTTTCTGTATCGAACACGTTCTCTCTCACTCATACTCGCCATATTCGCAGCCAACGTGATTGGCGTAGACTTGGTCGATGAGGCGCCAGCGGCCGTGGCGGCGCTGGTAGAGTTTGACGGTGCCTTGGCCGTTGCCGCCGTTCCAGAGGCGGGTGTGGCGTTTATAGCCGTCGGGGGATTCGTAGTTGATGAGGAGCATGTCGGCTTTGCGGCAGGTGATGTCGACGATCATTTTGGCACGAAAGGTGGTTTGGACGACGTGCCAGATGATGTGGGTGTCGGTTTCGCGGCAGTCGAAGTAGGTGCGGCTGCCGGTCCAGAATTTGCTGAAGTTGAATTCGTAGTCTTGGCCTTCGTAGTAGAATTGGCCGAGGAGTTTGCGATTAAGCGCGATGCCGAAAGCTTTCGGCGTGCCGCCGCCGACTTCGAAGACGCTGTTGTGCAGGCGCTTGCCGGTGGCTTTGCTGATGAGGTCGTTCGAAGAAAGCCAGACCCATGGCGAGGTGAAGTCGCCGCCCCAGTTTTTGTCGGCGTAGCCGTAGCAGTCTTCGGGGCGCACGATGTACTCTTCGCCGTTCAGGCGCAGCCAGCCTTCGAAGGCGGTTTTCATGCCTTCGGCATGCCAGAACATTTCAAAGGCATTGAGCCGACGGAAAAAGGACGAGGCGCCGTAGCCAACGTTGTAGGCCACTTGCTTGTCGATGCGAATGTCCCATTCCATGGTGCCGGCGTCGCTCATCCATTCGGTATGTGCCTTAGCGTCCGCTTCAGAGACGGTGACGCGCCCGCTCATGTGCGTTTCGGAGCAGGTGCAGTCGCCAGCCATCAGGCGGAAAGGCACGCCATCGCTGACGTGAACCTGCGACCAGGGAAAGAACCGATGGAGCTGCCCCTTTGGATTGCCCCAGAAGCCAACGTTGACCATGCAGTAGGACGGGCGACGGCCAGCTTCACGCCCGGCTGGATCGTTCCAGACAAGTACTGGCTCCGCCTGAGCATGAGCCGGATTGCAGAGGAAGTATTCAATGTAGAAGCTCTTTGCTTCGCCGGTCTCGGCGTGGTGGGCGGTGAAGGAATGCCACCACCAGTCGTAGCCTTTCTTTGCCAGCGGGCCTTTGAGCATGTAGGCGTCGCGTGTGATGTCGCTTTTATTCATGTTGCATCCTCCTTAATGGGCGCCGGTCACGCGGCGCGTGTTCTTACTTTCCAGTATACGCCATCCTGTGCGCTCTGGCAAATGTGCGCATAAAAAATCCCCACGCCGAAAGCTCGGCGTGGGTACTGTGATTTTATGAATGATGCGCACGGCGGCGCTCAAAATTGCGTTCGTAATCATCAGAATCAGAATCATCGCGCTCGAAGCGTTCATGATGACCTTGCTCTGCGTTTTGGTTGGCATTGCTATAGGTGACACCAAGGGCATCGGCAACAGCTTCCAGAATGCCATTGCTGGAGAAGGTGGCGCCGCTGACGGTGTCCACATCCAGCGATTGTGCATTGAGAATGCTGCTGACGATTTGATTTTCTGCACGATTGAAAAACTCTGCGTCATCTTCATAGGAAAGAATGGTGATGTCGGTGATCTGGCCATTGGCTACGGTGACAGAAACGTTGGTCGTGCCGCGATAGCCTTCACCTGCCCCTTGGTAGGTGCCATCTGCCAGGGAAGAGAGCGCTGTTTGAAGATCGCCATTCTGATCAGAAGCTGCACCGTCGTTCTGGGAGGCCGAAGAAACGGCGTCGTTGCTGTCGTTCTGCTGCTGGTTCGTCGATGATGCGCTATCCTGCGCTGTCACATTCAGCGCATTGGCCACTGCGTTGATGATGCCATCGCTGGAGAAGGTGGCTCCGCTGACGGTTGACACATCAACAGACTGCGCCGACAGGATTGCTGGAATCACCGACGCCTGCGCTTTGTCGAAGAATTCGGCGTCATCTTCGTAGGAAAGCACGGTGATGTCGCTGATGCTGCCGTTTTCCACCGTCACCTGCACGTTGGTATTGCCGCGGAAACCCGCGCCGCTGCCAGTGTAGACCCCATCGGTAAAATTGCCCTGTGCTGAGGTGGTGTCCACGCTGTAACTGCTCTGTGCGGAAGCCGCCTGTGGTGCTGTCAGGCTGCCCACCTGAACCAGCCCGCACATCATCACTGCAGCAGCGGTGCCTGCCACTGCCGGTGCCGGATTGGCCGAAAGGCACGCTTTTGGACACGCCGACAGGCACTGCATGCAGTTGATGCATTTGCCGGAGGTCACGGTGTCTGTTTTAAGAATAGGCACGCCCATGCTGCAGGTGCGTTCGCACAGGCCGCAGTTGACGCAGGCCGATGTTTGACGGCGAATACGATAGAAACGCTTGCCCGAAACAAGGTTGAACGACGCGCCCAGCGGACAGAAATAGCGGCAAAAGAAACGCTCGATAAAAACAGCGCCCAGCATGAGCACCACCAGCACAACAAAGCCCACGGTGAACACCGCAGAGCTGGCCACCGACCAACTTCCCGAGGTCAGCATGCCGAAGATGCCCCAAGGGCTTAGCGATGCGTCAAACGGCAGCGCCAGCACCCAAAGCAGCACTACAATGCCAATGAGCACCCCGTATTTTATCAGCTGCAGGGCGTTGTCCAAGCGCGTCGAAATAATAGAATGTCCATGACTGTGTCGTTTTCTTGGCCAGTAAAGCAGTTCCTGCATGGCGCCAAAGGCGCAAAGATAACCGCAGAAAAAGCGCCCCCATACAGCAGTGAGCCCAAACACGGCCACAATGGTGATCAGCTGTGGCATAAGCGTGCGAACGGAAAACGTTCCTGCTGCCAATGCCGTTACAACATCACCCAGCGCGTGCCAAACAGTGACAAACAACGCTGGCACAAGAAGAAACGCCGCCAGCTGGATGATGTGCCGAACGATTTGTGTCATCTTATAATGTCCTGATTTCACTCCATCAACTCCTTCATGATGCTTCTTTTATCCATGAAACGATAGTTCCCCCTGTAGATCCGATGTCATTTGCACATGGCCCTGTTCATCAACAAAAACAGCCGAAAGGCCACGTTTGCGAAGAATAGGAAGGCTGTCCTGCACACCAAGGCAGCAAACGCCCGTCGCCAAAGCATCCAGCATCACGGCCTCTTCACCAATCAAGCTCACCGAGAGCACGCCAGCTGCCGCCGGCATGCCTGTGCGTGGATCAATGATGTGATGATAGCGCTTGCCTTCATGGAAGAAGCAGCGTTCATAAAGCCCGCTGGTAACAATGGCTTGATCGTGCAGCGAAAGGCTGGCCATGGGCTGGCCTGTTTTCGCAAAAGGATGCTGAATGCCGACGCACTGTGCTGCGCCAATGGCGACCACGGTGCCGCCAAAATTGATCTGTGCGCGCTGCACATCGTGCGCCAGCAGCAGTGCCTTGGCTTCGTCGGCGGCATAGCCTTTGACGATGCCGCCTAAATCGAGCTGTAGGCCTTCTTCTTGTAAAAAAGCCGTTCCGCGCTCAAGATTCAACGCCAGATGTTCCATGCCGCAATGGGCTTGGCACTGGGCAACGGCTTCCGGCGATGGCAGGGTGGTGGTGCGAATGGCTTCGCGCCACAAGGCACTCAAGGCTCCTGTTGTGACATCGAACGTTCCCTTTGTCTCTTTGTAATACGCCTGCGCCAGAGACAGCAAATAAAACGTCTCTTCGCTGACAGCAACTGGCTGGAGGCCTGCTTGCTGATTGATCTGCGCAATTTCGCTTTTGGGGTCAAACACTGAAAAACGATCGTGTATTTGCAGCATGCGCCGCTTCACCAGATCAGCAACCGTAAGCGCGCTGTTGTCCGCAATCGAAATGGTGTTCAATGTGCCAAAAGCGGGAAATATTTTTTGAATCAATGCAAAGCACCTCCTGTTACCATGTCTCTTTTGACAGTACCCAGTATAGAAGGTCTACCTTAATTGTAATTAAAAAGCATCTGAATGCCGACACATTCAGATGCTTTTTTTAGCGTTGTCCTTTTGGCAGGGTGACGGTGATCAGCAAGGTGCCTTGGCTCGGTGCTGAAGCCGTGATCCTGCCTTTATGGGCGCTGACAATGGCTTTGGCGATAGAAAGCCCCAATCCGTAGCCGCCAGTTTTGGAATTGCGCGACGCATCTGCGCGGTAAAAGCGGTCAAACAGGCGGGAAATTTGCGCATCGCTCATCGGCGCGCAGGGATTGCCCACCCAAAGCTGAACCTGAGCTCTTTGTTCCGTTAGTCCGCAGCGCACCGTTTCATGCGCTGGCATGTATTTCAGGGCGTTGTCCAGCAGGATGGTGAGCACCTTTTGCAGCGCGCGTTCATCGCCGTACAGTGTCACCGCCGCAGGAATATCGGCATCGATGGTCTTATCCTGTGTTTTTGCCACCGCTTCAAAACTCTGAACGGTGTCTGTCATAAGCTGTGACAGCGAAAACGATGCCATCTGTGTCGGCAGGGCCTCTTCGGTGCGTGCCAGGAAAATCAAATCGTTGGTCAGTTTGGTGAGGCGCTGGGTCTGGTTGGTGATTTCATCCACCCATTCATTCTGGCCAATGTCCATGGTCAGCACCTCTGCATCTGCCGCAATGATGCTCAGTGGTGTTTTCAGTTCATGGCCCGCATCGGTGATAAAGCGTTTCTGCTTGTCGTAAATCTCGGCAAAAGGCCGCACAATCCGTTTTGAAAAGAAAAGCAGCAGCACAAAGACCAGCGCAGTGCCGATCAATGACAGCAGCACGCCTGTCACCAGCAGATTCCAAAAACTTTCCAGGCTTCGCTCGCAATCTACAAAGATGATGATGTCGTTCCCATTTTGCTGGGTATACAGATAGCGATAATCGTCCAAAAAACCACGTGTATCGCCCGATTGAAGCACCGATTCGGCGTAATGCTCCGCCCGTTCAACGCTGATATCGTCAGCGGTCCCAGGATACACATTGGTAACTGTCCCCTGGCTGTCAAGTGTGATGAAAAAATACTCTGTTTCAAAATAGGATTCGGGCGTGCGTCCATGGTCATGCGCCTCTCTGACGCGTTCGTTATCTGATACACGCGCAGCTTCGGAAACAAGGTCGTTGGTTGCTGCCAGGCTCATCAGCGTATGGTCAATGTCTGAAATGGCATCTCTGATATATAGGCCCGACAAGCACCCAAGAATGACCACCAACACCAAAAGCAGCGATCCGATTGCGGCAACAATGAGTTTTTTACGTAATCTCTCGATCATTCCACAATCTCCAGCGAATAGCCCATATTGCGCGCAGCTTTAATAACCACGTTGGCGCCAACCCTTGTCAGCTTTTTGCGCAGATGTGAAATATACACCCACACCACGTTCAACTCCGCATCGCTGTCAAAGCCCCACACTTTTTCCATCAATTTTTCGGTCGTATAGCGCTGCTGCGGCGCAATCATAAACAGCTCCATCATTTGATATTCCTTGCTGGACAGCTGGACACTGTCGCCAGGCCCAGAAAGCATAAACGTGGTCTGATCCAGTGTGAGATTGCCCACCTGCAGCTTGGCATCGGCCTGATGGTTGGCAGTGCGGGTCATGGCGCGAATACGCGCCAGCAGTTCCTTCGACTGAAATGGTTTGGTCAGATAATCGTTGGCACCGCTGTCCAGCCCTTCTACTTTATCGTCCACCTCTGATTTTGCAGTCAGAAGCAGCACCGGAACCAGATTGCCCTGGCGTCGAAGCTCTTTCAAAGCTGTGATGCCATCCATCTTCGGCATCATCACATCCATGATGACGCCATCATAGTGGCTGCAGGACAAATAGGCCAACGCCTCCTCACCGTTCTCCACAGCGTCCACCAGATAATTGTTGCGCTCCAAAATAGCCACCAACACTTTGGACAGCGCCTGTTCGTCTTCTGCTAATAATAATTTCATAGGAGGTCTCCTCTTTGATGATCGCACAGCAACTTGTTTTGTCTATAGCATAGCACAGAAGCTTAAATTATAAATAAAAAAACATCCTATCGACAGCAATTTCTCGGGCACATGCACCCACACAGCTGCCACTTGTAAAACAATACCCACGCCGAAGGCTCGGCGTGGGTATTGTTGATAATGTTATGAACGCTGCACAGAAGGACGTTGTTGATGCTGCGCCATTACCGGCTGTTCTTCCAGCTGTTTTTCATGCAGATAAAGGCCGATGCAGACAACGGTTAAAACAGCTTCTACCAAAGGCTGCGCAGCAATGACACCGGAAAGCTGCCAGTAGTGGTTTAAAACAACGACCGCCGGAATAAAAAGCACCACATTGCGCAGGATGGTGATGGTGAGCGAGCGCAGTGCTTTGCCCAGGGCCTGGAAGTAGCTGGTGACCATGTTGATCACACTGACCAGCGGCGCCGACAGGCACAGAATGCGCAGGAAGAACGCCGTTTGCTCAATAAGGGCCGCTTCATGCAGGAAGATGGCCGACAGCTGCACCCCGAAAATCAGGAAGATCGCCGTAAAAGCAGCCCCCAGCACAATGCCGTAAAGACTGGAAAGACGCACCGCCGCAAACATGCGAAGCCGCTCCTCGGCACCGTAGTAATAGCCGATAAGCGGTGTCACCCCTTGTGACAATCCCACCAACAACATGATTGGCACGCTGTCGATTTTGTAAGCAATGCCATAGGCCGCCACAGCGTCGGAGCCGTAGATGGCGATGTAGTTGTTGAGGACAATGTTGGCAGCACTCATGAGAATGGTGATCAGCGAGCCGGGAATGCCAATGCTCACCACATTGCGCACCATCTCAGCATGAGGATGGAACTGGCGCAGGGACAGCGGCATCAGGTCGCTGCCGCGGCGCGCTTCCTGCACCATGCAGACAAGGTAATACACCGTTGCGCAGGCAAAGCCCAGCGACGTTGCCAGCGCTGCACCGGCAGTGCCCCATTGCAGCAGATTGATAAAGACGAAGTCCAGCACGATGTTGATGGCGTTCCCCAAAACCAGGCCCACGGTGCCTTGCTTGATCAGCCCTACTGAACGAAACAGGTGCACAAACCCATTGGCTAGCATGATGAACGGCGCACCAAGGAAAATGTACAACAGATAGTCACAAGTGTAGCCCATGTTTTCCGCATCGGCACCAGCCAGGCGCGCCAGCGGTGTCATGAGCACGAGCCCTGCCGCCAAGACCACCACCCCAGCCAGAACCATGGCATAGAGGCAGAAGTTCATAGTTTGCCCGGCCTTTTTCGGCTTGCCTTCACCCAATAGGCGGGCGATCACGCTGCTGCCGCCCATGCCAAAGATGCAGGCGATGGACATGATGATGAGCAGAATCGGCGCGCACAGCGTCACAGCAGCGATCATGGCCGGTGTCTTCGTCAGCGACACGAAGAACGTATCCGCCATGTTATAAATGAGCGTAGTCAGCTGGCCAAGCATCGCCGGCAGGCCCACACGAAAAATGGCTTTTGACAATTTCTTTTCTTCAAATACAGATGGCATGATTGATCTCCTCTCTTGTAAGCAGAGCGATTATACCGTACAATGAAAGGAAATAACCGGACATTTGTCTTGTTTGGAGGGTATTATGCAAAAAATCTACGATCAAAAAGCCATCGCCGACGCTCTGCATCAAAGCCGCTATGGCGAAGTGCTGCGGAATCTTGACGTGCCGCTGTTTCTCGTGCAGTACGACAAAGGCGAACTGGTCACTGCACCATTTCTGCCGGGAACATGGTTTCAGATCGTCGTGCAGGGCAGCCTCGCCATTTACATCATTCGCAGCGACGGCGCCCGCTATGCGCTGTCCAGCGGCGGCAAGGATTATATCCTCGGCGACATGGAACTGTTCGAAAGCAACGGCGGCAACATCTACACCGAAGCCAGCACACCGCTGCGCTGCCTCACCCTCTCCCTCGACGAAAACCGCGACACCCTCCTCGCCAACAACGCCTTTCTAGAGCTCATCGGCGCCAGCCTGGCAAAGAAAATGGCCCTCATCACCGAGCTGGACGCCGCTCCCAGTTCTCTGTCCGACCGCGTCCTCTCCTACATGCGCTATCGCTGTCCCGACGGCATCCTCAAAGGCGTCGAAAGAACCGCCTTCCATCTCCACTGCAGCCCACGCCAGCTCCAGCGCATCCTCAACCGCTTCACTCAGGAAGGTCAAATTGAAAAAATCGGCAAAGGCACCTACCGCCTGCTGTAAAAAATTTTGTCTGTTCTCCTCTCGCCATATGAGAGCAACAGCATGATTTGCTGCCGAAAGAAGGTGCCCATCCAAATGCTGTTCCATTCCACGCTGGCAGATATGCAAGACGTTTTTACAAGTGCACCGGTTCTGCCAATACAAAACCTCTTTTTTCAGGAAACAGTCAAAAATAGCTCCATAATAAGAAAATGGCCCTTACCCAGTCGGGAAGGACCATTTTCTTATTATGGGTTAGGCCCTGCCATGCAGTCTCGTCAAAAGCCAGGCCATATTCTTTCCTAAGTTTTCCATGTTAGCAAGACCCTCTGCATCTTTCTCTACATCGCCGGGCAGCTGTCCATACGCCATGTTCCAATAGGAGGATCCTACCACAAACATTTCGTGATTGAGGAAAAAGTGGTTCATAGCATCCACGGTGTTCAGCGCGCCGCCACGCCGCGCTGCTGTTACAGCCGCACCCACCTTGTGTGTAAACAAGCCAGGATTCATATCGCTGACCACCGCCGCCCGCTCCAAGAGCGCCTGCATATTGGCAGAGATATTAGCAGAATACACCGGCGAACCAAGCAGAATGCCGTCTGCAGCCTTCATCTTTTCAAAGATCTCGCAAAAACCGTCCTTGCAGTGAACGCAGTTCTGCTGTCCGCCACAGGCCCAGCAAGCCTTGCAAGGTTCAATAACCTGCCCGGCAAGCTGGAGCATTTCGGTTTCAATGTTTTCTTTTTTCAGTTCTGCAAGCACCCTATTGATTAAAGCAGCGGTATTTCCATCTTTCCGGGCACTGCCGTTGATGGCTAAAACTTTCATGATCCTTCTCCTTTTAATACCAGTCGTGTTTCTCGTTCCGATTCAACGCAGCGATCTGTGCCATTTCCTCGTCCGTCAGCGCGAAGCCAAGTAAATCGAGGTTTTCCCGTATATGATCCGGGTCGCTGGAGCCTGGGATCACCACCACGCCCCGTTGTAAATTCCATCGCAAAATCACCTGAGCGGAAGTGACGCCATGAGCCTGAGCAATGGCAGAAATGGTTTCATCTCCCAGCAGTTCCGAGGTGTGCCCCCGCCCGCCGAATGGATACCAGCCCTGCACCGTGATGCCCAGTTCCTGGATGTAGGGCACCACATCCGGCTCCTGATAGTATGGGTGAATCTCATTTTGCACCAAAGCCGGCGTGATGTTCACCTGAGGCAGAAACGCCTCCAGCTCCTCGATGTACCAGTTGGACAGGCCGATAGAATGAACGGTTCCTTCCGCAACCGCTTGTTCCATCGCAAGATAGGCATCCACATCCCCGGCGCCAGGATGATGCAGCAGCAGCATGTCAATATAGCCGATGTCAAGGGTGTCCAATGCCAACTGAATGGCCGCTTCTGGATCGTCAAACTGACTGGGATAAAGTTTGGTGATGACAAAAATTTCGTCACGTGACACATCGCTGTCCCGGATGGCCCGGCCCACAGCATCCTCGTTGTGATACATATAGGCTGTGTCTATGAGTCGGCCGCCTGCTTCCAGAAGGGCCGTGACGGAATTGTAGCACTCTTCGTCACTTAGTGAATAAGTGCCCAGGCCCATCACAGGCATTTCATAACCACTGTTTAGTGTCACTGTGGCCGTCTCCAAATTGAAATTGCCAGGATTCTCGGCCACAGCGTCTGCTTTCTCTTCTGCGGTTGTGCTGGATGTTGTTTTACTGACACTGTTTTCCGAAACCAGAGAAGATGTTTGGCCGCAGGCTGTCATGCCCAGCAACACAGTGACGATTAAAGCCAAGATTAACAGTCGTTTCATGCGATATTCTCCTTTCTGGACGATGCCCTTTTGATGACTTGCGCTGGATCATGGCTTGCCGCCATTGTAAACAGCTACGTGGCTTCTCTCTGCGCAGTTTCCCATGACACAATGCGAACGGTCTCCGCTTAGTACCAGCCAAACAGAGAGCGCCCCTCATTCAGTCGTTCCAACTGCTCCATATCTTTTTGATCCAACATAAAATCCAGACTGTGCAGATTCTGCGCCATCCGTTCCCTGTGAACGGATTTTGGAATGACTGCAATTCCATTCTGAGTCAGAAAACGCAGCGCCACCTGTCCGGCGGTTTTGCCATATTTTTCGCCAATCTGAATGAGCACTGGCTCGGCAAAAATATTGCGCCACCCTTCGGTAAAAGATGCCCAGGACTGCATGTGCGTGCCATGGCGCAGCAACGCCGCTTTCAGCGTCAGTTGAGGATAATAGACATGGGACTCCACCTGGTTCACTGCAGGGACAATGCCACAGCGCTGCAAAAAGCGCTCATAGTCTTTGCATCCAAAATTTGAAATCCCGATGGCCCGCACAGTGCCTGCTGCATAGGCTTCTTTGAGCGCTTCATACATTTCCAGCGCAGTCTCATAAGGCTCGTGGATGAGCAGCAGATCAATGTAGTCTGTCTGCAACGCTTGCAGAGAGTTCTCTATGCCGGCCTTGGCTTTTCGATAGCTGGTGCTGGAACGATAGAGCTTGGTGGTGATAAAAACCTCTTGCCGAGCCAGTCCGCTTTCCCGAACGGCCTGCCCCACAATATCCTCATTATCATACATCTGAGCGGTATCAATGAGGCGATAGCCCAGTTCCAGTGCAGTCAGAATGGCCTTCTTGCCCGTTTCGCCCCGTACATCCCAGGTACCAAAGCCCACCATAGGCATCTGCACACCATTGTTCAATGTCAAATATTCCATCATTTCACCTGCGTCTGCGTTTACGCCATGTCCTTTTCCCATTCTCTAAGCGTATCCACTCCAGCTTCATCGCCCAGTTGCTCCAGACGTGAAACTTCTTCAGCGCTCAACACAATCTGGGCAGCGGCGGCCGCTTCCTCGACCTGCTGCACCTTGGTCACGCCGATAATAGGCAGCGTGCCCTTGGCGATGGCCCATGCCGTCGCCACCTGTGCTGGACTGGCTTGATGGATTTCTCCGATGCTGCGCAGTTCCTGGATCAACGCCTCCAATTCTTTCAAGTGAGAATTGTAGGCCTCTCCGCGCCCGGTTCCTGCAGGGAAAGGATGGGTGGTGTCAAACCGGCCAGTGAGCGCCCCCTGTTCCAGCACCATATAAGCGTAGAAAGTGATGCCATTTTCCTTGCAGTAGTCCAAAATACCAGCTTTTTCCGAAGAACGATGCAGCAAGCTGAAATGGTTTTGGACAGCAGCTATTTTTAATCCTTCTGCAGCCAATATTTCATCGGCCCGCTTGATTTCCGCGAGATTGTGATTTGAAACACCAATGGCTTTGATCTGCCCGCTCTTTGCCAGCGGAATCAAATCCGGTGTCCACCGCTTGACATCCATCGGATTGTGGATCCAGTAGATGTCAATGATATCCGTGTGCAGACGCGCCTTGCTGCCATCAATCATGTGCTGCATGGCATCAGGCGTGCCATCCGCAATCTGCGGCGTAAACTTGGTGGACAGAATCACATCCTCTCGGCGCACATCCTTCACAAAGTGTCCAAGGATTTGCTCGGAAGTGCCCTCTCCATACACAGCAGCAGTGTCCCATAAATTCAGCCCCAGATCCATAGCTTTATCAAAGACAGGCTTCAAATCATTCTCAAGCAGATGGTTTCCAAACACCTGATCCCCACCGGCGGCACCAACACCCCAAGACCAGGCACCCATAGCAATTTTTGGCATTTTAGTGTTCATAAAAAGTTTCCTCCTTCATGGTTTCTGTATACAACCAGAACATCAAATCGTTCAGACAGTCATTATTCCTTTAGCAGGGACAGACCACATCCATCGTTTTTCAGCAAGCATGTGCTGGTAATTACCGGCGTGTGCCATTGACCCTACCCATGATGTTATTATAAAACCGTCCGTTAGAAATGTGAAATATCCACTTTCTATTCCCAGACATTCTTGATATGAATATCTCTTCTATGCTATACTGACTGCAAAACAGAACAGAATCGGAGGCAAAGAAATGGAAATACGTGTGCTGCGCTACTTTTTGGAAGTCGCAAGGGAAGGCAACATGACGCACGCCGCTCAGCGGCTTCATATTTCACAACCCACACTGTCGCGCCAGATCAAAGAACTGGAGGAGGAACTGGGGAAGAAGCTGTTCACCCGCAGCAATTACAGCGTAAAATTGACAGAAGAGGGCATGCTCCTTCGTAAACGGGCAGAAGATATCCTGGATATGGCAGACAAAACCGTCGCAGAGTTTCATGCAATGGATGAAATCAACGGCGGCGATATCCATATTGGCTGTGCAGAGTCCAACGGCATTGCACCTTTTATTCAAGTCATCCAATCTTTGCAAAAACAATACCCCCGCATCCGTTACCACTTCTACAGCAGCGGAACCGAAGCTGTCAACGAGCGGTTGGATCGAGGGTTGTTGGACTTTGCCATTATTGTGCAGGAAGCTGATCCATCGAAGTATAATTATCTGAGAATCCCTGTTTCCGATCATTGGGGGCTCATAATGCGAAAAGACAGCCCCCTTGCGCAGCACTCATGTATTCATCTCCACGACTTGACAAACATTCCACTCATCCTTTCTCGCCAGGCTATGGGCGAAGAAATGCCGCGCTGGTTTGGTGAAACCCAGGATAAGCTGCACATTGTAGCCACATACGATCTGCTGTTTAATGCCTCTGTCATGGTGCGGGAAGGTTTTGGCTATGTGCTTGGTTTTGATGGACTGGTCTACACTGGACCGGACAGCGATTTGTGTTTTCGGCCATTGGAACCAGCACTTACATCGCCCATGTATATCATTTGGAAAAAGTACCAGGTATTCAGCCCAGTGGGCACTTTGCTCCTTGAAGAACTAAAAAAAGCTTTTGGATAAAGCACTATAAGCTTCTGCATGCTTACGTTTTACCATATGTATTCACTGCCATAAAAACAGCGTGCCGCAGATCCATTCTGCGACACGCTGTTTATTTTTATCTCATCCTTACGGACAACTGAAGACGCCTTCCGCCCACAAACAGCCGCCGCATGTCGGATGCTGGTTGCCGGTGCAGTCCTCGCGATTCTCTGCAAAAGAATCGCAGTGTCCGCAGTAAAGGCACGGCGAAAAATCGAAATCGTCAAATTTACGGCGAAACGCTGCGTACGCTTCGCTGTTCCAAATGACCTCCAGATCTTGCTGCTTGACATTGCCAAAGCTGCAGCGATAAATCTTTCGCTGAACACTATCCATATAGGTTTGCCCATTGTGCAAAAGCGCCATGCACGGACAGACTTCACCATCGCTGCTCACAAAGCACATGCCCTCACGGATGAATTTGCAGTAATTGCTTTTGCGAACGACTGGCTCGCCGTTGAACGACAAGATGAAATTTTGTTTCGAGATCATTTTCGAAACCGCAGCAGACACTTCCGGAATGTTCATATCAAAAAACGGCATGTCCACCTTGGGCAGGTCGTTCCCTTTGGCTGGCGCGTAAGAATAGGTGATGCGGTTATAGAGCATCTCCTCGCGCGACGAAGCATCGGTCGGATAAATATTAGAAAGATTGACCTCATCCACACGATACTGAGCAATGAAAACCGGCAGCTTCGCTAATTGATGCACGTTACTTTTCATCGCTACAAAAGTAATGCCCAGGCGGATCGTGCTTTTCTGATCCTGACGCATGCGGTTAAAGCGCCGAATATTTTCCAACACCTGCTTTGACCGCGCATGCCCGGAATGCGTTGGTGACGCTGCCGCAGCAGACACGTCCAAATCATCCATCGACACCCACAGCTGGCTCAGCCCTGCATCAATGAGCGCACGAATCATCTGCTCATCCAATAGTGTGCCGTTGGTCAAGAGCTGCACCTGTGCGCCTGTCGCTGCAGAAAACGCCACCATCTCAACAATATCAGGATGAAACAGCGGCTCTCCCTGACCCCCGAAGAACACCGTCTCCACCGAGTTCGGCATCGTGGCCAAAACATGCTTCACCTCAGCCAAGCTCAGCTCGGCATGCGATTCGTCAAACCAGGTGTTGCGAAAACACATCTTGCAATTGAGATTACACTTCGTGGTGGGTTCGATATAAAGCTTCTTCAACACAGGCATTCCTCCTTGTCTTTTTATTTCTGCTTATCTAAAAATCAAGCGCTGACCTAAACAGCCCATCCTCACTTTCTCGTCAGCACAACGACGTTTTCTACATGGCTGGTTTGTGGGAAGAGGTCCACAGGCTGAACGTCGCCGATGTGGTAATGTTTGCTGAGTTTGGCGAGGTCTCGGGCGAGGGTGGCTGGGTTGCAGCTGATGTAGAGGATGCGTGGAAGCTGGGCACTCACGAGGGCGTCGAGGAGTTTGCCATCACAGCCTTTGCGTGGGGGATCGATGATGGCAATGTCGGCGTGGTTGCCTTTGCCGAGCCATTTTGGCAGCCAGACTTCGGCTTTCGCGGTGGTGAAGTGGGCATCGGTGAAGCCGTTTGTTTTGGCGGCTTTTTTGGCGTCGTCGATGGCCTGACCGACGCTGTCAACGCCGTAGAGGGCGTGGTGTTTGTCGGCGATGAAGCTGCCAATGGTGCCAATGCCGCAGTAAAGATCGAGGATGGTGGCATCGATAGCCAGGGCACCGAGCATGTCTTTGCCAGTTTGATAAAGCACCTCGGCCTGGGCGGTGTTGACCTGGAAGAAGGAGGCTGGTGAAAGGTCGTAGTGCAGGCTGCCGAGTTGCTCTGGAATGGTCTCCTTGCCGTGCAGGTGGGTGTAGGCACGGCCGAGCATGAGGCGTGGGTTGGTGTTGACGTTGTGCCAGATGCTTGTGACCTGAGGCCATTCTTCTTGCAGGCGCTCAACGAGGCGCTGCTGACGGAATTTCTGAGCAGCAGTAACAAAGACGACCATCATGTCACCGGTGGCATGGCTTTCGCGGATCATGACTTTGTCGATGTCGGCAATGCCAGTGGTTGTGATGGCCTCTTCCAGCCAAGCAGTGAGGCGATTGATCTGTTCGCTGAAGAGCAAGCAGTCCGCAGCTGGCACAAGATCGTAGCTGCCTTTCTCATAGAAGCCAAGGCGGGTGATGCCACTGGAATAGTCGGCGTGAAAGATGCCCTTGTTGCGATAACGCCAGGGCTCAGCCATGGTTTTCACGGGCAGCACCTGACACTCGAGCTTGCCGATGCGCTGCAGGGCATCTTCCACCTGGCGGCGCTTAATGTCGGCCTGCAGCGCTGCATCGGCCACTTGCAGGGCGCAGCCACCACAGGCTTCTGCCAAAGGGCAAGGCGGCGTCACGCGATGCAGACTTGGTGAGAGCACGTCTTCCAGGGTGCCTTGAATGATGCCTTTATGACTGTCGCCGAGGGTCGCGGTAATGGTTTCCTCTGGCAAAGCACCGGATACAAAAACGACCTTTCCTTCCGCGGTGCGGCCAACGCCGCAGCCGTCGTGAGAAAGGCCGGTGATATGAAGCTGGGTCATCATGGGATTCCTCCAATGGTTATAGTACTGAATAATAAGCGACGATCATGACCGCATTCCAAAGGCCATGAGCAATGGCGCTGGCAAACACCGACTGATAGCGTACGGCGATGACGTTCAGCAAATAGCCGCCAAGCGCCAGCGGAATGGCGCGCTGCGCATCCATATGGGCACAGCCAAAAATGATGGCTGTAAAGAGCATGGCCATCTGCGGGGTGAGGTAGCGGCATAAGCTGTTGAACAGATAGCCGCGGAAGATCAGTTCTTCCGCTATGGGCACGAACACGCCCATGGTTAGCACAACAAAAATCTTTACCCCAAGCGCATCATCGGCCTGCATGTAGCTTTGCACGTTCTGTGCATCAAGGCCGTTGGGCAGCAGCACATTGATCAGCTGCACCAGCAGCGTCATAAGCACATACAGCAAAACGCCGCCAATGGCCGCACCAAGATAAGGATGACGTCCCTGCGGCGCACGTGCGCCAATCATGCGCCAGCTGGTTTTACGCGCTGCAAGAAAGCAGGCCAACACTGCCAGCATGAGCACATCTTGCAGCCAAAGCCCGCTGAGCAGGCTGCCCACTGTGGTGCTCCCCAGAGAGGGAAACAGACTCCGCAGGATCTGCTGCAGCCAGCCAGCAAGGAAGGCACCGCCAATATAAATAAAAATAAAGTCTACAGGTTGAATGTTGTTTTCTTGTCTGGTCATCGTTTTGCCTCTGTATTAAATGTGAAAGACCAAGATGGCGATCATAGAGTAATTGAACAGCCCCAGCACATCGGTGGTTGTGGTGATAAACGCAGACGACGCCACTGCTGGATCGACATGAAGCCGTTCCAGTGCCAGCGGCACCACAGTGCCAAGAAGGGCTGCCATAAAATTGTTGAGAATCAGCGTCAGGCCAACGGTAAGGCCGAGGGCTGCGCTATGCTGCCAGAAGGAGGCCACCAGGCAAACGATACAGCCCACTGTAAGCCCCAAGGCAAATCCCAGCAAGGCTTCGCGCAGGATGGTTCCCAGGGCCGCCTTGGTGGTGATGTTCCCGGTGGCCAGCCCGCGCACGGTAACCGTACAGGACTGGGTGCCAACATTCCCGGCAATCCCAGTCATCATCGGAATAAAAATAATGAGGGCTGCCACCTGCTGCAAGGTGAGTTCAAAATGATCCAGCACCGTGCCGGAACAAATACCGCCGAAAATGGTAATCAAAAGCCACGGCAAGCGCGACGCATACGCGGTAATGACGCTGGCGCCTTCGTCCATTTCGGCTTCGGTAGTACCGGCCATGCGGTAGATGTCTTCGCTGGCCTCATCCTGAATGACATCGACGATATCGTCGACCGTGATAATCCCAAGGATGTGGTCTTCGTCGTCAACAACAGGCAACGCCAACAGGCCATATTTGGACATGATGTCCGCGACTTCTTCCTGGTCATCGCGCACATTCACACTGGTGACGTTCTGGCGCATGATGTCGCCAACGGTGGTCTCCGGCCCGGCAATAATGAGTTCACGCAGGGAGAGAATGCCAACGAGGTGATTCAGGCCGTCGATGACATACACATAGTAAATGGTTTCAGCATCCGGCGCATACATGCGGATGATTTCGATGGCTTTTTCAGCATTGACAAAGACCGGCACGACAACGAATTCGGTGGTCATCAAACCACCGGCGGTATCGCTTTCATAGGTCAAAAGGTCGGTGATGTCATCAACGGCTTCGTCTTCAAAAAGCGAGAGGATGCGGCTGCGTTCGTTGTCGTCGAGGTCTTCGAGCATGTCCGCCGCTTCGTCACTAGGGATTTCATGAGCGATGGCGGTGGCCATGTTGCGCGGAAGTTCGAGCAGGAGGTCCACCATGCGTTCTTTGTCATCCATGGCAAAGAGCACTTCGGCAGCGTCTTCTGGTTCCAGCACCTTGATCAGAGCAGCCTGTTCTTCGCGATCCTCGAGGGTTTCGAGGTATTCAGCGATGTCTTCGGCATGCTGCTCTTCCAAATACTCCTTGAGTGCTTCCGCTTCTTCTTCAGTGGCAGGCACCTTGAGCGCTTCAAGCATCCTCTCACTCCCTTTCTCTGTCAATCACACTCGGTCAGCTAAAGTCCTCCATATCAAAGCCCAAATCATGCAGCACCCCTTCACGGTTGCGCCAGTTTTCTTTGACGCGCACCCAAAGTTTGAGGTACACTTTTTCGCCGAGCAATTCTTCAATGTCACGACGGGCAGCGGTACCAATACGCTTGATCATGGTGCCCTGCTTGCCAATGATGATGGCCTTTTGCCCGGCACGTTCCACATAGATGGCCGCGTGCACAATGAGTTTGTCGTCGTCTTCATCGCGCTCCATATGCTCAATGACAACCGCCACGCTGTGCGGCACCTCTTCTTCGGTGAAGCGCAAAATCTTTTCGCGGATGAGTTCTGACATGACGACACGCTCTGGCTGATCGGTCACAGCGTCTTCCGGATAGAAGCTTGGGCCATCAAAAAGATAGCCTTTTGTTGTTTCCAGCAGACGGTCCACATTGTCGCCGCGTTCTGCGGACAATGGGAAGATTTCTGCAAAGTCGCGGCGGCTCTGCCATTTCACAATGGCACGCATGATTTCTTCTGGTGACATCATATCGATTTTGTTCAAAAGCAAAAACACTGGCGCCTCGATCTTTTCCAAACTGTCGAGGATGAACTGCTCACCGGCACCAAATGGCACCGAGGCGTCCACCACATAGAAAATCACATCGCCATCATAAATCGACGAACGTGCCGCCTCCACCATGTACTGATCGAGTCGGTGTTTTGGTTTGTGGATGCCTGGCGTGTCAACAAACACCATCTGAGCATCCGGTGTGGTGAAAATACCGGTGATGCGGGTGCGGGTGGTCTGTGGTTTCGAGGACACAATGGCGATCTTACGCTCAAGGATTTGATTGAGCAGGGTGCTCTTTCCGGCATTCGGCCGGCCGATCAGGGAAATAAAACCGGTTTTCATCATTCTTCCTCCTTTTCTAAAGAAAATGGTGCAGGCAAAAACGCCTGCACACTGATTAATCAACAGCGTGCTTTCAGACAGGACTCTCAGTCGCGGGTCACGCCGACAGCGCCCAAAAGCGCCTCTTCTTCGGCACGCATTTCCTCTTTGTCTTCTGGTTCGATGTGGTCATAGCCAGCCAGGTGCATGAGCCCATGCACCACCAAGTAGCACACTTCTCGTTCAACGCTATGGCCGTACTC
>JAXJBF010000131.1:0-3928 GCA_036303105.1 Peptococcaceae bacterium | reverse complement strand
TATTAAAGAAGCACTGGCCGACATGGACATGGCACCAGAAGACTTCTTCATCGTCAGCCAGCTGGCCATCGAAGACATCGCCAATGCACCAGCAGACGCTGAAAAGAGCGAAGCCTTTGACAACCTTGCTGTCAAAATTGATCAAGCAGGCGGCCACAAATGCGCACGCTGCTGGAAGTATTCTGAAACCGTCGGCGCTGACAGCGAACATCCTGATGTTTGCGAACGCTGCGCACAAGTCCTTAAATAATCATTGTTACTACAGCCTGGGAAAGGAAACTTTCTCAGGCTTTTTTGCGCGTCATTACACTGAGAATGAACAATTGTCCCTGACTGATAAAAAAGTGCGTGTAGGGTGTATTAAATTATTCGATTGACGGACGAAGGGTTCTCTCTAGCCTTCACTAAAAAAGTATGTCATAATTAAACGTATTGGTTGAGAACTTCTATTGTGAAGTTCTCTCTGAAATTATTGCAGAAGGGGGAAGCAGGCGAGCTTTATTTAGAAGCCTGCATCAAAGCAGTATGAGTATTAAAGCAGTATTTCACAAATGGAACAGCATCAGCCTCGTCAAACGCATTGTTTGCGGACTGATCATTGGTATCATCTTGGGGCTGGTTGTTCCGCAAGCCTCAGGTATTTCCATTTTAGGGGACCTTTTCGTCGGCGCCTTAAAGGGGATTGCGCCCGTCTTGGTCTTCTTCCTTGTCATGAGTGCACTGTCAAACATGGCGGCAGGACAACGTACCAATATGAAAACGATCGTCGTTCTTTACATCATTGGGAACTTGACTGCAGCCTTTGTAGCGGTGCTGGGGCATTATGCCTTCCCGCTCACCATGACTTTGGCATCTGGTGCCGACGTTGGCGATGTGGCACCACCAAGCGGCGTTGTTGAAGTCCTGACCAATCTCTTAATGAATCTGGTCGACAACCCAGTCAATGCCATCGTTAATGCCAATTACATCGGTATTCTTTTCTGGTCCATCATTTTTGGGCTGGCTTTGAAAAAAGCTGGCGAAGGCACCAAAAATGTGCTGCAGAACATCTCCGATGCCACATCCATTGCCGTTCAGTGGGTCATCAGCTTCGCGCCATTTGGTATCTTGGGGCTGATCTTCACGACCATTTCTGAACAAGGCCTGAGCGCTCTCGTTGGCTATGGCAAGCTGATCCTGCTCCTGGTAGGGGCAATGGCTGTTGTCGCATTGATCGTCAACCCAATCATTGCTTTCATTTGCATTCGCAAGAACCCATATCCATTGGTGTTCACCTGCCTCAAGGAAAGTTTTGTCACCGCGTTCTTTACGCGCAGTTCCGCAGCAAACATTCCTGTCAACATGGAGCTCTGCAAAAAGCTGAACCTTGATGACGACACCTATTCCATCTCGATTCCACTCGGCTCTGCTGTCAACATGGCAGGGGCCGCCATCACCATTTCTACGATGGCGCTGTCCGCGGCCACCACACTGGGCATCGAGGTTTCCTTCGGCACAGCGCTGATCATGTGCGTACTGGCAGCCGCCAGCGCAGCAGGCGCATCTGGTGTCGCAGGCGGGTCCTTGCTTCTGATTCCGCTGGCCTGCAGCCTGTTCAACATTCCAAATGACATTGCCATGCAGGTTGTTGGTGTCGGTTTCATCATCGGGGTCATCCAGGACTCCTGCGAAACTGGGATCAACTCCTCCACAGACGTTCTCTTTACAGCTTGTGCTGAATTCCGTGATCGTCGACTTCATCCAGAACGCTATAAAGGAAAACCAGAAGCCCGCATGAAAGTGCCAAAAGGCGAATTCTAAAAATAAAAAAGCAGTTTTGTTCCACGTGAACAAAACTGCTTTTTTTATAATCAGCGTTTAAAGATTGTCTTCCCGTCTTTTATGGTTTCCAATACATTGATGTGACAAAGGTCATTTTTATCGACTTTGAGTGGGTTCTTGTCAAGAATCACAAGATCGGCACGCTTGCCAGCTTTGATCGATCCTTTGCTGTCTTCTTCAAAATAAGCATAGGCGGCATTGATGGTGATGCCTTTGAGGGCGTCATACACATCGATGCATTGCTCAGGGCCGATCGATGCACCGCTGACCGATTGACGATTGACGGCGCACCAGACACTGTGCAGCATCAGTGGCAGACGAACGGGCGTGTCGGTATGGAAGTTATAGATAAGACCACGCTCTAATGCAGATTTTACAGGGCTGACGCGGCTGCCGCGGACAGGGCCGAAGTTTTTCATATGCACATCGCCCCAATAGTAGGTATGGGCGACAAAGATGGAAGGGATCATGCCGATGTTCTTCATGCGGTCCAGCTGATCGTCTCTGACCGTCTGACAATGAATCATCACAGGGCGAAGATTGTTTTTGTTAGGATTGGCAGACGCTGCCAGCTCTTCTTCGTAAATATCAAGCAGCTGCTGGGAAGCCGCATCGCCGTTGCAATGGGTCAGTAGCTGCTGGTTGTCGTCCAAGGCGCGCTTGATGTACGCGTGCACCTGATCGTCTGTCAGCCAAGGGTAGCCTCAGTAGTCTCCCGATCCTTCATAAGGTTCGCTCATCCAAGCTGTTCTGCCTTGCGGTGAGCCATCCAAGAGGATCTTATAGCCACCAATCTTTAAATGGTTCTTGTAAGTGCCAACAATTTCTGCGTTTGATGCCAACAGAGAAGAGACCCCATCGCGGGACTGTGTCAAATCACCATCCAATTCCATGGGCATCGGATAAGCAACAATATCAATTTTTAACTTGCCGTGTTCACCGGCCTGTTTCAAGAACGCCAAAACATCAGAGGCAGTGGCTCCATCTTGAGCCGTTGTTACACCGTTGGCGGCATAAAGGTCTTGGACCTTATCCAAAAGCGCTTCTGGATCGTTTACAGGTGGTTCATTGGCGGCATTGGCCATCATGATGGCAGCTTCTTCGAGGTAGCCGGTAGGCTCCTCTGAATCAGGATAGCGTGCAATAAAACCGCCCTGAGGGTTCGGCGTTGCTGCGCTGATGCCGGCGCGGCTGAGCGCCAGCGAGTTGGCACATCCGACATGGCCTGACGTGTGGGCAATGACAATAGGATGCACCTCCGACGCACGGTCAAGAACATGCTTGTCCGGATGGGTGCCTTCCTCTAAAAAATTGTGGTCATAGGCGTAGCCAGCGACAGGCAGACCAGCAGGAATCTGATGGTCTGTAATGAATGCCTGCAGCCGTTCTACAATCTCATCAAAATTTCTCGTTCCTTCTAGATCCACCTTCGTGCCATATTGAACACTGGCCATAACAATATGACCGTGACCATCAATAAAAGACGGCATCAAAGTATGGCCCATTAAATCGACCAACTGGCAGTGTGCACCGGCAAGGGCCAGTAAATCATCATAAGACCCAGTGGCCACAATGTGGTCCTCATCAATAAGCACGGCCTCAGGACAATCGTTTTCATTCTCCATTGTCAGAACATCACCATTAAAGAACAGTGTCATCATAAACGTACGCTCCTTTCAAAAGTCATCACACAAGCACTGTTGTTTGTTATCAGCGTACAAAAGAACAGGGGGACTGACTAATACAATATATTTGCCAAAAAGGGCAGGACTGTAAGGAAAAGTGAATGATAATTGCCTGCATGCCAAGAGCATGAGCACCAGCAAGAAGGAAATCGCAGAAGGAAAACCTTTGAAAAGAAATCGTTAAAAAACGAAAAAAAGTGCTTGCAATCATCTCATAAAGGTGATAATATATACACATCGCCAAGGCGACGGAACAAATCAAGAAAAACTTTTGATGAAAAACTTCAAAAAAACTCTTGACAAGAATTCCTGAGTTGTGGTAATATAAATGAGCTGTCGCTGAGGCGGCAGGTTGTTCTTTGAAAATTAAACAGCCAAGCGAACAAAATCCAGTGCTTGAAAAAGCAACCGAACAATGAATT
>JAXJBF010000130.1:0-1967 GCA_036303105.1 Peptococcaceae bacterium | reverse complement strand
TCCACCGGTGCTTCCAACGACATCGAGCGTGCGACGAAGACCATTCGTCAAATGGTTACCCGCTGGGGGATGAGCGATGAGCTTGGCACGATTGCTTTTGGTGAAGATCAGGAACAGGTCTTCTTGGGCCGGGATCTTGGCCACAGCCGCAACTATTCGGAAGCCATTGCTTTCTCCATCGATAAAGAGGTAAAGCGTATCATGGACGAATGCCATAAGCATGCACATGATTTGCTCAATGAACACCGTGACAAGCTGGATGCCGTGGCCATGGCCCTGCAGGAACGTGAAGTGCTCAATGCCTTCGAATTCCAAGGCGTGATGGATGGCAAGCCATTGGATCAGATCGACAAGGAAGAAGCCGAATATCTTGCTAAGCTTAACGAAGAAAAGCAGCGTAAGATTGCTGAACAGGAAAAGCGTGAAAAAGAACATCCGCCTGTTCAGAAAGCGGCAGCACCTGTCAATGAAACGGCAGAACCTTTCTCCTTTGAACAGTGGGTGCGTGCAGAGCAGCCAAAGACGGAACAGCCTCAGGCTCCTGCCCAGCCAGTGAACGATGAGAAGAAAACAGACGATGCCGACGCGCCAAAGCCTTGGGACACCGTTCCAACACCACAGCGTGATCAATCCTCTGACAATCTCGGATTGCCATCCCAACAGGATGACGACGAAAAGAAATAAAAAAATAAGACCGCCGCTATGTTTCGCGACATAGCGGCGGTTTTTTTATGTTCAGTTTTTACTTCGTGTCCTTTTCAACAGCAGGCGAACCAGGGTGAATGTTGCCAACAGCGCAAAAATGGCGATGGTTGTTGTTGGCGGATAAAAGGTGCTTCCAAGATTGCTGGTCACATGCACTCCGTTGATCGTGAGAGGCAGCGGCAAACGAATGGCTAGGTAAAAGGCGACAAAGGCAGCCAACAGATACACCAACGGTGTGAGCCAGTGCAGCCAACGGTCACGCACCAAAAGAGCGCAGAGGATACCAGCAATCAGCCATGGTGCGGCTGTCAAGAGCCAAATGTAGAGATAGGCAACTGGAATACCAGCAACGCTGGCATTAGGAATTTGGAAGTTGACGGAGAGCGTGAGTTTGTTGATTTCTGCAAGATAGCCAAATCCAGTGAAATTGATCCATAGCAGGACCGATGTACACAGCGACAGCAGAAAAGATTTTAACATGATGGTCACCTCCGGAATGATACGAGTGAAAAAAGGTCGTAATTTTCAAAAAAGTTCTTTTTTGTAGTATAACTGATGGTAATATATGATGCAATAATAATTTGAATTGAACAAGAAGATAGAAAGATTCTTTATAAAAAATCGATTCTGCTATATAATAGATAGCAGTGAATAAAACTTGATTCTTAGAGGAAGAAGGGTTGAACGTGTATAAAATTGTAGACTACAAACACCTTGGTGGCCAGACCCACGAATTGGTCATCGAAGCGCCTCAGCTTGCTAAAAAAGCAAAAGCTGGTCAATTTCTTATTGTGCGCATGGGAGAAGGGGAAGAACGTATTCCGCTGACCATTGCAGACCATAATGCAGAAGCTGGCACTGTGACCATCGTGATTCAAGCGGTTGGTCATTCCACGAAAAAAATTGTTGAAATGCGCCCTGGCGATGCTTTTGCAGATGTTGTGGGACCATTGGGACAAGCCAGTGAAATTGAAAACTATGGTACAGTTGTCATCGTTGGTGGTGGTGTAGGGATTGCACCAATCTATCCAATTGCTCGCGATCTCAAGTTGGCAGGTAACCGTGTTATCGCCATCATCGGCGCCAAGACCAAAGATTTGCTGTTCTGGGAAGATAAACTTGCTGCCGCAGTTGATGAAGTGCGCATTGCCACCGATGATGGTTCTGTTGGTCACAAAGGTTTTGTCACCGATTTGTTGGCAGAAGCCTGCGACAGCGAGAAGGTAGACATTGTTTGGGCGATCGGACCAATGATCATGATG
>JAXJBF010000129.1:0-2024 GCA_036303105.1 Peptococcaceae bacterium | reverse complement strand
TCCTCGAAAATCTCGAACGGCTTCTGTGGTACCTGATATGACAAATGCTCGGCAGGATTAACCCATTGACACGTATCATCACCGGACTGCTTTTCCATGACTTCAACCCAATGTGCCTCGATAGCTGCCCATTTTCCGTAAATATCATGCCGCCCTTTGTTTTTAACTGTTGCAAGCCCATCAGACTCCATATAGCAAGCAAAGAATTCCTTTCCATCTTGCCCAACGCCAGCTTCAAATACAAAAATACTTGTAGTGATACCAACGCCAAAGAACAAGTCTTCAGGCAATTTAATGACTTTTCGCAGACGATGATTCTTCAGAATACGCTTCATCTGGGCCTTGCTTGCCTTTTCCAACTTCTTATCAGGCAAGATAAATGCACATTGCGTGTGAGCAGGAACATTATCCAGCACATTTTCAACAATTTTCATGCACCCATATTTGTTCTCGTACGGCGGGTTCATCAAAACTTTCGTGATAGGCTTCGATTTCATCCACTTGCAGGCAGGATCAGTACGGGCATCCATCTGCTCAAGGTTGGTTTTGCCGTCTTTATGGATCAGCATGTTTGCGCACGCCAATGCATAAATTTCACGGTCAAACTCAATTCCATAAAGATGGTTTGACTTAATTTCAGCAGCTGCATCTGCCTGCATGCCTCCGACCTCTCGGATCATATTTGCCATAGCCTTTACAAGGAAGCCACCTGAACCGCAAGTCGCGTCCAATATATAGTCATCTTTATTCACATCAAGAATCTTATACATAAAGTCGGTGATATGCTCAGGCGTAAATACCTGACCAGCCTCAGACTTCTTCTTATAACGATTGAATTCGTTAAAGAAGATGCCCATTACGTCTTCACCACGCCATTCATTTGAGTTGACACACTCGGAGATCTCAACAACCCAGTCGATAAAATCATTGATTGCCTGCTGATTGTCCGTTGTATTCATTTTAATATCGGAATATTCTTCCAACAGAATATCAATTTTAGCATTTTGCTTTCGGCTATCTTCGAGCGATTTGGACAGCGTCGAATGAATTGCTGTATGGAATGTCGCATACCCCATATCTTTTAGACGCCGCAATCCAGCACCATAACGTTCAGCTACTAAAGCGCATGCAGTGAAAATCATACGATGATACAGGTTTTTAATACCAAATTCAAAATGTAGCCCATTATTGATCTTTGCGGTTAATTCATAGATTCGCTCTTTATCAATACTATCCACGGTATACAGAGACAGATAATAGCTAACACTCTGCAACTTGGTGGGTGTCTTTACTTCCTCTTCACCTTTGAAAACACGAATATCTTCTCCGTTATATAGAATTCCTACAACCTGCTTATATTGTGTTTGCATAATGCGCACGTTTTTCAGAACTTCATCAACTTGCGTTTGTCCAAGAGTAATACGAGTTGCTTTCGTTTCCAGAACAACTGCAACCTTATTTTTATTATTCGGCAGATACCAACCATCTGGTTTATCAGCTACTCCTGGGAACCCAAGCTGATTGAATGTGGTAAGCTGCCCCACACCAGCACGCGCAATTTCACTATCAACTAAACCAAGAGCTTCACGAGCTAAGTCGCGAACAGCATCTTCTGTCATGCTCTTTGCCATATTCATCAACCTCCCTCAAATCATTTGAAAATGTTTCAGTGCATCCATAATAGCCGCTTCCTTTTCTGGCGGACACTTTGGCACTTTCGGATTTTCAGATTTGGACAGGTTATAATTCTGGCCAACCTCTAATCCGCACTTGCGTTTAATCTGTGAGATATACAGGCTGGATACTTTCAAATGGTGCGTATCCCAGATATATGCCTTAATTTCCTCATAGGTAGCTTTGGTCTCGGCAGCAGTAGCGTCCAGCTCATCCAGGTCCAGGTCGATCTCTATGGTGTCATCTGGCTTTTGTTGGGACAAAAGAACAACCGTCTCGACGGTTGTTTCAGTTTCCAAGGGAAGTTCTTTCACTTCCTCGCCATCAACAGGCACAGGGAAATTGAATAC
>JAXJBF010000128.1:0-15566 GCA_036303105.1 Peptococcaceae bacterium | reverse complement strand
TCTAAAATCTTATCGCCCTTGGTTTTTAGATCGATAATTTCAAATTCGTAATCAATAAATTCCTTTTTCAATTGCTCGATCGCATATTTTGTCTGCCATAAGGCAAGCTGACTGTCACGCGAACCTACCTTAATGATTTTCTTTGTCATTTTCAAGTCCCCACAAATCATTTATTGCATTAATATAACAATCAATTTTATCAGCTCGTTTCCCCGCCAACGATTTCATATTAATAATTGGTCGATGGAGCCAGCGATTAACAATACTGTTTGCTAATTGCTCAATAATATGAATTTCTCTTTCACTAGGATGATCAATTCGGTTAATTGCACGTTCAATTTCAGTTTTCTTGATTTTTTCAATCTGAGATCGCATTTTTACAATTGTTGGAACGACCCACAAGGAATCCAACCAAAAATAAAAATCTTCCAATTCCTCATTAACAATTTCTTTTGCTTTTAATGCTTCTTGCTGACGTGCAACCAAATTTTCATCTGTTTTACGTTCCATGTCATCGATATCATACAATTTCACATAATCAAGCTCAGCAACATCAGGATTAATGTCACGTGGTACCGCAATATCAATGATCAACAATGGCTTCTCTCTGTTCTTTTGTGCGAGAAGCAGATCAGCTTTTTCAAGAATAGGCACCGGGGAAGCAGTACTACTGATAATGATATCTGCCGATGGCAAGTATTCATCTAACTCTGTAAGTTTAACAGCTTTCCCACCAATTTCACCAGCCAACCATTGAGCACGCTCAAAAGTACGATTAGCAACCATGATGCTTTGAATGCCATTTGAAATTAAATACCTTGACGTCAGTTCACTGGTCTCGCCAGCCCCCAACACCAATACCGTACGATCCGTTAATCCATTAAAATAATCTTTTGCCAATTCTACAGCTGCAATACTTACACTCAAAGTATGTCTGTCAATCTGCGTCTCTGTCCGAACACGTTTGCCCACCGTTAAAGCATTCATAAACAAAGTATTCAAGATATTATCAGAGATGCCATAATTCAACGCATATTCGTAAGCGTCTTGAACCTGCCCTTGAATCTGACTTTCTCCAAGGATCATCGAATCCATTCCTGCTGCAACTGTAAACAGGTGTTCTGCTGCATTTTTATTAAACTTAATATATAAGTATGGTGCTAAAACTCGTGGTGTCAACCCACTGTATTCACACATCAAATTAATTAAATTTTCTTGTGCCGCAAATGGAGAATCGGCATTTACATAAAACTCTGTTCTGTTACAAGTCGAAAGAATGGTGCAGCCTGAAAAAGACTGCACCTGACGAATCTTTTCGCTTAACTTTTCGATCTGCGGTCTGGACAGAGACACCTTTTCTCGTATTTCAACTGGTGCACTTTTATAATTTAGTCCAATGAGCAGGATAGCCATTCCTTCACCCTCTCAAATAGTTCATTATAATCAGTAGTTCCCTCATCAATCATAGAACAAATGCGTTCTAAAGAAATTCGACGCAAATGAGCCACCCTTAAATCAGTATCTCCCAATATCGAGAATAGCCACTGGCGAATGCCAATATAAACCTCAACAGCCAGATCCAATCGTTCATCCAGCATAGGCTCTATATACTCGCGCATTGCCTTTGAAAAGCCAGGTCCTTGGCCAAAAGTTGAAACAGAAACAGCATAATATTTTTTTTCTATTTCAGACTGAACCGAGAAATTACCATTTTTCGGTTCAGTAATAGAATTTACCAAAATATTATTTTCATTGCAATATTCAGCGATTCTTTTATTTAAACTGGAATCATCCGTTGCTGCAAACACTAGAAATGGTGCATAAAAGCCAATATCATCCAATTGAAATGCCCGTCGTTCATATTGCAAAGCATGTCGCTGCAAAAGTTTTGAAATATCCTCACAGAGCTCTGGCGCAATAACGGTTACAATTGCGCCTGCCTTTAAAACACGCTGGATCTTACGTGTTGCAACTTTTCCAGCACCAATAACTAAAACATTTCGTCCAGATAAATCAAGCATTACCGAATATGTAAATGCCATTATATTGACCTCTCATAAATATAATCTGCTGCTTCATACAATAATGAACGTGTTTCATTTTTTTCAAATCCATTTAAAATATCTTTTGCAGCATCAATATGGTACATAATGGTATCTTCACATGCTTTAATGATGTCTTCCTGTAAAATAAACGGAATAATGTAATCGAAGTCTTCTCGCCCGTTAGGAAACTTTCTTTGAATACGTTGAATAATATCTTCTTTTTCAGGAAAATCCTTTGCCAATAACAAGATTGTTGGCAAATTAATCAAGCCATTTTTTAAATCATGTCCAATCGGTTTGCCAATATTTTTATCTTCGGGCATTAAATCTAATAAATCATCCTTTATTTGAAATGCCATCCCTAAATGATATCCAAATTGATAAAAAGCATCTACTTCATCTTTTGTTGCATTACTTAAGATGGCACCTGTTTGGCAACAAATTGCAATCAAAAGTGCTGTTTTTCGTTCAATACGATAATTATAGGACTCTATTGTTTGAGAAGTGTCATACATTGAAGCCAATTGCGCGATTTCGCCACGCGACATTTCGACTGCAGTATGTGTTAATATATTTAACAATGCTTTAGTATGAGATACATCATATACGTTTTTTAACGCTTCAATGAGAATATAGACACCTATATGTACCGCTACATTATTATCATACGATGCATTAATTGTCGGCTTTCCTCTTCTCAAGTTGGAATTATCATTAACATCATCATGAATTAATGACGCTGTGTGCACCAACTCCATTATTGAAGCGAATTTTACAATTTCAGTATTTTTTACGCCAAAATACTGAGCACTTAAAATAACAAAGATTGGCCGTAAGCGTTTTCCACCTGCTCGAATGGTCTCCAATGCACATTCCCTGATAAAAGGATCATCAAAAGCAACGAGTTCCTCTATTTCGGCCTCAACTTCTTTTAAAATCGATTTAATTTTTTGTTGCTGCATTAAATTCTTCATGAGTCCACCTATTCACGCAATGCCTTAAGATTTTCAGCTGATGACCACTGCTCTCCAACGGCAAAACCAATATCTTGCATTAACAAATCAAAAAATGAATACTCTGGCGCAGGCATAGTATTCTCTACCAGTAATTGCTCGGCCGCCTCAACATGCTTTGATAAATCTTCATTAGGAGCTAAAAATTCCACAAAACACGTTACAAGATATCCTTTTTTCTCCCTTGTGTTCCGTTTTTCCAAAGAGAAGGAGAGTAACTGCTTATTTATTTTCTGAAGCAACTCTAACCACTCTTTTAACAAGTGAACTCTATCCAAAAGAATCAGCTTTTCTGCGAACGCACCTGATAGCAAATCTCCATAAAGAATACAATGTTCTAATTGGTGCTCAACCTCATCAAAATGATACTCACCAGAATACACATGAAGCAAAGAACTTAAATAACTTTCTGTCATTGCGACGCTGATCATTAATCGCTCATCTTCATCTTTTATCTCAGGCCAAAAATGCTCTCTGAGCGCAAAAAAATATAAGAAGTCCGTCGCCGTGAATACTGATGGTAAATCATCAATCAAATGATTGCTCCCAACAGTTAAATCATCGTCCAAAATGGACGCAAACAAACGAAGTGCTTTTTCATGATTCATCGGTGTCGTCCCCCTTTTTTACAAACCATTTATATTTTATCATAATCTAAGAAAAAATAACAGCTACAACACTTATTATTTCGTAGTCGCGATAATAGTTTCTGTCTTTGCTAATCTCTCTAATGATTCCAACAAAAAATATGTTTCTTCCAAATCAACTCCGCTGGCAACAACACCATGTTTTTCCAACACACATATTTTAATTTTTTCCGATATAACCTCCCTAACACCATCTGCCAACGCTTGACTCCCTGGTGTCGCAAAAGAAACGACCGGTACGAAGCCTAAGGTATCTTCAGACTCTGTCAAAAGAGAAACATCCACATTTTTTCCATGACGATACACAGCTGTTGTATATACCGGATGCGCGTGGATAACACATTTCCGCTCTGGCAATGCATTATATATTGCCAGATGTACTTTCATTTCAGAACTTGGCTGCCGCTTACCATATAACTTTTCACCTGCTCCATTAACAACAAGCAAATCGCTTACTGAAAGATTTCCCTTACAAATATGTGTTGGAGTAATTAAGATATGCTCACCAATTTTCATAGAAACATTTCCGTCATAAGCACATACGAGTCCTTTAGAATAAAGTCGATGACATATTTCAACGAAATGAACCACATATGGTTGGAACTCTGGGAATAATTCTTCTACACACATTTTAAAAAGACTCCTTTGAAAACGATGGTAGCAAAATACCTTTCTCGGTAATATAACCCGTTACTAATGCAGCTGGAGTTCGGTCAAACGCAGGATTTAATATCGTTGCTTCCTGCGATGCCATAGGCTGACAATACCACATACTTCGGACCTCTTCAGGATCACGAAATTCAATTTCAATATCTTCTGCACTTTTTGCAGAGAAATCAATGGTTGTCGACGGAGTACAAACGTAAAACGGAACATGATGTTTTTCTGCTAAAACTGCGAGCGTATAAGTTCCTATTTTATTTGCAAAATCTCCATTTGTGGCCACTCTATCACAGCCGACAAAAATCGCATCAATATGTCGAGACGACATTAACCATCCCATCATATTATCTGTAATCAACGTCGTAGGGATGTGATTATATGTTAGTTCAAAAGATGTTAAACGTGCCCCCTGCAAGATTGGTCTCGTTTCACAAGCATACACGGAAATCTGTTTTCCGCACTCTTGCGCTGTATAAATTGGTGCTAAGGCTGTTCCATATCTATTTCCCGTCGCCAGTGAACCCGCATTACAGTAGGTCATGACCTGTGCCTTATCACCTAATAATAGATTTCCATAGTGCCCTATCTGTTGACCAATCCATCGATCATTTTCATGAAATTGGACCGCTCTATCTAATAATACTTTTTTTGCCTCTATAATTGAAGGACATGATTCTAAACCCTCTACCATCTTGTTGAGAGCATTTTCTAAGTTCACCGCGGTTGGGCGTGCGCTTTCATAATATTCTTTGGTTTCTAAAATACCTTTTATAAAAGAAGTCATGTCCTTAAACTTTAATTGCTGTGCAACCATCGCCAGACCATAGGCAGCTGTTATACCGATAAGAGGTGCACCACGCACTTCTAAAAATTTTATTGAATGATAGACATCTTCTGCGCTGCTTAAAATTTTTTCCTTTAGTTCATTTGGTAATCGTGTCTGGTCTAAAATACAAATTGTGTTTTTTGACACATCATAACGAATGGTTTGAAGTTTCTCCATAAATCATCCTCCAATTTCACGAATAAAATCTGAAACCATTCCTTTGAAAACCGGCTGCGCCTTTCGTCCAGCTTCTAAGACTTCCTCTTCAGTCAGCTTTTGATCAAGAACGCCTGCTGCCATATTACTTATCAATGAGATGCCACAAATGCGCATACGCATTTGACGAGCTGCGATGACTTCAGGCACGGTCGACATCCCAACAGCATCCGCACCTAAAATGCGAAAGGCTTTGATTTCTGCTGGCGTTTCATAATTTGGACCACTTACACCTATATAGACGCCACTGTGTAATACGACGGGATATTTTGATGCAACACGCTTAAAAATCTCATTGTATTTTTTGTCATACGTAAAGGTCATGTCTGGAAAACGATCAAATTCTTGCTGATTTTCACCAATCAATGGATTAACACCCATAAAATTAATATGATCCTCAATCAACATAAAGTCACCCGCATGATAGGAAAGATTAATACCACCAGAAGCATTCGTAACAATCAAAGTTTCTATTCCAAGTGAATGAAAAATCTTGATGGGCCGAACAACATCCTGAATAGAATACCCTTCATAAAAATGCAATCGTCCTTGCAAGGCTATAACAGGAACACCTTGAACGATACCTAAAATAAACTTCCCAACATGTCCTGGTGCTGTTGCCAGCTGCATACCTGGAATATCCGAAAAAGGAATCTCTTCTTCAATTTCTAGCAGTTCATGCACAGTATTATTTAAGCCCGATCCTAAGATGATTGCAATCTTAGCCTTATTTTTCCATTTCATAATATTCATAAAACTATGCCCTCCTTTTACGCAAGAAAGCGCACGATAGGTGCGCTTTCTCATTTATATTTTCAAATGTTTGCGAACAGCAAAGATACTTCCTAAGGCTCCAAGAACAATTCCCACTGCAAGGTTCGCCGCAAGAAGCAAAACCATCATATAGTTATTATTCAACAATGGTAAAAAAGGTAAATTTGCACTGATGTAAGAGTAAACGTTTTCATATCCCCACCAAACAAATGCACCTGCAACCAAAGCACCCAGAGCACCAAGAATAATACCTTCAATAAAAAATGGCATGCGAATAAAACTATTTTTAGCCCCCACAAGCTTCATGATTTGAATCTCATCTTTACGACTATTCACTGTCAACTGAATAGTAATGTTTATTAAAAACAATGTCGCAATAATCATGAGAACAATGACCAATACACCTAATGCAGCAGCAGATTTGTTAAAACTTACAACATTATCCACCAAATCTTGTCCATAATTGATGCTATCTACAATGTCCTCTTGAGCTAAAGCATTAGCAACAGCTTCAATATTTTCTGGCTGATCCACGGTAATTTGAAATGAATCGGGTAATGGATTATCTCCCTCCAAAGATTCTTTTATATCCAAATCAGAACTTTGCATTTGTTCATCTAATGAATTCAACGCATCATCTTTGCTAATATATTCAACATTCTTTACATGGTCAGTCTTTTCTAGTTTATTCAACAATTCCGTATTTTTAGCAGGATCTGAAGGTTGCTTTAAAAAGGCAACAATTCGTAACTGATCTTCAATATTTTGAGTTGCATTATAACTATTTGCCGCAACCAGCATCGCAACACTAAGAAGTGTTAAAGTTATTGCAATAGTAAGAACGGTCAAAAAAGAAAACAGCTTATGACGCGTGATTTGTCTTAGACTATCACGAAGGGTATATTTCGTTTTTGTCAGGAACATTTAAATAATACCCTCCATTCATACTGTCTCTCACGATACGACCATCAGACAAAGTAACTACGCGATGCAAATGTTTATCGACAAGAATTTCATCATGGGTTGCCATTATAACGGTTGTCCCAATTCCATTGATGGCTTCAAACAGACTAAATATTTCTTCACCATGTTTTGGATCAAGGTTTCCTGTAGGCTCATCCGCAATAACTATTTGCGGTTTATTTACAATTGCTCTTGCAATTGCAACACGCTGTTGCTCACCACCAGATAATTCATGCGGATAATGGTCCTTTCTATCTAAAAGCTCAACGAATTCCAATGCTTCTCGAGTTCTTCTAATTACCTGTTTTCGTGGCAAACCTATACACTCACAAGCAAAAGCAACGTTTTCATAGGCCGAACGATCTGCCAAAAGGCGGAAATTTTGAAATACAAACCCTATTTTTCGGCGATAATATGGAAGACGTCGTTTTCTAATTCGCGATAGGTCAACACCATCAACACGGATAGTGCCAGATGTTGCTATCAATTCCCGTAACACAAGTTTTGCAAATGTCGACTTCCCAGCGCCACTTTCACCAACAATATATACAAATTCACCCGCATCAATTTTTAAATTGATATCTGCCAAACCAACTGTTCCATTTTTAAAAGTATGACCAGCATTGGTAAATTGAATCATTTATTCACACACCTTAATTATTACTTCAAGATGGCTTTCAAGCGTTCCATGGCTTCACGAGTACGTTCAGGCGTATTGAAAGCTGTTAAACGGAAGAAACCTTCACCGTTTTTCCCAAATCCTTCACCAGGTGTTCCAACAACCTGAGCTTTTTCAAGGAAGAAGTCGAAAAATTCCCAAGAACTCATATTGTTAGGACATTTCAGCCATACATATGGTGAAAAATGACCGCCAGTGTAATAAATTCCAAGTTCATCAAGCGCGTCCGTAATAATCTTTGCATTTTCTTTATATCCCTGAATATTTTCCATGATCTCTGCATAGCCTTCTTCAGTAAATACAGCAGCAGCAGCCTTTTGGACAATATACGGTGTACCATTAAATTTTGTAGACTGACGTCTAAACCACATATCTTTCAAAGATTGCCCATCACGCACTAAATCTTTTGGCACAACAGTATAACTGCAGCGTGTACCTGTAAATCCAGCAGTCTTACTTAATGATGCAATTTCTATTGCACAGGTTCGTGCACCTGGAATCGCAAAAATTGTTCTTGGCAAATCGGTACCACTTGCAAAAACTTCGTAGGCACTATCAAAGAAAATAACCGCATTCTGTTCGTTTGCATAATCAACCCAAACTTTCAGCTGTTCTTTATTATAACATGCTCCGGTCGGATTGTTTGGAGAACATAAATAAATAATATCTGCCTTTTCATCACTTTCAAGATCTTCTGGCATAGGCAAGAAATCATTACCTTCATTTGCATTTAAGAAGCTCACCTTGCGCCCATCCATCACATTTGTGTCTAAATAAACAGGATAAACAGGATCAGGAATAACCACATGACAATTTTTATCAAAAATATCTAAGATATTAGCAATATCACTTTTCGCGCCATCACTTACAAAAACTTCATCAGCATCGACATTTGCTCCCAGCTTAGCATAATAGTCTGCTAAAGCTTCACGCAAAAAGCCATACCCTTGCTCTGGGCCATATCCCATAAAAGTTTCAGCTTTTGCATTTTCATCCACAGCAGCATGCAAAGCGTCTACGACACTTTTTACCAAAGGCTTCGTAACATCACCAATGCCAAGCTTAATAACATCTGCATCTGGATGTGCTTCAGAATAGGCGCGTACTTTTTCAGCAACAGTTGAGAACAAATAATTGTTTTTAAGGTTTGCGTAATTGGTATTAATCATTTTTTTGATCCTTTCTTTATTTATATATGCTTATCCTCAATCAGGAAATACAAGTTGAATTCGTTTATTATACAAACAAATTGTTGTTTCTTTGAACTCTCCTGCATATTCCCCGTCCAAGGTCCACGGCAAAGGTCTTTCAGAGGTAATTTTAAAATGGCTTCCTTTTACACTGCGAATACAATCATTGTCATATCGCCTAACATTTAAAGAGTGAACCATTTTTTGCAAGTCAATTGGAGTCACAGGGCGTCTGATCAAAGTCAATTCAAACATTCCGTCTGTAAGCATAGATTTTTGATCATCATCAAATTGCAAAAATCCACCAATCGATTTTGAATTGGATACTGCGACCATTATAAAATTTCCTTCAATGGTTTCCTGTCCATCAATTTCAATTTTTAATGAAAACACATCAGATAAATCAGTAATTTTCTTTGATGCTTCAAAATAGTACGCATATTTTCCAAGTAAATTTTTTAAGTACTGCGGAGTGCCATAAGAAACTTCTGTAAATGCACCTGCAGCAGCAACGTAACTAAAAATAGAACCATTAAACATGCCAAAATCATAATTATGTGGCACCGATTCCAACACTGTATCTGCAGCTAATTGAATATCACTCGGAATTCCCAGTGAACGAGCAAAATCATTTACTGTCCCTGCCGGAATACACGCAATCGGCGCATAGTCTTTATCGGATGATGCGATACCTCGTAAAATTTCATTCAAGGTACCATCTCCACCGCAGGAAATAATTAAATCATATCCTAAGCCATTATTTTGAATGTACTCTGTTGCATCATTGGCTTTTTGTGTAATATAAACGGTGGTCACAAAGCCTTTGGCATTAAATTTGCTTAAGACGTCAATGAGATTCTCTTTAATTGCCATTTTTCCTGCATTCGGATTAACAATAAACAATGCCTTTTTCATGTTAATTTCCCCCTGCATTTTCAATATGTGCCCGTTCTAATATGTGCTGATATTTTTCAAAAGGCACTTCTTTGCCACTTTCAAAAAATCGCAGTCTATCTGCCAATGGCTTAAGCTCTAAAACCTCTTCCGATACCATTGTTGCCAGATAATTAACAGTGCCAGCGTTTCCATCAACAACTGGAATATGCCGGCCTGTTAAATTTACCACAATATTGCCGATAAGTGTTTTATAAAAGGTAAAATGTGTACAACCTAAAACGATTGCGCATGCATGTGACATATCGCATGCAGAAAAAGCCTGCATCAGATACTGCTCCACTTTTTTCCCTTCAAAAATTCCCTGCTCAGCAAAAGCAACCAATTGTTGTAACGGGACCTCTTCAACATAGCTGTCTACTCCCAAACGATGAATCAAATTATCCAACTTTTCAAGTTTTAAAGTTAGTTCTGTTGCAGTCACAATAATTTTTTGGGACATATCTCCATCCAATGCCTGTGCAGCCACTTTTACAGCTGGTTCCATTCCTAGTATTGGAAACGAATATTTTTCGCGCAAATATTTAGCGGCAGCACTTGTCGCAGTATTGCAGGCAAGAACAATAATCTCTGCACCTGCTCTATGTAGAAACGCTATAGCATCATCTACATATTGGACAATATCCGTTTTTGTTTTTTTTCCATAAGGTACATGTGCTGAGTCAGCATAAAATAAAAAATTGGTGTAAGGTAATTGTGAAGCCGCTTTCTCCAGGACCGAGACTCCACCAATCCCTGAATCAAAAAAGCCTACTATCACAGCAAAACGCCTCCACTAATCTATTAGTAATTCTGACACATCAATATTTTTTGCATCGCCCCACAACGCATCTAAATTGTAATAACTGCGTGTATCAGCCTGAAAAAGGTGGACGATAATGTCACCTGTATCGATTAACATCCAGTCTCCAACTTCTTTGCCTTCGATGTGGAAGTATGTGTTATTTGTTAGTTTGTAATTTAACTCTTCAAGTTTTCGACAAATCATTTCAGCATGAGGTTTATTCATTATAGTCGCTATTACAAAGTAATCTGCGATATAAGTAACTCCTCTCATATCCAATACCTTAATATCATCACATTTGTTCAAGTCCATTAAACGGACAAATTCTTCAATTATTTTATTCATAAAAAGGTAATTACTCCTTAATCAGAATTCTATTTCTCAATTTCATCATATCTTCGTGAATAATGCTATGTTTTTCTAAAAGATATTGTATCGTGCGATCAATAATTTCAACAACACATCGATCTAGATCTATTGCCGCAATTTCAAATAATCCACTAATATGCGGAGTTTTTCGTCCTGGCTCAATATAATCAGCTATAAAAATAATCTTAGCAAGATCATTCATATCAGGATGACCAGTTGTATGATAGCGAATGGCTTGAAGGATATCCTCATTCTCAATAATCGCTTCTCTTTTTAAGATATAGGAAGCAACCGGTCCATGTAAAATTTGAGGCATCAGCAAATCATCTCGACTTGTAAGTAAACTATTTTCAACAGCTAATTGTACAAGTTGCTCTTTCGCATATTCCTTACAAAAATCATGCAACAAACCAGCAATTTCTGCATGCGTTTCATTGCACTTATGTGCTTGCGCAAGTGCAACTGCAGTTTCTGCCACCCTTATTGAATGCTGATATCTTTTTTCTGAAAGCTGCTCTTTAACAAGTTTTTGATAATTCATTAATCCACCCACCTACTGATACAAATGATGCTTATTAATGTATTGTAATACATTTGGTTGCAAAAACCTATCAACAGATTGATGTGCAGCGATTTTTTCTCGAATCAATGTTGAAGAAATTGGCAACGTATGTAATGGAAGATAAAAAATTTCATAAGGACTACTCGCAAGCACTTGTGACGTAGACTTTGAAATATCCAACGATTTATTCGGACGATCCACAATAACAAAATTTGCCAAACAAAGCAGTTCCTGCCAACGATACCATTCCTCAATCGTATTAAAAGAATCTACTCCCATTATGTAAAAGAGTTTATCATGAGAATAAATTTTCCTATAATGTTCAATTGTATGAAAAGTATAGGACGGCTTTATGCTTTCACTTTCAAAACTGGAAACTTCAAAAAAGGAATAATTTTCAATTGCCAAGCGTGTCATAGCCAAGCGGTGATTATACGGCGTCATATTAATCTTATGTTTATGAGGCGGAATATAAGCGGGAATAAAAATAATTTTATCTAATGCCATATGTTCGCATAATTGACAAATCATGTCAACATGCCCCAAATGAATCGGATCAAAGGTTCCACCAAACAATCCAACATTCATACATGACGCTCCTTTAATTACAATAAACCAAGGTTGTCCCTGTGAATAACTTCTTCTTCACTATAATCAAGATATTTTGTAACAATACAATCACTTTTTAACCCTTTAATACGATCTACAAATATAGATGAATAATTTGTAATTCCTTTTGCAAAACGATGACCTGATATATCCGCGATTGCAACAATTGCTCCTCTATCAAATGTTCCTTGCACCTCAACAATACCACTTGGCAATAAAGATTTTCCTTTTTCTTGAAGCGCAGATTTAGCTCCATCGTCTACAATCAGTACACCTTCTTCTTCCGATCCATACAATATCCACGATTTTCTTGCATGAAGCGGGCGATGCGTTGCCTTAAATAAAGTACCTATGCTGCATCTTCCCATAATAATTTCATGAAGTGAAGCAATTTCGTTTCGTGAAGCAACAATCATCGGAATCCCAGCATTTGTTGATATTTTTGCGGCTTCGATCTTCGTTCTCATCCCGCCAGTACCAACGTTTGAAACAGCTGATCCTGCCATCAATTCAATTTCTTCAGTAATTTTCTCAACAACATCTATTTTTTTCGCATCTTTTTTTACAGCCGGATTTGCTGTGTATAATCCATCAATATCTGTAAAAAGAACTGCCAAATCTGCATCCGAAAGAACTGCTACCAAAGCTGCTAATGTGTCATTATCACCAAACTTAATTTCATCATTGGCAACACTGTCATTTTCATTCACAATAGGAATAACCCCAAGTTTCAAAAGTTCAAGAAGTGTATTTCTAGCATTTAAGAAGCGTTTTCTAATTTTAATATCTTCTCGTGTGAGTAGCAACTGCGCAGACATTTGGCCATACTCAAGAAAACTTTTTTCATAAATATGAAGAAGAAGACCTTGGCCAATAGCTGCCATGGCTTGTTTTTCACTTATGGTCAATAACTTCTCTTGTAAATTCATTCGGTACTTTCCGACGCCAACAGCACCAGAAGTAACTAAAACAACATCATTACCTTCATTTTTTAAATCTGTTAAAGCAGCACATAATTTATCGATAAATCTTAAGTTAATTGTTCCATTCGGATGAGTTACCGAACTTGTACCAACTTTTACAATAATTCTTTTGCTTGCACCCATTACACGAAGCCATCCAATCTATTATATTACAGGTTTTCACGATATAAAACAACCATCCGACCTATTTTCTGAACAAATTCCGCCTGAAGATCATTTGCTAACTGTTCACATGCTTCAACATCAATCATTGTGCTATTGCTCAAAAATTTAATTTTCACGATTTCATCAGCAGTTAAAACTTCATCAATAGATTGCAATGTACCATCTGTTAAACCATTTTTCCCAACAAGAATTTTTGGTTTTATAAGTTGCGCCTGGGCTTTTAAGGATTTTATTTCATTTTTTGTTAAACTCATCTTCATTCCCACTCTCTTCTAACATGTTGTCACAAAAAAGCTCTGAAAGAGGGCTTTTCTTTCAGAGCTTTTAAATTCCAAGATATGGTGATGGATCAACATTTGATCCATTGATGCGCACTTCAAAATGCAAATGCGGTCCTGTACTTGAACCAGTGGATCCAACCTGCCCCACTTGTTGTCCCGCACTCACCGTTTGTCCTGCACTCACCGTAAGTGCTGACATGTGTGCATACAAGGTGCTTAAGCCATTTCCGTGATCAATAACAACATAGTTGCCATAGCTCCAATGATAAGAAGCAATTAATACTGTTCCACCTTGATACGCAACAACCGGAGTCCCATAAGACGCTCCAATATCAAGGCCTAAATGATAATTGTAACTACCATCTAAGGGATAAGAACGTCCGCCATAATTGCTAGTAATTCTGTGGCTGTCCGGTGCCGGCCATACACCTGAACCTGCGGAAGTAACAGTATAATCTGATGAGGATGCAGTGGTTGTTACCGCTCCATTTGCCTGATTGGCTGCCGCCGCGGCAGCTGCACGTTTTGCCTCTTCTTCTGCCTGAAGCGTGGCAATCTGCTGACCAATTTCATCAGACGCTGCCTGCATTTCAGCTATGGTTTCCTTTAAGGCAGCTTCGTCATTTTCAAGCTCAGCATACACATTTTGTTGCTGTGTTTGTTGATCTTCCAGAAGTGATTTTACGTCTTCTTCTTCACTCTTCAGTGCATTCAATGAAGACAGCTGCTGTTCAAGGGTTGCTTTTTGACTTTCAAGTTGAGCCTTCACTGATTTAACTTCTTCCACTAGAGCCTTGTCTCTCTTTGTAATATAAGACAGATACTCAAATCGTGTCAGAAAGTCTGCAAAATCTTCAGACTGAAACAACACTTCCAAGTAATTAACATTACCATCTTTGTAAATTGTTACTAAACGATTATTTAAACTCTCTTGTGCGTCTGCTAATTTTGCTTCAGTTTCGCTAATCTGCGCATTTGTTTCAGCGATAGCACTTTCCTGGTCGGAAATTTGAGTTGTATAGGAAGCAATTTTTTGTTGTGTTGCATTGATGGAGTCGCTAATCTCTTTGATTTTTTCTACAGTCTCAGATTTTTGAGATGAATTGCTGTTCAATTCATTTTGCTTCTGTTCAATAGAATTCTTAATCGATGCTTGTTCATCCTGTAGATCCGAGATTGATTCCGCAAACATTGGTGTTGCTAGCACAGAAGTGATCCCTAAAGATAAAACAAGTGAACTGGCTATTTTTCGCTTAAAATTCATCCTTTCACTCCAATCGATTACAAATTTAACGCTTCCCGCGCCAAAGAATCGGCCAAATCATTGTACACATTACCCGAATGGCCTTTAACTTTAATAAAGAGAACTTTTATTTTTTCAAATGCATTTTGGCAGAAATCATAATATGCTTGTGTTGCCGGTAAATTCCTTTTCCATTCTCCAGTCGCCCATTTTTCAATGCCATAATAATCATAGTATAAAGCAATTTGCTTCCATCCTTGCTTAATTGCATATGAAATCGCAAATTCACTCGCTTTAATTTCTCCTGCAACATTACGCATGTTCGCAAGATCAGCACAATCAAAGGCTTGTGAAAAATGTTTCTCACATGTTGGCGAAAAAAGAATAACTGCACCATAAGAATAACGATGCGTTTTCACGTCATAGCTACCATCTATATAAGCACAAGGATACTGAAACGTAGCACTATCAATTGCTTCTGAGGTCACTTGGAGAAAATTCTGAGCCTCATCCTTTCTTTTAAAGCTCTTATATTCTGCTCCTGAAAAACCTTTTATCTGCGCTTCACATGTAGCCCAGTCTTCAAATATACCGGTTTGC
>JAXJBF010000127.1:0-8168 GCA_036303105.1 Peptococcaceae bacterium | reverse complement strand
CTTTCCGGCGGCGAGGCACAGCGCGTCAAATTGGCCACCGAACTGTCCAAGCGCCCGACAGGCAAAACCCTCTACATCCTTGATGAACCAACCACCGGGCTGCACACGGCCGACATCGACAGTTTGCTCAAAGTGCTGGGCCGTCTTGTTGACAATGGTGAAAGCATGATCATCATTGAGCACAACCTCGACGTCATCAAATGCGCCGACTACATCATCGACCTTGGCCCAGAAGGCGGCGCTGGCGGTGGACGTGTTGTCGTCAGCGGCACACCGGAACAAGTGGCAGCATGTCCCGATTCCTACACGGGGCGTTTCCTGAAACCACTGCTCGAACAGGGGAAAAATATTGAGAAATGATGAAAGATGTAAGATAATCCCGGAAAATAGTCGGATAATTACTACATGATGGAGATTTATAGTTTATAATAAAATTACTCATACAATACTTTCCTACTATACAAAAAAATTCTGCAGTAGAAAGGAGGCCTATGTGATGGCTATTCGCGCTGCGTTATTAGAGCCAGCAAGAGCGTGCTCTAATCATCTTGATGAGTTGATTAAAAAGCTTCGCGAGATCAAAGTCAGTGGCTGCTTAAATATTTTCTCCTATACAAGCGGCCAGAATGAGATCAACCGTGAAGCAGTCTCTGAAGTGCGTGCCCTGCTTGAACAGGCAATCAGTGACTTTGACGAGTTTCAGCAAGGGCTTCAGGATGATAAAGATTGGCATGAATGCTTTGCCAATCCTTCGTTCTATGAACGCTCCATCGCGATTATCGGCGAACGTTTGCATGCAGTAGACCTCAGCAAACACATTTTGACGATCATCACCCAGCTGGAAAATATCAGCAATAACATGAATGGTACATTGGAGACCTTCGTGGAATTTTCCTGTGTCGATGGACCGATCGCACCGATCGGAAAATAATCAATCATACATTGCCTGATAATTTTTGTTGACAGGCGGAGAAAACACCTTTATAATTAGGGTTGTTTTCTGGAGGGGTGTCCGAGTGGTTTAAGGAGGCGGTCTTGAAAACCGTTGAATCTTCACGGGTTCCGTGGGTTCGAATCCCACCTCCTCCGTCAGAAAAAAAGTTGAAAAAAGCGCTTGACAGAATCGAAACGACGATCTATAATAGGTTCTGTTATGGCGAGGAGAGATGACCGAGAGGCCGAAGGTGCTCCCCTGCTAAGGGAGTATACGGGTGACCGTATCGAGGGTTCGAATCCCTCTCTCTCCGTGTGCGCTGTTAGCTCAGCTGGATAGAGCGTTTGGCTACGGACCAAAAGGCCAGGGGTTCGAATCCCTTACAGCGCGGAATAAGACTTGAGACATGCGCTCAAGTCTTTTTTATTTCATTAAAAAAGGGGAATAATAATGGGATACTATAGAAGCGCCCACTGTGTGACAGAAGGCGATGTGCGCATCGGTGATGATGCCAGCATCTGGCACTATGCAGTGGTTCGCGCTGATGAAGACAGCATTCGCATCGGTGCACGCACCAACGTGCAGGATGGTGCGGTGCTGCATGTGGATGAAGGCTGGCCGCTCGTCATTGGCGATGGTGTGACCATCGGTCACCGTGCCGTGGTGCACGGCTGCACCATCGATGACGACGTGCTCATTGGTATGGGCTCCATCGTCATGAATGGTGCGCACATTGGAGAAGGCAGCATCATCGCTGCTGGTGCTGTGGTCACAGGCGGTGTTGATATTCCACCAAATTCCATGGTCATGGGTGTGCCTGCCAAAGTGCGCGGCAGCGTGCGCCCAGAACAACGCAGCGCCAGTCAGGAAAACGCAGCGCGTTACGTGGCGTTGGCCCAGAAACGACTTACACATGTCGACGAATGATCCAGGCAGAGCCCGGAACCGTTTCTTCGGAAAGAAATGGTTCCGGGCTTTTTGTGTGTCAGCGCTGCCGATCAATGCCCAATGCCCCCTGTGGAAAAATATTTTTTGAATATTGGCCCTCTTAGGCGAAAGGGGCATTTTGTCTATGAGGCGCGGAAGATGATGCGTCGTCAGGAAAAATGTTATCGGTGTGTAAAATCTGTGGAAAACGCACAAACCGCGAATTTCTGAGGAAAACAATGGTTTTCCACGGGAATTGTGGAAAAATCTTCGGAAAACTCGACGGTTTTCCACAAAAATTGGGGGAAAACCTGGGGATTGCTGGGGAAAACCTTAGTGGAAAAGTGGACAACCCTATCTGTTGAGCATACTTCCCTGGGGAAAATGAAAACTTGTGACAATTTGGGAAAAGTTATTGTTACGCCCAATAAAAAATAATAATCAAATTTTCCGACAGTTTTGGAAACTTTTGTTCAATAATGCTTGCAATATATGTGCACGGGGTATATTATAAACATACATCCACGGTTTGTGGGATCTCTCATCCGAGAAATGTAGAAATTGTAGAACGGAGGAATGTAGGATGAAGATGAAAAAATGGATCGCCGGGATTGCTCTCGGCAGTATGATGTTATTGGCAGGCTGCGGCGGAGGCAACAGCAGTAGTTCGGCAGGAGACAGTAGTGCCACCGCGGAAGCCGATGCAGATGCGCTGCAGATCGGTATCATTCAGACCACCGCACACACAGCGCTCGACCGCGCGCGTGATGGTTTTGAAGACGGCCTCGAAGAAGCCGGCTACACCATCGGTAAAGATGTTGTCATTGATTACCAAAATGCGCAGGGTGACCAATCCAACCTTAACACCATCACCAGCCAGTTTGCCAGCGACAAGAAAGATCTTGTCTGCGCCATCGCAACACAGGCTGCTGTACAGATGAAGAGCGCAAGCTCTGACATCCCAATCGTCGGCACAGCCATCACCGATTATGAAAGTGTTGGCCTTGTTGACAGCAACGATGCCCCTGGCGGCAACGTTACTGGTACCAGCGATATGAACCCAATTGAAGATCAGGTCGCACTCATGCAGAAAATGATGCCAGATCTCAAAACTGTTGGTGTTATGTATTGCTCTGCTGAAGAAAACTCCCGCATCCAGGTGGAACTCTTTAAAGAACAGTGCGAAGCAGTCGGCATTTCTGTCACAGAAATGACCGTTTCCAATGTGAATGAAATCCAGCAGGCAGCAACCAGCCTCATTGGTGAGGACATTCAAGCCATCTATGTTCCAACCGACAATACCCTGGCTTCTGCCATGCCAACCCTCACTGGCGTTACCAATGATGCCAAGATCCCTGTCTTCACAGGTGAAGTTGGTATGCTCTCCGGCGGCGGTCTTGCCACTGTCAGCGTAGACTACTACGAACTCGGCAAACAGACTGGCCTCATGGCAGCCAAGATTCTCAAAGGCGAAGCTCAGCCAGCTGACATGCCAATTGAAATGGCTGAAACCACCACCACCGAAATCAACCAGGAAGAAGTCGATCTCCTCGGCATCACCGTGCCAGACGACCTCACCGAATACGTTGGTGAATACGCAGCTGAAGAATAATGAACCCACTGCCGATGTATCATCGGCATGACGAAGGGTCACCCCCGTGGCGACCCTTCGTTTTGTTTGTTTATTCCGACTATTACTTTTTGCCGGGAAAGTTATTGGGCGAACGGCCCGCACTATGCTATAATGCAATGGTGGGGACGTCGCACCCCCGGTTTGGAGAGATTATGGAGGATCATTATGGAACTCGTACTTTCAACCGTTGCGCAAGGGCTCCTCTGGGCCGTGCTTGCCATTGGCTTGTTTATCACATTCCGAATCTTAGATATTGCCGACCTGTCCATTGAAGGGACCTATCCCCTTGGCGGCGCCATCGCCGTCATGACCATCACAGGCGGCGGTTCGCCTCTTTTGGCAATCCTTTTTGCCTTCCTTGGCGGCTGTCTTGCCGGTGCTGTGACAGGCTTCCTGCATACCAAACTGAAGATCCCAGCATTGCTCGCAGGGATTCTGACCATGATCGGGCTGTACTCGATCAATTTGCGCATCATGGGTCGTGCCACCACATCCATCCTTGGTGAAAACACGGTCTATACCTTTTTTGAAAACAGCATGAGCAAAGTTGGTGCAACCTTGATTGTCGGCCTTTTGGCCACCCTTGTTGTCTGGTTCTTCTGCTACATCTTCTTTGGCACCGAGCTTGGCGCAGCCATTCGTGCCACCGGTGACAACCCACAGATGATCCGTGCACAAGGCATCAACACCGACATCACCATCATCCTTGGGCTCATCATCTCCAACGGCTTCGTGGGCATCACTGGCGCCCTGCTCAGTCAGTCCAACGGCTACGCCGACGTTAACATGGGCACAGGGGTCCTCGTCACAGGGCTTGCTTCCATCATCATTGGTGAAGTGCTCTTTGGCACCCGCAGCTTCAAAAACTGGCTCATCAGCGTCGTCCTGGGCTCCATCGTTTACCGTGCCGTTGTGGCTTTCGTGCTCTGGCTCGGCATGAACCCTAACGACCTCAAGCTGCTCACTGCCGTCATCGTTGCTGTTGCGCTTGCATTGCCGCTCATCAAGAGCAAAATGCAGAAACTGCGCTCACGCGTGTGAGGAGGTTTTGACCATGTCTATGCTAGATCTGAATGGCATTGAAAAAACGTTTAACCCTGGCAGCGTCAACCAGAAAAAAGCCCTTCGCGGCCTTGATCTGCACCTTGAAGAAGGCGACTTTGTCACCGTCATTGGTGGCAACGGTGCCGGGAAATCCACCATGCTTAATGCCATTGCCGGCGTTTATCCTGTCGACAAAGGTGAAATCTATATCAACAATGTCAATGTGACAAAACTACCGGAGCACAAACGTGCCGCCTACATCGGCCGCGTTTTCCAAGATCCCATGATGGGCACCTGCGCCCACATGCAGATCGAAGAAAACCTCGCCATGGCTTCTCGCCGTGGCAAGCGCCCAGGCCTGCGTTGGAGCTCCCGCTCAAAAGACAGAGCCTTCTTTCAGGAACGCCTGGCCATGCTTGGCCTCGGCCTTGAAGAACGACTCACCGCGCGCGTCGGCCTCTTGTCCGGCGGACAGCGCCAGGCCCTGACACTGCTCATGGCCACCCTCAAGCGGCCGGACATCCTCCTGCTTGATGAACACACCGCAGCCCTCGACCCAAAGACGGCTGCCAAAGTCCTTGAGATCACCGACCACATCGTCGCCGAATATGGACTGACCACCATCATGATCACCCACAACATGCGCGACGCCATCGCCCACGGCAACCGCCTTGTCATGCTCGACAGCGGTAAAGTTGCCGTTGACATCCGCAAAGCGGACTACCCACATCTCTCGGTGCAAGATCTCTTACAAATGTTTGAGAAGGCAAGCGGCGACGCCATCCTAAGTGACGCCCTGCTCCTTTCTTAATAAAATTTTCAAATTTTCTATGAGGTGAACAAAAGAAATGATCGTATTAGTTATGAACAGTGGGAGCTCTTCCCTGAAGTTCCAGCTTATCAACATGGACAACGGTGAAGTCATGTCCAAAGGCCTTGTCGAACGCATCGGCATGGGCGGGGACGCTGGCTTCGAAGTCAAAGCGAAAGGCGAAAAGATCAAGAAAGACGTCAAAGCAGACAACCACAAAGAAGCAGTTGCTCTCGTTGTTGACGCCCTCACCAAAGGCGATCTTGCTGTCGTTGAAGACCTCAGCAACATCGACGCCATCGGTCATCGCATTGTGCAGGGGGGTGACTCCTTCCCTAAAGCAGCAGTTGTTGACCAGCGCGTCAAAGACCTCGTACATTCCTACGGCGCTATGGCTCCGCTTCATAACTACGCTGCCCTCGCCGGTATCGAAGCCTGCGAAGAAAACATGCCTGGCATTCCATCCGTCTGCGTATTTGATACCTCTTACCACATGACCATGGATCCAGCACACTACATGTATGCCATCCCATACGAAGACTACAAAACCCTCAAAGTTCGTCGTTACGGCGCACACGGCACCAGCCACAAATACGTTGCTCGTGAAGCAGCCAAGGCTCTGGGCCGTCCAATCGAAGAACTCAAGCTCATCACCTGCCACCTTGGCAACGGTGCCAGCATCTCTGCCATCAAAGGCGGCAAGATCATCGACACCTCCATGGGCTTCACCCCACTCGAAGGTCTCGTAATGGGTACCCGTACCGGTGACATCGACCCAGCTGCAGTTCTTTACATCATGAAGCACAAAGGCCTCAGCCCAGATGAAATGGACACCTACGTTAACAAGAAATCCGGTCTCCTTGGCGTCAGCGGCATCTCCAACGACTTCCGCGACATCGAAGAAGCTATGGACAACGGCAACGAACGCGCACAGCTCGCTTATGATATGTTCGTCCTCCGTGCTAAAAAATACATCGGTGCTTACTATGCAGAACTCGACGGCTGCGACGCCATCGTCTTCACTGCCGGCATCGGTGAAAACGACGACCGCGTTCGTGCATCCATCTGCGAAAACTTCGACGCCCTTGGCATCGCTGTTGACCCAGCTAAGAACGATGGCTGCCGTGAAATGCGCGACATCAGCGCTGACGGTGCAAAAGTACGTGCCTTCGTTATCCCTACCAACGAAGAATACGCCATCGCAACCGAAACCATGGAAGCAGTTCAGGAAGCTGGCCTCGTGAAGTAAGTTCACACCACACAATCCTCCCCGACGCACCTGCGCCGGGGATTTTTTTATGCGCCAGCGGCCACCCTCAATGTTGCGAAAACCGCGTCCATTTTGTATCATAGAAGCATACTCCACCCGGCGCCGCAGCCGGTTCACAACGAAAGGTGATCAAACATGAAAAGAAACGAATGGTACTGGATCCCATGGTGGCTTGTGGCCTTCATCGTCGCCGCCCTCAGCCTCTGGGCACCGCAGATACTGCCCATCCGCGTTGAAAAACTGCCCATTATCATGGCAGCCATCGTCTGCGCCCGCAACCTCGCCACCGCCCTCGGCAACCCCGACGAAGAAAAAGAAGACCCGCGCTGGAACAAATTCTGGATCTACTGGGGCATCCTCGGCCTCGTCACCGTCTTCTTCAGCTTCGTCTACAACCTCCAGGCCAACCTGCCCCTCACACTCTGGCTCCTCGCCACAACCATCATCAGCGCCGCCGGCTACATCTCCTACCGGCGCGACATCCAGGAACTGTAATGCAAAATCCCCCGACACCGAAACAGCCAACGCTTCAGTGTCGGGGGATTTTTTATTGCCAGTTAGAACAAAACATATCACCTTCAAAGGAGGACATCCATTTATGACTACACAACAGCACACCCTCACCCAAACCAGCATCCAACAATACATCGACCACCTCAAAAGCAAAGAACGCAGCACTAGCACCATTTCCCAGTACACCCATGCCTTACAGCTTCTTTTATGCTGTGCAGACAATCGCCCCCTCGACAAACCCCTGCTTATCGCCTGGAAAAAGCAGCTCATTCAGCGCTATGCGCCCACCACCGTCAACGCACTCCTGGCCGCCGTTAATGGCTACTTCAAATACCATCAGTGCAGCGACCTTCTCATCCAGCCCCTGAAAATTCAACGCCCCCTTTTCAGCGACGAACACAAAGAACTCAGTCACGCAGAATATCAGCGCCTCGTGCAAACAGCAGAACACACGCGACAACATCGCCTTGCCCTGATCCTGCAGACCATCGCCGCCACAGGCATCCGCGTCAGCGAACTCCGCTTTATCACCGCCGATGCTGTGCGCAGCGGTCGTGCTCATGTTTGCAACAAAGGCAAGCACCGTCTCGTGCTTCTGCCCGCAAAACTCTGCGCCCTACTCAAACGTTATCTTCGCCAACAAAAAAAGAGCGTCGGCCCTGTCTTTACAACAAGAACCGGTCGCCCTATTGACCGCTCAAACATCTGGCGTGCCATGAAAGCCCTCTGCAGACAAGCCCGCGTTGCACCGGAAAAAGTCTTTCCCCACAACCTGCGCCACCTCTTTGCCCGCACCTTCTATGCCGCCGAAAAAGACCTTCTGCGCCTCGCCGACCTGCTCGGCCACACCAGCATCAACACCACCCGTATCTACACCCTCGAAAGCGGCGCCCAATACCTGCGCCAGCTCGACCGCATGCACATGGTTATCACATAATTTTCGTTATGTTGTAAAACGGCCTCTCGTCAGCCGCCACTGTTGCCTGTCTCTCTAAAGAAACGCACAGCAAACAAGCGAGTATAATAAACTCGCTTG
>JAXJBF010000126.1:0-21949 GCA_036303105.1 Peptococcaceae bacterium | reverse complement strand
TTGGCTGCCGGTGCGGCTGTAGATGACGGCCTGCCATTCGTGGCCTGCACTGCAGCGCCACCACACGCGCCGTCGGCTGCCCGGGGTGACGTCCTGCGGGGTGAGGGCGCCGTTTTTGGTGGGGTGCCATTCTTTGGCCACTGCCGGGTAGAGGGTGGCGAGGTCGTTGAACCCTGCCAGCACTTTTTTATTGGCACAGTAGGGGCAGCCGCCGCCGCGCTGGGTGCGGCTGGCGATGACGGCCTGATAATCGTGGCCCCGCTCGCAGCGCCACCAGACTTTTTTGTTGCTTGATGGAGCGACGTGTTCCGGCGTGAGGGCGCCATTTTTCGTGGGGTGCCACTGGCGTGCAATGTCAGGGTATTGACTGGCAAGGTCGTTGTCGCCTGGAACAACGACTTTGCCAGCACAGATGGGGCAGCCGCTGCCGTTGACACGGCTGGCGACGCTGGCCTGGTAGTCGTGGCCTTTCGGGCAGGTCCACCAGACTTTGCGGCGGGTGCCGGGCACGACGTCTGCCGGGGTGAGGGCGCCGTTTTTCGTGGGGTGCCACTGGCGCGCCAGGTCTGGATAGAGGCTGGCGAGGTCGTTGGCCCCAGCTTGCACCTGTTTATTGGCGCAGATCGGGCAGCCAGCGCCATTGACGCGGGACTTCACCTGCGCCCGCCACTCGTGCCCCTGCTCGCAGCGCCACCAGACCACGCGGTGCGCGCCGGGCAGCACCTGGTCGGGGGTGAGGCTGCCGTTTTTTGTGGGATGCCACTGGCTGGCGACCAGTGGGTATTGGGTGGCCAGATCGGTTTCACCGGGAATGGGATACCGTCCTGAGCAGTAAGGGCAGCCACTGCCGCTGCCAGTCCTGGAATGAACAGCTGCCTGCCAATGGTGCCCATTGGCGCAGCACCACCAGACATGTTTCTTGCTGCCGTAGCTGACGGTATCAGGGGTGAGCGGAAGGTTGCGTTCGCTGTCCCACTCTTTGAGCAAGTCTTCCCGGTCCATTTTTAGGCAATATTCTGATAATGATTCTCGCATGATGCGTTGTCACCTCCCCCTGTATCGGTCGAACCGCAAACAAAAAGCGTGTCGCAACAAAATCAACATTTTGTTGTGGCACGCTCTTTACAAAGTGCATTGGCCGCGATCACCTTCTGCAAGAAGATGACACCTTGTCCATTATTTATAATAAAATATATCGTCATCAATAATTCTGTGCATACATAAGAAGGGTCCTATAACTCATTTTTAAGACCCCTGTTCCTCGTACGCAAAATTCCTATGATTGATTGCAAGTGCTATAGGATTATGTTACAATTTCTTTAATGTAGCATGTTCTACATCCATCTCGCAACAAAATGTTGATTTTGTTAGAGGATGAGGCGCAGGCTTTCCAGCTGCTGCAGGCAGTTTCTGCCCGGCACGGTCAGGTAGAGCCGCGTGGTCTCGATGGATGAATGACCAAGCAGGTCGGCAAGGCGTGCGATGTCATGGTGCTGGGCATAGAATTCGGTGGCAAAAAGATGGCGCAGATTGTGGGGAAAGACTTTTCCTGGAGCCACGCCGCTGCGTTTTGCCAATTTCTTCATGGCGGCCCAGATTTTAAAGCGCGACAGAGATTTTCCACCAGCGGTGACAAAGATGGCACCACTGGTGATTTTTTTTGCACGCGCGTAGGACTGCAGTTTGCTGCTTAGTTTGTGCGGGATGAGGATGGTGCGGATTTTCCCTTTCAAATGGATGTCCGCCTGTCCCTGTGTTGCTGCCTCAACGGTGATTGCCGACAGTTCTGAAACGCGGATGCCTGTGGCGCCGAGGGTTTCGATGATGAGCCCCAGCTGTCGCTGGCCACCGCTGTAAGCGTTGCGCACAAGGCGCATGTAGTCGCTGCGGCTGAGTGCGCGTCCTTCGTCGCGAAAGAGGCGCCGCTGCACGCGCAGATAGTGCACGCGAAACTGGTCCCAGCCACGAAAATGCAGGTAACTGTGCACGGCTGCCAGCATGGCGTTGATGGTGACTGGCGCGTAGCCAGCTTCCAGAAGATGCTCTTTCCAGCGGCTGATGGCAGCTTTGTCAACCGGTGCACCTGCCTGCCAGGAAACAAAGACGCGGAGGGCGCGCAGATAATTTTCCACTGTGCCAGCGCTGCGTTCTTCGTTTTGCAGATAGCAGGTAAATGCAGGAAATGTTTTACAGGAAATGACGGTTGACATAATAAGACCTCCAATCATTTTTCTTTTTATTATAGCGCAAGTTCGTGCGCTTGCACCGCTGATTTTCCTCTGCTATACTGAAGGCATCCAAAAAGCACGCAAAAGCCGGCAGCGCGGCCGGCATTTTTCATTGGAGGCGACCATTATGAACATCATCACCATCAGCCGCGAGTTTGGCAGCGGCGGCCGTGAACTGGGCAAGCGTCTGGCTGAAGCGCTGGGCTATGCCTACTACGACCGCGAAATTCTCACCATGCTGGCGGAACAGACGGCGCTGGACGAAAACTATCTCGAGCACACGCTGGAGAACAGCTCTTTTTCCAACCTTTACCCAATCACCATCGGCCAAACGCTGTCGGTGCTGCCCAACTATCTGGCCGAGCATTCCACCGCTCTGCTGCAAAAGCAAACCGCGCTCATCAAGCAGCTGGCCAGCAAGAGCAACTGCATCATCGTCGGCCGCAACGCCGACCTGATTCTGCGCGAGCACGATCCGCTGCGCATATTTGTTCACGCCGATCTTGCAGCACGCATCGAGCGCTGCCGCCGCCGCGAAACAGAGAACGTGCAGTATTCCGACAAGGACTACGAAAAGAAAATCCGCCAGATCGACAAAAACCGCGCCAAGACCCATGCCATCCTCGGCACCTATGACTGGGGCGACCGCCGCGGCTATGATCTCTGCATCAATACCACCAACATCGTCGTCAAAGACATCATCCCAGCGCTCCAGGCTTACGCCACGCTCTGGGCAGCACGCTGAATACACAAAAAGGCCTCGCAGCAGACGCTGCGAGGCCTTTTTCTATTCTTATTGCTGTTCCCAGTTGTAGTCTGGAAGCACTTCTGTCCATTGTTCCACACGATTGCCATCCTGGTCAAGCCATTCGTAGTCATGACCATTGGTGGCTTCCTGCATGTCGGCGTAATACCACGCGCCAGGCTGGTTGTCCGGCCAGTTGCGCATCTCGTCCACTGGCTGCAAATGATCGACATTCGGGCGCCGGTCGAGCACACGGTTGACAATGGCGCAGCTTTCAGCACGGGTAATGGTGGCATTTGGCTGCATGGTGCCATCAGGATAGCCGCCGACCAGGTCATGGGCCACGGCTCGTGCGATGGCATTGGCATACCATTCGCTGCCTGTGATGTCGCTGAAAAGATCATCCGGATAGGTCACATTCTCATCATCAAAGAAGCGCGTTGCAATGGCTGCAAATTCAGCGCGGGTGATCGCGGCGTTCGGCTGGAAAGTGCCGTCTTCATAGCCGCTGATGAGTCCCATCTTGGCCAGCGAGGACACCGGCACATTGTACCAATCGTCAGCGCTGACATCGCTGAACGCGTTCTCTGCAGTGGTGTTGGCCTCGCGCACATCCTTCTTGAGCAAGCGATAGAACATGGTTGCCACTTCGGCACGGGTGATATCTCCCTGCGGCTTGACCGGCCAGAGGCTTTCATCGTCGCTTTGCTCGCCAGTGCGGTAGTCTTCTGGATAACCAACGATGTAATAGAAATGGTTCACCGTATCGAGATCGTTTGGTCCATCGGGATCGATGACCGGCTCATCCGGCGTTTCGCTCTCGTTCAAGGTGTTGACGAAGGTGCGCGCCACATCGCCCGTCGTGTCATTATCACCGCTGACACTGACATCGCTGATACTGAGGGTGCCATTTTCATCGGCAGCGACGGTCACCGTGACGGTCGCCTGATGGCTGTCGTAATCCATGTCGCTGCGGTCCCCCGCCACTTCGCGAATGATATAGGTGTAGGTGCCTGGCGCAGCAAAAACGATATCGCCAAAGGCACCACTGTTTTCATTGCTGCCATCGCCGTTCTTAGCGATGGTGATGGTGTCTTCATCAGGCATTGGCGCGCCATCCTGCCCTTCGATTTTGAACTGGAAGGTGGCATCATCCGGCCAGCTGCCATTGTCCACCTGACTGGTGTCCACTTGTTTGGTCACTGTCAGATAGGTGCTGCCGTCCAAGGTCACATAGCTGCCAGATTGGCGCGTGTTGGTGATGGCAATGGTCTGCGGTGTGTCCTTTGCCGTGGTCACTGTTGGTGCTGTTTCAGATGCTTCCTCATCGTTCACCTGATAGCTGGTGTCAAAGCCAGCAGCTGCTGTTTCAGCCACTGTCAGCGTGACGCCATCGGGCACGCTCAGACGAATGGCCTCACCATCTTTGAGGCTCAGCGTGGCAACGTTGTTTTCAAAGGTCACTTCGTCGCCGGTCTCGTCGTTGATGACTTTGCCATTGTGCAAGCCGCCTGCCCCAAGGGTCAGCGTCACCTCAAAGGCTTTGTCGCTGTCGCCGGCAAGCCCCTCTGCCACGGTTTTTGTAATGATCAGGTCACCAGGATCTTTCAGACGGTCACCAACGACCACCATCGTGGTGCCTGAAAACAGATTGTTCAGCGATTGATCGCCAAGATCCTGCACGACAGATCCATTGGCCGTGACCGCCTCTTGAGAAGCGGTTTGTGTCACATCCAACAGGCCCCAGCCGCTGTCGTAATCCAGCGTGATGGCGCCTTGGCCGCTGGCAGGGCCATATTCCAGCACGCCTGCTGCTTCATTGTAAGCATAATCGATGGATGCACCTGTTTCTGCCTTGTCCCAGTTGATGGCGTCATAGTCTGCCGTCTGACTGGTTTTCAAGGTGCCTGTGACTTTGCTCAGTGTAGCGTTGATGCCATCGTCCAAGGCAAATTGCAGCATGCTTTTCACAATCTTGCCCAGGCCCAGGTGCACAGAAACATGGTCATCGGCAGTGCCTGCATTGGCATGCACGCCACTGTTATCAACAACCACTTCCACGGCTGTTGGATTAACGTTATAGCCATCCGGCGGCGTTGTCTCAACCAGATAATAGCGCCCCAGTGCCAAGCCGGTAAACGCCAGCGTTCCAGGCACCTGTGTGCCTTCCTGGATTTCATACTCGCCTGTTGTCTGTGGTGCATACGCAGGCTGGGCACCTGCAGCGATGGTAGTGCTGCCATCGTCATGAACCGTCACATCCGCCGCATCGTAAAGTGCAAACTGAGCACCATCTCGTGCAGCCTTTGTATCCTGATCCACTTTCTGCACCAACAAACGGTTTTGAATGTTCGGCGCAAACAGCCGCATCGCAAATTCATGGTTGAAGCTGGCTGCCTGCAGCGGCACCACATTATCTGCGGTCACATCGCTGAGGCTCTTCACTGGTGCGTAGAAATAACCCAGGGTAAAACGCGCAGAGGTATTGTTCTCAACGGCATACTCCGTGATGTCTCCTGGCAGGTTGTCGATATCGGTGTAGTACTGATTGATGCCATTCAGTTTGAAGGTGTACAAGCCTGCCACAGGATCACTTTGCGATGCCTGGCTCATCGCCTGGGCCGCTTCTGCGACTCCGGCACGCCCCGTCGCCTGGCTGATCTGCCAGCCGTTGACAGGATCACCGTAGACAATATGTGCATCGTCGATGGAGGCATTGTCATACTTGATGTTGTCGCCTTCCAACACCGCTGCAAAAACCATCCCCTGATCGGCATTGTACGTCTGATTGTTGTAATCGGTCACCTGATGGGAACTTGTTTCTCCCAGCGCTCGCTGAATCTCCACGCGCACCGTTGGCATTGCGTAGGCGCCAGTGTCCCATGCATTGGCCGACAGCAGCACTTTACTGCCGTCGCGCAGCTTTTGAATGTCCAGCTGTATATCGCCACTGCTGCGATAGCCCGGCGGCACCGTCGTTTCCCGCAGCACATAGTGGTCCTCTGACAGGTCGCTCAAAAGCAGCACCATGTCCGAATCATCGTAAAACGTGAACAGCCCTCTGTCATCGGTGGTGCCAGTGGCGATCGGCGTCGAACTGGTTGGCTGACCATTTGCATCCGCTTCATACAGCGCATACGTTGCACCAGCAACCGGTGTGCCATCCTGATCGGTCTTTTCGATCTGACTTTCCAGGACGGTGTCCAAATTAAACTTCATGCTCATATTCGATGCAGAATTTCCGCGTTCCAAATAGAAGAACTTCATTGTGTGGTAGGTGTTATCGGCAAACGTATCACCATTCCAATCGCTGGCATCGCCGAGCTTGCCTGCATACTGGAACGTGTTTTTCAGCGTTTGCAAGCCATAGTTAAAATCATATTCCGAATCTTTGTCAAAAACACCGTTGTTGTTCGTGTCTTCAAACACATATACATCGCCAGTGCTAAAGTCAATTTCCACCGAGGTGGCATTATGAATGCCGCCAAGGTCCGCAACCAGCACATCATCGATAAAAATCCACACATCGTCGTCGCCTGTGAACGAATACGTCACCGGAATCGGATTGCTTTCCGTGCTCTCCGGTGACAATCCATCTTCTGGCTGCTGGAAGCGGGTGATCATACTGGCGCCAAAATAGTGATTGATGACCGAATTGGTGCAGGTGATTTTCTTATTGCCAAAAACCTCGTCCGCTGTATTAAAAGGGAAGAATTGACCTGTGACCTGCGCGGTATCCAATACAGCTGGCTGTGAATACAACTGAAAATCGTTGCTTTCCTGGTCAAAAGCAGCAAAATTTTGACGGCAGTCATAATAATAATAGCCTTGATCATCCTGCTGCAGCAGACCACCCACGTTCATATACGCCTGTTTGCCGCCGCTGCTGGAGCTGCTGCCATCGAACAGATATGCCAACGATTCTCCCTGGCTCAAATTGCTGTCGCTCAAATGGTCCAATGGGCTGGAATACGCCAGCTTTGGAAATCCGTCGTCCCCTAAGATAGACTGCACAATACCAGTGTGCGGCCGAGCACTTTTCGTCCACTTATTAATGCCCGTCAAATTTCCCTGGCAAAATTTTAATGCGTGATCCTTGTTGATGCCCATATTGTCGTACGACGACACATAGCGATCGTCTGACGCATCCTGCGACGTCAGCCAATAATCATAAAGATTCACCGTGATGCCTTCTGGATACATCGTCTCCGGCTGGATGACAGATACATCCTGTGACGCAGCCTGCGCCTCCACTGTGCCCCACGGCACCATCCCGCATACCATTGCCGCCACCAGCACCACAGCAAGCCAGCGGCGAATGGTCCGTCTTCTTGAAACCATGATTCTTCCTCCCTTTTTCATGCTATTGTTTTAGCGCACCATCTCTATAACCAACACATACCGATGGTCTCATTCTAAAACATTTACCATACACTTACCGAACATAACTTTCCTTATTGCTTATATTATAGCACGGCGTTCATCAACTGGTGCAACAAATATCAAGAATCTTCACAATGAATTGCAACTTAATCGTAAAAATCATGATAAAGAGAAAGCGCTGCATGCCAGAATTGGCATACAGCGCTTTCAGAAAAGGGATTATGAAAATGAGAAACGAGTGATCACTTGTTGACAACAATACCGGTTTCGTACACTTTGTCTTCGCAAAGCAGTTTAACGGTCTGAGGGCCTTCGAGGCCGGTCTTGTTGATGAAGGTATCAATGTCGCATGGGTTTTCCTTCTGGAAGGTCCCTACGCACATTGCGGAGAAGTCCTGACCAACGGTGTTGACTGGGTAACGACGGATGTTGCCAGCTTCGTCAACGAGCAGGATCTGTACCATTTCGCCAGTTTCATAGATGGCGTTGAACATGATGCGGTCGTCTTCTTCGACGATGTTTGCATTGTAATGTTCTGGCACGAGTTCGCCGGTTTCGTCGGCTTTGACTTTCATGCGGGTGGTCTGTGTTTCAATGAGGCCACCGAGGTATTCACCAGCACCTGGTTCAAACACTTCGCCTGCTGCATAAATTGGCAGCTTTTCTGCACGATAGCAGTTGGCTGGTACGTGGAGTTCGTAAACAACTTTGTCATCAACGAGTTCACAGGTGATGGAGTTGAAGGTGATGCGGTCTTTGAATTCAGGCTTCATGGCCATAACAGCTGCAAAACCATCGCATGGTTCGCCGTCGAGGTAACCGATACCACCGGAATGAACCATGTAATGACCTTCGTCGTAGTATTCTACGTTGCAGATGTATGGAGAGAAGAATTCTGCACCGCGTTCTTTACCATACTGCCATACCTGTTCGATGGTCATCTTGTCGGTGTCGATGCGATAACGCACGCCACGGGAGAAGTTGTCATGGTTTGCCCAGTATTTGTCTGGGTTCTTGGAACGATAGTGACCGTTGTCGAAGAGCATGATATCGCCATCTGGAAGAACGACGCAGGCATGCTGTTCATACTGCCAGTCAAATTCGCCGTCACCAACTGGGGTGAAGAAGTACTTGTCGACATATTCCTGTGGCCAGTTTTCTGGGTCACCGATGATCCAGTTGAGTTCGCCGGTTTCATAGTCAAGGTTGATGACTGCGTCTTCATGACGGCCGGAGAAGGTGAGGCTGTTGGTCTTTTCGTCGTACCATACAGCGTTGTTGTGGAACCAGTCTTCTTCGGTCTGGCTGCCGGACCCTGGGCCGTGCTGTGGGAGCACTTTCTTGTAATCCCACTTCTTGAGGATTTCGCCAGTGTCTTTGTCAAGCAATACGCAAACGTCTTCAACAGTGCCAGAGTAGAAATCGAAAGTCAGAGCAAGCAGGTTGCCGTCCTTCATCTGGAACTGGTCGTGATGGTAACCGCCGCATGGAATGACGTATTCTTTGAAGATCTTACCACCAAAGTTCATTTCATAGAGACCGGTGGTGAAGTAAGGCATCTTCACGAGACGTTCGGTACCAACAAGGATGTGGCCGTTGCGAATGCGCTTGATGTCGAAAGCAAGGTTTTCTTTGCAGTACCAGCGCAGATCGCCAGCATAGTCATAACCAACTGGGAAAGAACGCATGGAAGCTGTCAGGAACACAAAGTTGTCACCCATGTATTCAGCAGTGGTATCAATAGAGGTGGATTCAGGTACACCTTCCATCAGAGGTTCGGTCTTGATGGTTACGGTGTGACGTGCGCCATCCTGGAGCACAATTTCAACCTGGTTGTCATAGTCTGCATAGAGACCATAAACAGGCAGTACATGTTCATAGCTGGCTGGGAAACGATGAACGATATCTCCGGCAGCTTCTTTCCCGTGTACAATGATGGTCACTTCTTCTGGACGTGGGGTCTTGAAGAGAATCATTGCAGACAGTGGGCAAATGATATATGGATTGAGTTTAACGAGTGGATTGCTGAGGGTGTAGTCCCCTGCTGCAAATTCTGCAAGGAAAGCTTCTTCGCTGGCTTTCTGTTGCACAATGATGTGGTCTTTTTTGGTATATTTAATTTCTGCCATGTTGTTCCTCCATTCATTAAGTCAAGCAGGATGGTCAGCATCATTAGCTGACCTTATATAAAGTATAACAGAACAATCGTTAGAAATTTACTAGTCTGGACTACAGTTTACATGGATTCCGCCATTTTTTCAGCAAGGCTGTGCGAGAATAAATTCCACAAACCGACGCGCCGCAATTGGCATGGTTTCCCAATTGTTCCAAACAATACCCACGCGGCGGCTGAGCTCTTCATCAATAGGACGCGTTGCCACTTTGCTGGCATAACCAGCAAGCACACGCTCATACATGATCGACACGCCGAGTTTTTCCTCCACCATGGCAATGATGGTGTAATCATCGTACACCTCATACTCGATCTGTGGTATTAAGCCGTTGGCATCAAAGGCACGCATTGGCACATTAAAATCTCCTTCATCCAGCAAAATCAATGCGCTGTCGGCCAAATCTGCAAGCTGCACAGATTTTTTTTGCGTCAGTGCGTGATCCGGCGGCATAACGGCACACATTTTGTCTGTGTACAACAAGCGTCCTTCCATATCTGGGGCAGCGTCCATATTGACAAAGCCAAAGTCCACACTGCCATTTTTCACCCATTCAGAAATGGTGGTGTATTCCCCCTGTTCAAGCACAAAACGAATGCCAGGATGTTCGCGCTTGAATTGCCACATCCATCCAGGCAGCAGGGTGCGGCTGACGCTGGTGAATGTTCCAATGCGCACAACACTGCCCTTCAGCCCCTGCATTTCTTTTTGCCGCCGCATTAATGCGTCTTCGGCGTTGGCAATGGCTTGAATATAAGGAAAGATCGCCTCGCCGTCAGGCGTCAAATGAATCCCCTCTTTCCCACGGGTGAGCAATGTCAGACCAAGTTCCTGCTCGAGGTTCTTTACCGTCTGGCTGACAGCGCTCTGAGAATATTGAATGGCGTTGGCAGCTCGAGTGAAACCGCTGTATTCAACCACCTTACAAAAGATATCGTATTTTGACAGCATAATGTTGCCCCCTGTATTGCATTTTCTAATACTTCCATCATAATTATTGTCTTTACTAATGTCAATCTTTTTTGTATAATTGTTTCACACAACATGTATATTTATAGGAAAGAAGGAATTCTATGTCTGCAGTCAAAGGCTATTCCGACTGCGGTCCTAGCATTTTCAGCGCAATGGACAACCGGCGCGCTTTTCGCGAAGGGCTGCACGACGGCATCCCAATCTGTCTGGGCTATTTCGCGGTTGCTTTTTCTCTTGGCATTCAAGCCGACGCCATTGGTCTATCCGCCTTTCAAGGCTGGCTCATGAGCGCGCTTGTCAACGCCTCTGCTGGAGAATACGCTGCCTTCACTGTGATGGCGGCCATGGGCACCTATCTGGAATTATTCATCATCACATTAATCGCCAATGCGCGCTATCTGCTTATGAGCGCAGCATTGAGCCAACGCTTTTCACCAAACACCCCCTTCCATCATCGTCTCTTGGTAGGTTTTGGCATTACCGACGAAATCTTTGGCATTGCGATTTCTCGTCCAGGTTATATCAATCCTTACTACAACTACGGTGCTTTCATCATCGCCTCACCAGGCTGGTCCATTGGCACAGCCTGCGGCATCATCGCCGGCAATGTATTGCCTGGCATCGTTACCAATGCACTCAGTGTGGCGCTCTTTGGCATGTTCCTTGCCATCATCATTCCACCTGCAAGAGAAGATCGTGTCGTTGGTGCTGTGGTGCTGATTAGTTTTGCAGCCAGCTATTGCTTCAGTGTGCTGCCAGCGATCTCCAATCTTTCGAGCGGCACCCGCACCATCATTTTAACCATTGTTATTTCTGCAATAGCCGCCATTCTGCGTCCAGTTCAAACCCATACACAAGAAACGGAGGCGCAGTAACATGGCTCATAACACCTATCTTTACATTGCTGTCATCGCCATCACCTGTTATTTGATCCGTGTGCTGCCGTTGACACTGATCCGTAAACCGATCACCAATGTTTTTGTCCAGTCATTCCTTTATTATGTGCCTTACGTCACCTTATCTGTGATGACGTTCCCGGCCATCCTTACAGCCACAGCTTCGCCGCTTGCTGGTGCAGCAGCCCTTGCTGTTGGCGCCGTTGCCGCCTGGAAAGGCTGCAGCCTGTTCCAGGTTGCCATTGCCTGCTGCGGCATTGTCTTTATCTTAGAATTGTTTCTTTAAAAAATCCACATAACACCAACAAAACAACTGCCTGGGTGCTTATTGCCCAGGCAGTTGTTTTTTATGGCGCCTTTTTATCTTTGCGGTCTGCATTGCCATTCTGTGCCATCTTGACAGGGCGGCATCGAACCATGGTCTTTGACAGCAAAAAAACAGCCGGTCCGATAACTCGGACCGGCTGTAACGATCTTACATCTTAGAATTAGAGCATCAGCAGCTTAGCAAGTGGGTAACCAATGAAGATGTAGCTTACCAAAGCCAAGAGGCAGATTGGGAAACCTATCATAAAGATTTCTTTAGAGCTGTAGATGTTCTTCATACCATGCATCAGACCAGCGTGAGGAGATGCAGCAGGGGTCAGCATCGCAACGAATACCATGAGGATAACCCCGGTAGCAACTGGCATTGGGTTGATGCCCAATTCGTTGGAGAAGTTCAGTACAACTGGCATCAGGATAACGGCCATTGCAGCGTTGTTTGCAAAGTTGGTCAAAATCAGTGCGAAGGTGAACATAATTGCAATGAACGCGGTTTCAGAACGTCCGCCAAGAACAGGGGTCAAAGTCTGAATGAGGAAGTCTGGAATACCAGTGGCTTCATCGGACAAGGTGTTAGCGCCATAAACAGCGGCAGCGATCATGAAGAAAATGCCCCAGTTAAACTGACGATAAGCAACTTCCTTGAAGTTCAGGAGTGGCTTGCCATCAATGCGAATGATCAGGAAGAGGATAACCCAGATCAAGGTGATACCCATGGTGCTGATGCTGTTAAGCCAATCGCAGATTGGGTTGCCTTTGATGAAAGTTGGTACGAGAACCATGATCAAATATATAGGCACCATCCAGAGATAGAGTTTCTGCTGCAGGTTCATTGGAGGCAGCGGCATCTGCTTTTCAACAGTTTCAGGATCAACGGCTTTCAGCTTGGACATGTCAACACGCAGTACGAAACGAACAACGATCAGATATACAGCCATGATAAAGGTGGTCATGATTAAATCGACAACCATGTACTGAGCCATTGGAATGGTCATTGGGTTGCCCATTGCAGCGGTCATGCTTGAGAATGCTGCATATGGAATGAGCTGCGCGCCCAGGAATGGGAAGAATGGCTGAGCCAGAGTGGATACAGCAAACATCCCAACAAAGAAGAATTTCCAGAAACGGTCATCGCGTTTGACACCAACAGAATCCATCAAGGTTAAAGCGATTGGCCAGAGAATAATCAAAGAAGTAATAGGACTAACAATAGTGGCCAAAACAAAGCAGCATGCATAGAAAACTGCCAGGAAGACCATTGGACGGCCTTTAAAGATTTTTTTGGTCAGGAACCATTTAGCGATGTATTTGGTATCACCAACTTCATCCAATGCACCAAACAGAATCATGCAGAACAGGGTCAGCAGTACAGTGTTAACACCGATTGCCTGCATCCAAACTCCGTTAAATCCGCCTTCACCGCCATAACCAGAAATAGCGAGGAAGAACAACCCGACCAAACTTGGCCAGAGCGTGTCACACGCACTCCACAAATAAACCATTGCCAGGAATGCCCCCAGGCAACGCATCCCCATTGGGGTGATCGGATCAATTGGTGGAATCAGCCACAGGATTGCCATGATGCCGAAGCCAATGATCAGATGCAGTGGATATAAACTGCGTTTTTTCTTTGCTTCACTCATTTTTCTCATCCTTTCCTTTTTCTGAGTGATTGGCCGAAAGCAGCGATTATTAATATAATTTATTATTCCCATCTCGGCCTTTCGTATGTATGTATTCTATCACTCACTTATGGAAACTATAAGTAGTCTGGACTTCACATCCCTCCATAATCTTCACTTTTTTGTAACCAGCTCCAGATAGTCTCTGTAGAAAAGACAAAAAAACACCTGCCACACTACAGTGACAGGTGTTATAACAATCACAATTAAGCCATGAGCAATTTGCACAGTGGATAACCCACGCAAATGTACAGAATGAGCGCTGCAATACAAATTGGGAACCCGACAGTGAGGATTTCCTTTGTACTGTAGATCTTCTTCATCCCGTGCATCATACCAGCGTGTGGAGATGCAGCAGGGGTCAGCATGGCAACGAATACCATAAGAATGATGCCGGTAGCGACAGGCATTGGGTTGATACCGAGCTGGTTGGAGAAGTTCAGTACAACCGGCATAAGCGTAACGGCCATGGCAGCATTGTTGGCAAAGTTGGTAACGATCAATGCAACGGTGAACATGATGGCAACGAAGGCCATTTCGCTGCGTCCGCCGAGGAGTGGGGTCAATGCCTGAATGAGGAAGTCTGGAATACCAGTAGCTTCGTCGGACAGGGTGTTGGCGCCATAAACAGCAGCGGCGATCATGAAGAAAATGCCCCAGTTGAACTGACGATAAGCCACTTCTTTGAAGTTCAGCAATGGCTGACCATCAATACGAATGATCAAGAAGAGCATGATCCAAATCAAGGCAATACCCATTGGTCCAATGAAATTGAGCGCCTGACAAATGGTGAAATCAGGGAAGAAGCTTGGCACCAACATCATCACCAAGAAGCAAGGTACCATGATGAGGTAAAGCTTCTGTGGCAGGCTCATTGGAGGCAGTGGCATTTCCTTTTCGATCATAGCAGGATCTACCGCTTTCAGCTTGCTGAAATCGACACGGAACACAAACTTCATGGCCAAGATATAAATAGCCATGATCAGTGCCGTCATAACAATATCAACAACCATATACTGACCAATAGGAATGGTCATTGGCGTACCCATTGCAGCCGTCATGCTCTGGAACGCTGCATATGGAATGAGCTGAGCACCCATGAATGGGAAGAGTGGCTGAGACAGTGTTGCTACAGCGAACATCCCAACGAAGAAATAACGCCAGAATTTTTCTTCACGGGTGATGCCCAAGGTGTTCATCAGACTGATACCGACAGGCCAGAGAATGATCAATGCGGTCATTGGCTGGCACACTGCAGAAATAGCGAACACACAAAGATAGAAAATGGCCATGAATACGAATGGACGGCCTTTGAAAATCTTGCGGGTCAGGAACCATTTTGCAATGTACTTGGTGTCCCCCACTTCATCCATTGCCCCAAACAGTACCATAGAAAACAGAGTCAGGAGTACAGTGTACACCCCAACGGCCTGCATCCATACACCATTAAAACCGCCTTCTCCGCCATAACCAGAAATGGCCAAAAAGAAAAGCCCAACTAAGCTAGGCCATAATGTATCACAGGCGCTCCAAAGATAAACCATCGCAATGAAAGCCCCTGCGCAGCGCATCCCCATTGGGGTGATCGGATCGATTGGTGGCATCAGCCAAAACAATGCCAACAAGCCAAACCCAATGACCAAATGGAGTGGATACAAGCTGCGTTTTTTCTTTGCTTCACTCAAAACATTTCATCCTTTCCTTTTTCTCATGTTTTCCCGAAATTTTCTGACAAATCATCAATATTTTTTGTCCGAGTCATTTCGTTTCTACTTATCATTACTATGATAAACCTCATTTGCAGTTTTGAGATGTAGTCCAGGCTTCATCTTTGGTCGTATTTTTTCTTTATTCATGCGTTTTTATCTGGTATTCTATCATTATGGTTAAAGTAGGGTTTGTCCTATTCATCTTAAATCAATAACTGAAAACGGTTCGATATGAGGAGGTACCCATGGATCAAGCTGCTATTGCCGAATTAACATCCTATCCCCTTGCCCATTTTCACAAGGGCGATAACATTCTTCCTTTCGATGACAACGAGAATGCAACATTATACGTTTACTATATGATTGAAGGCCACGCCATGCGTCAAGTGACAACCATCGCTGGCGAGGAGATTTTTTTTGAGGAATACCATCCAGGAAAAACAGTCTATGCACTGCTTGGGCCTTACATGCTGTATACAACATCGGTTATGCCGGCCAATGCCAATGCAATGATTGCGCTGACCGATATTCGTGCCCATCAACTGACGGCCATCGAATTTGACGCCTTTCTTGACCGCCATCCAGAAGTAATGAAAGAACTGATCCGCCGCTTAACAAGCGAATACACCACCCTCATGAACAATTTTGTCGCCAAGCAAAAGGGACAAGCCGCCCCACGCGTCGCCAGCTTTATCCTTGAACGCGCCAACGAGGTCAACGGCCATCTTATTTTCTCCCGCTGCTGCAGCGTTTCAGATATTGCCCGCTTCTTAGGCATGCATCGCATCACCGCTAACAAAATCATTCTGGCATTGCGTCACGCTGGCGCCATCGCTTACAACGATGACAATGTCCTGGAAATTCTCGATCCAGAATTGCTGGAAGAATTTGCCCAGGGCATCCGTAAAATTGATTACAAAAAATAAGCGACAGGCACGCACGCCTGTCGCTATGCATTGAAACGCCACCAAAACAATCCGGAGGGAGTGATTTGGTGGCGTTTCTTGATAAGCAGAAAATAAAACGAAGAAGGATTGATGAAGAAATTCTATCTGGTTACTTCCTTGTGAATCCCCTGATTCACCTTAATTTTTCGCCCTATTATTTTTCTTCATGTTTATTATAAATGATTCTTTTCATAAATGCAAGACTTTTTGCGCATTTTATTGACGCAGCAGGCAGCATTCGCTTTACAATAGAGCCAATCCCACTATAAGGAGGAACACTCTTATGTTTACCACCAACGATCTTCTCATCGTCATTGATATGCAGAACGATTTCATCGATGGTGCGCTTGGCACCAAAGAAGCACAGGCCATTGTCGGTGACGTTGCCGACCGCATCCGCCGCCATCAGGGGCCTGTCTTCTACACCCTCGACACCCACGAAGGCAATTATCTTGAAACCCAGGAAGGCCACTATCTGCCGGTCGTTCATTGTCAAAAAGGCAGCGACGGCTGGGCGCTTAATGATACCATTGCTCGTGCCCTGCGCATGCAGAATGCACAAGGGTTTGAAAAGCCAACGTTTGGCTCCACAGCTTTGGCCCACGCTGTTGCTCAGGCTCACGCAGAACGCCCTTTCACATCCATTACACTGATTGGTGTCTGCACAGATATTTGTGTCATTTCCAACGCCATGCTGCTCAAGGCTTCTCTGCCAAATGTGCCAATCTATATCAATGCCAGCCTCTGTGCTGGCGTCACACCAGAAAGCCACGACACTGCACTGAAAGCGATGGAAGCATGCCAGATGGCGGTGCTTCATGCTTGAGCATGTCAACCACACGCTGACGCCTTGGGTGGATGACGCCAGCCGTGTGCTTGTATTGGGCACCATGCCTTCACCGAAGTCCCGCGCCCGCGGTATGTACTATGGCCATCCGCAAAATCGCTTCTGGCCAACGCTGGCCGCATTATGGCAGGAAGATGTGCCTCGCACGCCGGAAGATGCACGCGCTTTTGCGGCACGCCACCAGATTGCGCTTTGGGATGTGCTCGCTTCCTGCGCCATTGACGGCGCTGCCGATGCCTCCATCGCAGACCCAGTGGCCAACGATGTGCCTGCCCTGTTGGCGGCCCATCCGCAGATTCAGCATATTGTCACCACCGGCAAGAAAGCCGCTGATTTGTATAAGCGCTATTTGCTGCCACGTACGTCGCTGCCTGCCTTGGCATTGCCGTCCACCTCGGCAGCCAACCGCGGCTGGTGGCCTGACGACAAGCTCGTCGATGCTTACCGCGCGCTCTATGATCTCATTGAAGGAGAAAAAACCTATGGATCCAAATAACCTCTTCGAACCCGGCGAACCAATGCCGGAAGAAGTCACCACCGTCCTCTATGAGGCCAACGGCACCCGCATTGAGCAAATCATCAGCTGGGGTCAGGCCACTTCCGAGAGTTTTTGGTACGATCAGGAAGAAGATGAGTGGCTGGTGCTGCTCAAGGGACGCGCCATTCTCCGCTATGAAGATGGCACCTTGCTGCCTCTGCGCAAGGGCAAACCGCATTTGATCCGCGCCCACGAGCGCCATCAAGTGGCGGCGACAACGTCACCAACCATATGGCTGTGTGTATTCAGTCAGACAGCACCGGAATCGTTCGTATAAGAAAAACCTCGCACAGATGCATCTGTGCGAGGTTTTTGTATTTAAAAAGCCAACCAAAACATATACAAGCCAACAGCCAGAATCAGCGCACCGAGCACCACCTTGCTGACGGTGGAAAAGCGCTGATACCTGCCGCTGCCCTTGAGTTTTTGCACAAAACCAACGGAGGTGCCGGCAATCAGCACCAGCACACTATGACCCAGTGCGTAGCAAAGCATCAGGAGAATGCCCCAGGCCAGGGCGCCATTGCCGGCGATGATTGCCAGGAGGGCCACCAGAATTGGCGTGGAGCAAGGGCTGGCAAAAATCCCAGCCAATATCCCGGTGAAAAAGGCGCCGATAAAACCACGACGCGCGTTTTTATTAAGCACATTGGTTTCAGGGATGATTTCAAAAATATCCCATATTTGCAGCGCCATCAAGACCATGATGACCCCAAGAATGAAGTGCCAGATGGGCGACGATGTGCCCAAAAGATGTCCCACCGATGTAGCTATGAGCCCCAAGGCCACAAAGGTCACCGCCGTGCCGCCAGCAAACGTCAATGAATAAAGAAAGGCACGTTTGGTTGTTTTCTCACCGATGCCGCCAATGTACCCGATGATCAGCGGTATGCTCGACAGGCAGCATGGCGTAAACGCCGCCAGCACCCCTGCCGCCAATGCCAGCAGCGGCCCAAGCCACGGCATTTGTCCTATCACCTGTACGATTTGATTCACCCAGCCATCGATCAATGCATCCAAATCAGTTCACTCCCATTTCTTTCAATATCTGACGCATTTCGTCCTCTGTCAGCACCCCTTGATGGGTGGTGTATGCAAGTGTGCCCTCGTCCGGATCATAATAAAATGAAAAATGAATGCTTTCATCCAACTCTGTGCTCGGCTTAAACGGTGTGCCATCGGCATTCACAAAAAACTGCGTCGGAAATACCAACACCGGCAGCTCGTCGTCAGCCGTTGGATAATCGGTCACATCCACATACTTAATAAACGCTTTGCCAAAAAAATCGGCGTTGATGGTCTCAAGGGCCGGCGCCATACGCTGACACGGGCTACAGCTGTCAAAACCATAGTCAATAATCATCGGCAGGTGATACTGCTGCGACAAAGCCTCCATATCCACAGCGCCTTTCGCTTTCAGCGAAAAATCTGCGTCCTGAAGATTTGCCGGCAAGCTCAACTGATCGGATCTTGAAAAACTAACGCCAAAATCTGGCTGCAGCTGTTTCAATGCCCATACGCCTGCTACCATCACGATGATCAAAAGTGGTACAAACATTTGTAAGTGTTGTTTCTTAATCATTTTAGCACCTCTCTCGATCGCGCATTATATTATTTTACATCATATGCCTAAAAAATGCACGGAAAACCAAAACGTCCTTCCCCACTTAAAACCTTCAAAATGGAAAAGGACGTCCCCTTATCATCCTCGACAAAGTTTTTCGATCCAGTCTGGTGTCGTCATATGCGCTGGTATCGTGCTTTCATCACGTTCGAGTGCGTCGATGGCCGCACACTCTTCTGCGGAAAGCATAAAATTGAAGCTGTCCATGCTGTCTGCCAGCTGCGCCGCATTGGAACGGGTTGGCACCACAACCACGCCATGCTGCGTGTGCCAACGCAAAAGCACCTGCCGCGGTGTGCGTTTGTGTGCTTCTGCAATGCGCACAATGGTTGGATCGTGCAACAGCTCCGACTGAAGACCACCAAACGGCGCCCGCGCCACCGCCTGGATGTCTTGGCGGCGAACATACTCCATCAGCTGCGGCCGCTGAAAATAGGGGTGACGCTCAAACTGCACCACCTGCGGCCGTTCCTTCACATGCAGCACCAAATCAGTGAGCCGATCGGCGGCAAAATTGCAAACGCCGATGGCCTGTACAAGGCCCTCCTCACGCAGCTCAACCAAGGCCCGCCAAGCACCAAACACATCATTATACGGAAACTGCAAGAGCAGCAGGTCCACGTAACTGACGCTCAGCCGGTCCAACGATCGCTTGCAGCTTTCCTTGGCTTTTTCGTATGTGGTGTTGGCAATGGTCAGCTTCGTGGCAATGAACACATCTTTGCGCGGCACACCGCTTTGCCGCACAGCCCGACCGACAGCACTTTCATTGCGATAGCTTTGTGCTGTATCAATAAATCGATAGCCCAGCGTCAGCGCCTCATGCACCGCCTGCTCGCACGCGTCTTCATCCAACTGACTGGTTCCAATGCCGATCAACGGCATCTCCACACCGTTGTTTAAAATAACGGTCTCCATTGATGACAACTCCCTTATGGTTTCAAACACTTACCCTGCATTCGCGCGATTCTTTTATTCATTCTACCATGACGCTCTTCTAAAAGGAATCGTTCTGCCATAAACACAATACATCCGCTACCAAATCTCCATAAAAGCTTGACATTGCCTGCTCTTTTCACGTTATTGAGTCAACAGCCAGGTCAAGCCGCGCGCCGTTCGGCCAACAGCATCCTTAAAATGACCGCCTGCTTCCAGCACAAACGTCGTCCTCACGCCCAATGCACGATAATGATCGGCGATGGCTTCGGTATGGTCTTGCACCGTGCGCATCAAAGGATGGCGTGTCTTTTTTTCTTTATCGCCCAGTGAAAAATACACACACGCTGGCCGCTGTGCCAAAGGCGCTGACAACGCATAATCACAAAAACCCTTAAACCACAATGAACCAGACATGCTCGCAATTCTCGTAAAATATGTGCTGTGATACAGCGCATGCACAGCAAACAAACCTGCCAGCGAATACCCAGCCAGGCCACGCCAGCATGGCGGCGCTGCCAGCTTGGCCTCAATCTGCGGCAACAGCGCACCTTCCAGCCACTGCAAATAGGCAGCCGCTTTGCCAGCGAACGCTGGCGATGCTTCCTTCAAAGCTGTCGCCGGCCACGGTGTCAAATCGTCTTCCCAGGCCATGCCGGTCACTGCCACCAGTGTATGAGCCGGCGCTGGCGTCAGCGCCTCATGCAGCGGTGCCACCGCCTCCGCAAAGGTATTCACCACAATCAGCGGGCAGCCTGGCACAGCGCCAGGAAACACCTGCGCCTTTTTTCCGTCAAGCACAATGGTCTCCATCCTCATCCCTCCTGCCCTCATCATACACCATTTGCCATCAGATGCAAACCGCTTGCGTCCATGCACAAAAACGCGTATGCTAGTAGCAAATCCATCACGAAAGGACGAACCATCATGGATCAACAAGCCTTTTTCTCATACATGAACGCCGCCTACACCCCTTACCACGTTGCTGCCGAAAACCGCCGCATGCTATTGGACGCTGGGTTTATGCTGCTCCAGGAAGATGCCGACTGGCAGCTCGTGCCGGGCGGCCGCTATCTGCTTGACAGCGACGACGGCACCACCTGTGCCTTTGTCCTGCCAAATGCCACGCCACAAGGCATCCGCATCACCGGCACCCACAACGATTCGCCGGCGCTGCGCCTGAAGCCACAGCCAACCCTCGTGCGCGAAGGACTCAGCCTGCTCAACATCGAGGTCTACGGCGGACCCATCCTCAGCACCTGGTTCGACCGTCCATTGGCCATTGCTGGCCGCGTCTACAGCCGCGGCAGCACCTGGAGCAAACCACAGGCACACCTCGTAGTTCTGCCGGAAACGGTCACCATTCCTTCTCTTGCAGCCCACATGAAGCGCGGCGACGAGCCCATCAACCCTCAAAAAGAGCTGCTCGCTCTCTGGGGAAGCGCCGACGCCCCAAGCTTGGAAACGCGCCTGGCCGCAGCACTCAGCCTCGCTGAAAGCGACCTCCTCGCGACAGAGCTCTACCTGGTCAGCGCTGAAACAGCCAGCCTGGTCGGCTTCGGCGGCGACCTTTACACCGCCTCGCGCATTGACAACCTTGCCAACGCCTACGCTGCCTGCCGCGCCATCTGCGACAGCAAACCGCAGCAGGACATCGCCTTCTTCATCAGCTACCAGCACGAAGAAATCGGCAGCCACACCCGTCAAGGGGCCACAGCACCCCGACTCAGCCGCTTGCTCACCCGCCTCGCCGAAAGCCTCTCCTGCGCGCCTGATCCGCTCTTGGCCCACAGCATCATTCTCAGCTGCGACCAAGCCCATGCTGTGCATCCAAATTACAGCGAAAAAGCCGATCCTGTGCTGCGTCCTCGCCTCGGCGGCGGCCCTGTGCTCAAACTGGCTGCCAACCACAGCTACGCCACCACCCCGCGCGGCGAAGCCATGATC
>JAXJBF010000125.1:0-21403 GCA_036303105.1 Peptococcaceae bacterium | reverse complement strand
GCTGACGAGAGGCCGTTTTACAACATAACGAAAACTATGTTGTTATAATGATGATAGAAAACACCTTGTTTAGAAACAAAAGGGAGGGATGCTTTGGCGCTGTGATGTTTTATGATCACGACCATGGCAGCTGAGATTTCGTATGCTGCACTTCGTCAAACGGCAGCTGCACGCCAACAGCCATTGCCGCGCACAATGATCGACAACGAAAAAGAACAGGGAGGTAATTTTTATGAAAAAGTATTTGTTAACATTTGCCATGGGCTTGCTCCTGGCACTGGCACTTGCACCAGCAGCATTTGCTGCTGATGTTAGCAATCAGGAAGAGTTTGAAGCAGCTATTACAGAGGGAAATACAATAAATTTAACTACTAATATTACATTTACCAGCACGGTAGAAGTTGATAAAAGTGTAACAATTAATGGGAATGGACATGCAATCAACTTTTCTGGATCTGGCAGTAACTACGCACTAAAAATCCTAGCAGATAATGTTACCTTAGACGGTGTGACGATTGATGCTGCCTCATCGGGATATGGTGTATATATCACTGGTAGTAATCCTACGTTAAATAATTGTGATGTATATGCTGATGAACGCGGAGTCTCTTTTGATCCAACTGTAAAAGCTAATGCAGCTATTACATTAAACAACACAAATATATATAATACTGAAGTCTCGAATTATGATACTCAGGCTCACCAAGGAGATTATCGTGGCTTAGCAACTTACAACTTAGATAATGGTACTGTAACCATGACAGGTGGCGGTATTTACGGCTTTGCATATTCAATCAATGCACTTGTCGATGAAGATGATGATGGTTTGCGTGATGGGAATGGAACAGACTTCTTAATTACTAATGCTACAATCAAGGGATGGACTGCGCTTAATATGTGGAGTGCGGATAGTAATTATACGTTTACTAATTGTCAATTAGTTGGTATTAATACCTCCAATGGTCCTACAGATGGTTTTTCAACAATTATGGCAAATGATGCATATGTAGGAAACGAAGCAAACGAAAGTGTTATTACTATTCGTGGGGGATCTGTAATTTCTAAACAATATGGTACTGCAATTCAAACTCCATTTGGTGTTGATGCAAGCTTACAAACAAAATTTGTATTTGAACAATATGATGATATCGATGCTGTGTCCATTGATATTTATACTAGTACATTGCAAGCATATTTATTTTCTTTTGCTCCAGGTAGTGATTCTAATGCTTACATGGCTTCGAATAAAATTCAAGGACTTGACGAAAATACGAATATTGCAGCTTATCCGCTCAATGCAACAAATAGTTTGCTGACAACAATGAGCGTAGATGATGAAGATATTCCTGTTGCATTTGTTGATCAATGGTCAGGAGGAGAAACTAAATGATTCTTTCAGCGAAAAAAATTGTAGCCTGGCTGCTTGGGATAAGTCTTTTCATTAGCTGTGTTTGGCCAGTGACTGCAATGGCTGCGCTAGGAGATACTTTTGTGGATGACAATGGATATCACTATAAAATAATTGATGATCAAGAAGTAGCTTTTATTAGCGATGTACCTAATTATGGCAACGCTACTTATAGTGGAGAGGTAACCATTCCACAAACTGTTGAATATGATGGCACAACATACACTGTAACTGCGGTAGATGAGTATGCTTTTTTTACCTGTAGTGGCGTTACCAAAGTAAGTTTGCCAAGCACAGTGAAAACCATTGGTAAAAATGCATTTTACCGTTGCGGTGCATTGACCGAGGTAGTCCTGAACGAGGGTTTAGCTTCAATTGGTGATTCAGCTTTTTCTGAATGTACGAATCTTTCTACATTAAAGCTGCCTTCAACATTAACGGCTATTGGAAGCGGTGCGTTTAGTCAGTGTTCAACATTGGAAAATTTAACCATTCCAGCTTCTGTGACAAGCGGTCTAGGAAAAGCATTATCCTCATATCCTAATGGTGACACAGTGACTTTTGCTGAAGGCAGCCCATACTATGTTGCGACTGGGGTGCTCTATAACAAAAATAGTAACACATTGGAATTGTGGCTTGACCAGTCTGTTACAGATGTCGTTATCCCAGAAGGGATTACCGAAATACCCGCCATGGCCTTTGGTTCAAATGTTGTTGGTATGCAGGCAGAACTTCAATCTATAACCTTGCCAAGTAGCGTAAAAAAAATAGGAGCTAATGCTTTTCAGAATTCTGGAATTTCAGCTATTGATCTTTCAAATGTAGAAGAAATTGGTAACAATGCTTTTATGAAATGTACAACGCTTGACAATGTTATTTGGCCTGAGAAATTAACATCTTTGGGAACAAAGGCTTTTAGCGATTGTAAGGCGTTAACCAAGGTTGAGATTAAGGGAAACCTGTCTTCTATTCCAAATAATGCTTTTATGAATTGTTCAGCCGTGAAACAAATATCACTTTCTGAAGGCATTACCAGTATTGGAGCGGCTGCATTCTGGAATTCTACTAGTTTAGAGTCAATTAATATTCCAGCTTCAGTTCAGAGTATAGGCAATAAATTTATTAGTACTGCTTCAGAAGGTAACACGATAATAGTATTTGAAGGTGAAGTTCCACCAACGTTTACTGACACTAGTTTTCAAGGTGTAGTAGCGACTAATGCAACAGTCTATTTCCCTGCCAATGCAGCTGATGCTTATACTAGTGTAGATAGTGCTTTAGTAACCGCTGGGTTGGTAACAACTCCATCAGAAGGAGAAGTACCAAGCAATAGTTATTTCCTTGAAGTAACAGCACCAACTACCACCTTGTATTCTGGAGATCAACTGGCATTGGATGTTATCAGCACGATTCCATCTGGCGGCAAACTGGAAGCACAAAGCTCGAATCCAGATGTTGCACAAGTGACTGTTCAGGATGGTAAGGTAACGGTTAAGAGTCTTTCAAAGGGATCTGCGACGATTACGCTGAGTATTTACGATAGTAATGGCATCCTTTTGACCAGCAAAACGGTTGATCTGACATTCTCTGAACCACCATACACCGGCAAGTACAGTTATGAAATCAGTGTGGCTCAGCCGGACAATGGCAGTGTCGATGTGGACAAGTATGCCACCGAAGGTGAAACGGTGACCATCACTGCGACACCGGACGACGGCTATATGCTGGATACGCTGAGCGTAACTGCTGGCGGCAAAGAGCTGGAAGTCATCGACAATGGCGATGGCACCTACAGCTTCACCATGCCAAGCAGTAAGGTTAGCATCACCGCTGCCTTTACAGAAGATCCTGACTGGGTTGACCCAGAACAGCCAGAAGAACCAGGCACCACCACGGTGGCTGACATCTTCAACGATGTGGTTCCGGATGCGTGGTACACCGACGCTGTGCAGTATGCGTACGACAATGGCCTGATGACCGGCACCAGCGCCACCACCTTTGAACCAAACACCACCACCACCCGCGGCATGATCGTTTCCATGCTGCACCGATTGGAAGGCAGCCCTGCAGTTGGCATCGCCGACTTCAGCGACGTGGCCAGTGGTGACTGGTACGCAGACCCAGTAGCCTGGGCAGCCAGCGAAGGCATCGTCGGCGGCTATGGCGACGGCACCTTTGGGCCAAACGATCCAATCACCCGCGAACAGATGGCGTCGATCCTCTATCGCTACGCCGACTACAAAGGGCTCGATGTGAGCGCCCGCGCAAGCCTCGATGCCTACAGCGATGCAGACAGCGTCAGCCCATGGGCAAGCGATGTCATGAGCTGGGCCGTATCGGAAGGGATCATCAGCGGCATGACTGAAGATACCCTCGCGCCACAAGGCACGGCAACCCGCGCCCAAGTGGCAGCCATGTTCCAGCGCTTTTTGGAACATGTCATGGCATAACGCCCAGTAAACAACACACAAAAAACCGACCGTTCCTCACGGAGCAGTCGGTTTTTTCATTTGCACAAGAAAAGCTGCCTGGCGGCCGGTTGGGGCCGTGGGGCAGCTTGTTTGTTTATTGCTGGCTGAGCATGGCGGTGAGCCAGGCGTCGGCCTGGGCGTAGGTTTCAAATACGGTTTCGGCTTCTTCACGCACGGCGGCAATTTCGGCGGCGTCGTGGTATTGGTCGAGCATGGCGACGGTGTGGATGCCGATGCTTTTGGCGGTGCGGATTGGGCCGAGGCTGTCTTCAAACATCCAGGTGTCGCAGGCATCGCTGCCGACGGCTTTGCGGGCCAGCTCGATGAGGGTTGGCTCGGTTTTGCCAAGGCCGAGGTTGAAGCCGCAGTAGAGGTCTTTGAAGCAGTCGCGGATGCCGGTGCGCACGAGCAGGGCATCGGCGAGGGCCTTGTCGTTGTTGGTTACGAGCACCATGGGCAGGCCGAGGTCGTGCAGGCGGTGCACAAAGTCATAGGCGCCGGGCTTGAGTGGGGCCACGTCGGTGTAGATGCGGTTGGCTTCGCGGTACCAGGCGTCGGTGACTTCTTTCGGGGTCATGTCGAGGTGGTAGAAATCGCAGATCATGGCAGCCGACTGGCTTAGGCTCATGGCGTGGATTTTGTCGGATGAGAGGGCGTCGGTGTCGGGCTCAAAGCCGCACTGGCGCACAAAGTTAGGGATGATTTCTGTCCAGTATTGGATGGTATCGGCGAGGGTGCCATCCATGTCGAATAGTAAACCTTTGATCATTGCTGTCTCCTTCTTCGTTGTTTGTAGTGGTTTATAAGCGTTCCAGGCGCAGGCTGGCGCCAAGTTCCTGAGGGGTGATGGCCGAGAGGGCGTCGAACATGGCGGTGTGGAAGCTGGCGGTGGCGTGGTAGCCGGCTTTTGCCAGGGCACGGTCGCCAGCGCGGCACATCAGGGCGATGGCGGCGGTGGCGGCGCGCAGCGGGTCGGCCGGGGCGACGGCTGCAAAGGCGGCGACGAGGCCGGTAAGGGTGCAGCCGCTGCCGGTGACGCGGGTCATCATGGCGTTGCCGCCGTTGACCACGTAGGTGGTGCGGCCGTCGGAGATGATGTCGCGGGGGCCGCTGATGGCGATGATGGTGTCGTGGATGGCAGCCAGGTTTTTTGCCATGTCGGCGGCCAGGGTGAAGGCGCGTGGGTCTTCAAGGTCGGCTTCGGAGGCATCCACGCCGCCTGCGTCGGTGAAGAGGCCGGCAAGGGCTTTGATTTCGCTGATGTTGCCCCGGATGCAGGCGATTTTGCATTCTGCAAGAAGCTGGGCCAGCGTGTCGCGGCGCAGGGGCGAGGTGCCCACGCCGACAGGATCGATGACCACCGGCTTGCCGAGGCGGTTGGCTTCGGCGGCGCCGCGCAGCATGGCTTCGCGCTGTTCGCTGCCAGTGGCGCCCAGATTGAGCAGCAGGGCGTCGGCCCGCGCGACAAAATAGGTGATTTCTTCCGGTGCGCTGGCCATGACAGGGCGCGCATCGATGGCCAAAAGGCCGTTGGCCATGTCGTTTACAGTTACGATGTTGGTGATGCAGTCCACAAGCGGGTGTTTGTGCTGCACTGCTTGAAAAATGTCAGCAAATGGCGCCGTTTCGCTTGGCGCAAGAAAGGTGTGCTCCACCGTGTTGCCTCCTTTGTTTTGGGTCGTTTTGTCGTCAATCTCTATTTTAAGGGAAGGGCGGTGCCATTGCAAGCGGCGGCAGGGCATAAAAAAACAGCGCAAACGCCGACGGACGTTTGCGCAGAGCATGGGTTATTTTTGCATCAAGGTGCCAAACAAGGCGATGGCTTCCTGTTTACGCTGGTAGTAGGTGCTGCGCTCGATATGCAGCATTGGCCAGAGGGCGCTGTCGCCGCCAGGATTGGCGCGAAAGTAGGCGCCTTCGAGGATATCGTGGTAGAGGGCGCCGTTGTGCGGATAGTGGGCCACAGCTGCCAGGGTGCGGCGCATCAGAGCGGTGGCCGCAGCATAGCCCTGGCGAGGACTGGTGGTACTGGGGGCCAGTTCCAGCAGGCTGGCAATGAGGGCACGGCCGCTGGCGAGGTCGGCAGGGTCGTTGGCGCGCTTTTCTTCCAGCGCTGCCCGCCAGGCAAGTTCTCGGTAGCTGCGCAGAAGCTGGCGCACTTGTTTCATCACAACACGCGGGTCTTGACCAGCGGCACGCCATTCTTGTTCAAAGTGGTGCATGAGTCTCGATTTTGACGGCATGACTATCATTCCTCCCTTTTCAGTCGTCGTCGCATTTTGTGGCAAAGGTCGTGTCGTGAGCTATTTCTATTATATTAGAATTAATGTTCGATTTAAAGTGGAATTTATGGAGAAAAACGAAAAAATATTTCCGTCATCATCGTCCGCTGACAACTACGTTCGCAGCATGGATAATAAAAGCACATCGATGAATTGATTGTCTGTCCCGGGGCAGTCCAAAGGAGACTGTCAATAATGGCAAAGATGGTAGAACAGATGGCGGCTGCGGCATCAGGCAGCCGTGTGCTGAAGCTGCGTGACGAACACAGCCATCGTGTGCTGGCTGAAGTGGTGGTCAGTGAGGCGGTGTATCGTGCGTATTATCAGGAACGGGAGCACGCCAGTTATCTGGCGGCGAAGGCGCGGCGCCACGAGCTGTCGTGGAATCAGCTGGCAGATGAGTGCGGCATGCCGGTGGAGGCGCATATGGCGCAAAGCGGGCACACTTTGGATGCGGGCCAGCGTCAGGCGTTGGACGAGGCGCTGGCGCTTTTGTCGCCGGAGATGCGCGAGGCGCTTTGGCAGCTGGTGTGCGGTGAAACCACAGAGCGTGCTTTGGCACAGCGCTGGGGCATTTCGCAGCCAGCGGTGCATCGCCGCAAGCAGCGGGCGCTGCAAAAGCTGCGCCACTATTTGGAGGCGTCAGGCTGTCATGACTAAAAAGTGAAACCAACAGGGCGCTGACAATTTGTTACTGGTTTGTCAAATACTGGTGAAAGATTGGTGAAAATTAATGGCTGACCACTGGGATGCTGTTGACTATCATGCCAAGATTGGATAAAATGAACGCATAAACATATATGTAATTCGTATTCTGAAAGAGTGCTTTTGTTTGAAGAGAGGGGAGTTTTTTGATGCGCTTTGCGATTTGCGACGATAACCGCGACTACATCAATAGACTGCAGGCACGCTTCGACGCACGCAAGGAGTTGCATATTGAAACGGAACCGTATGAGAGCGGTGAAGAGTTGGTGGCCGATTATGAAAAGAACGGCCGCCGTTTTGATGCGTTGTTTATTGATATTGAAATGGCTGGCATGAATGGCATTGAGACGGCCAACGCCATTCGCCGCATGGACGACAAGGTACTGATTGTCTTTGTCACGAGTCACACACAGTATATGCAGGCGTGCTTCCAATGTGCGCCGTTTCGTTTTCTCAGCAAGCCTGTGCAGGATGATGCCTTTGCGGAGATGCTGTGTGCTGTTGTGCGGCGTTTGTCAGAGAAGCGTGTGGCGATTAATTTTACAGTGAATAAGACACAGGTGCGCCTGTATTGTGACGAGATTCTTTATTGTGAGTGCCACGATCACCGACTGACGATACACACCCGCGAGGATGTGTATCAACTCAGTAAAACCATTGCTGAGATGGAGGCACTTCTTGATCCGGAGATGTTTGTGCGCTCGCATAAGGCGTTTCTTGTGAACCTGCGCTATACGCGTGCCGTCGATGGCAGCCACATCCGCCTGCGGTATTGTGACGCTGACATCCCTCTGGGCAGAACCTACAAGGAGCAGTTTATGCAGGCATTCATGGTGCAGAAAGCGCGTGAATTGTGCTTGTGAGCGCTTGACTCTGGTCCACTTCCAACACCCTTTGACGCTGAATGAGCGGCGTCGGAGGGTGTTTTTGTGTATGTGAACTGTTGTTTACGTCGTGCAGCGTGTCGTTTACGTCGTTTGGGGGTTTGGTAACAATTTTTCTGTTACAATCTTGGGTGGACAACCCTTCTTGATTGAGGGAGGGCCTATCCTCAGGACTTCGCAGCTGGCGGCGATCGCTGTGGCCGATGGCCGCTTGTGCGAGGTGTTGAGTGTGATTGAATGATGCCGGCGCGCAGGCGGTTGATGCTGAGGGGCGCGTTGGTGTGCTGCTTTTGGACGGATGTTGCCGTGCGTATCATAAGCAGCTAGCCAGCACATGCTGGCGTTGCAGGCTTTGGTAAAAGCAGGCTCGCAGCTTTCGCGCTGCGTTTGAATTGGGAGTGATGAAAATGGCAAAGGATGTTCTGGAATACAAAGGTTATGTGGCCAAGGTGTCGTTTGATGTGCAGGCGCATCTCTTGCGCGGCAAGGTGCAGGGCATCGTCGATTCTGTGGATTTCGAGAGCGACAGCCTGACTGGTGTTGAAGCAGCGTTTCAGGATGCAGTCGACCGGTATTTGGCGTTTTGTGCCGCTGTGGGGCGGCGACCGGCGCGCGCCTTCAAAGGCAATTTCAATGTGCGCATTGGGCCAGATCTGCACAAGCAGATGGCGGTCTGGGCGCTGGCCCATGATATGACGTTGAATGCCGCCATGGAGAAGGCGGTGCGCGAATTTGTCGAGCGTCACGAGTGACGATAGGCAGCGAAATGATCGCTGCCTGTTTTTTTTTGCATTTTTTTAGCAGGCAGGGTATCAAACAGGCGATTTTTTCCTTATAGCTATGAGGGGGCAATAAGCCACCGACAAACAAGAAAGGAGGTGTTGACCATGGCTGTGATTGAAGCCAATCAGGTGACGAAGGCCAAGCTGGTGTTCCAGGTGCAGACGGAGGAAGGCGAGCTGCGTCAGACCAGCCGCACGTTTTCCGACCTGGTGGTGAATGCAGACAACGATGCTTTGCATGCGGGCTTGTCTGCGGTGGCAGGGCTTTTGGACATCAGCGGCGCCAGTGTGGTGCGTGTGGATGAACGTGAGCTGGTGAGTGAGTAAGTTGTGAGAAAGGATGGAGAAAGGAGGTGAGACCATGGCTGAAAAGAAGTTGGTGATGGAATTTTCGACCGCTGGCGGCGGCCAGACGAGCATGACCCTGTCGGATGTGAAGCAGGATCTGGACGATGTCACCGTGAAGGCAGCAATGCAGGCCATGTGCGACAGCGCAGTCTTTGCCACTGCAAAGGGCGCGGCCTATACAGCGCCTGCATCGGCTTCCTATGTGGAAGAAGTGGAGACGGTGCTGTTCGACGATCAGGCTGAGAACGTTTAATGAAGGGAGGGGCACAGCCCCTCTTTTCTCTTGAAAACCATCATGAAAGGAGGACTGCAGCATGCAGTTATTGACAATAGAGAATGGATTGATTATGGATGAAGCGATTGACGGCATTCCTGTGGAGCGGCGCATTGTGCAGACGGGCACCGACAACCACTGTGTGCGCACATTGCTGGCATTGGCCGGGCCTATTGGCGTGACGGTGCACAACACCGCCAATGCCACGCCAACGGCAGACGCGCGCGCCCATGCCAGTTATTTGCAGAATGTGGAAAACGATGGCAGTTATTATGTGGGGGCGCATCTCTTTGTGGATGCCGAACGCATTGTGCAGACGCTGCCCCTCAATGAGATGAGCTGGCATGCTGGCGATGGCTACGGCCAGGGCAACCGCGCCACGATCAGTGTGGAGATTTGCGAGACGGCGCCCTATGAACAGTGTGAGGCCAATGCCATGACCCTGTGCGCGGCGCTTTTGGAGACCTATGGCCTGAGCGATCTCTACACCCACCAGATGTGGAGCGGGAAGTATTGTCCGCACCTGATTTTGGACCGTGACAATGGCTGGGTGTCGTTTGTCGACGGGGTGGTGCGTGTGCGTGCGGCGCTGACAGCGCCGGCCATGGCGGCACCAGTGCTGGACAACGCAGCGTCGGCCTGGGCGCAGGAGGCTGTGGACTGGGCATTGGCGAATAAGTTTCTCGTGGGTGACGAGAAGGGCGATTTGCGCCTCCACGCCGCAGCGACGCGCGAAGAAGTGCTGGTCTTTCTGCACCGCATTTGGGCGAAAGGAGCGTGAGACGATGACCATGGAAATGGGACAGGTATACACCACCAGCAGTGACAGCGCTGGTGGCGAGGCGGTGGCAACCGCTGTGGCACAGGCGAGTGCGCAAACAATACCGACGGCTTCCGCGGCAGCGCCTGTGCAGGCAAAAAATGCTCTGACTTTGCCAGATCTCGAGGCTTTGGCAAAGTTGGAAACAGTGGCACCGGGCTATACCAAAGCCTGGCTGGAAGCCGAGCTGGCGCGCGACAAACAGCGCAGGCTGTTTCGCTTGCTGGGGCTTTTGGTGACGATGGTGCTGGCGGTGTTCGCCATTGGCTTTGGCCAGTGGACGCTCATGCAGGGAGCGACGAGCGAGGCGCTTTTTCTGTCGGGCACGGGGCTGCTGGGCTTGGTGGGAACGTTTTTGGGTGCCACCCGCGGCAATTAGGGTTATCCCTACAAACATGCAATGGAATAAGGACATTCGTCATAATTTAGAAATTTGCGAAAATATTGGCTGACAACAGAACCATTTTGGGGTATTATGGTAGTAATGAAAGGAGGCGAAGGATGAGCGTCGAAGGAGGACAAGGACGCTTATCTGCTGCATATGCTGAAATGCTTAACATCTTTGAAAAACTCTGCCATTGATCTCGCATTGGGACTGTTGATGGCAGTAGGCGCTGTAACGCTGCTGGTTCGTATGATCAGAAAGTGAGGGATTTGCGATGAAAAAATTCCTGAAACGCGCACTGCGTGCGGCTTTAAAAGTGGCTGTGGTATTGACCGCCGCACGTTTTGTGGTGCCACGCGCAAAAGAACGTTTTTTTGGTTAAAAAACGGCGACAAAAGACCGAAGCACTGTCATTGGCTTCGGTCTTTTTTGCATGAAAAATGCTCGACAGCAATTGGGGCTGTCGAGCATTTTTTTATGCGTCGCTGTCTTCAAGAATGAACGGCTTGTGCGTTGGGCGCGGTGCCGGCGCAAGATTTGGCATGTCGGTGTAATCAAGGGCAAAGAGATTGTGCAGGTCGTCCATGGTGAGACGGGAGATGACGCCTTCTTCAGAGGTGATGATGGCGTCGGACAGGGCCTGTTTTTTCTCTTTGAGCTCGAGGATTTTTTCCTCGATGGTGTCTTTGGTGATAAGGCGGATGACATGCACGCTTTTTTTCTGGCCGATGCGGTGGGTGCGGTCGGTGGCCTGGTTTTCCACGCTTTGGTTCCACCATGGGTCAAAATGGATGACGGTGTCGGCGCTGGTAAGGTTGAGCCCAATGCCGCCTGCTTTCAGTGAGATGAGGAAGACAGGGATTTTTTCGTCGTTGAAGCGGTTGACGAGTTCCATGCGGTCCTGGCTCTTGGTTTTGCCAGTGAGGGTGACATAGGCGATGCCGCGCTGGTCAAGCTCTGGCGCGATCATGTCGAGGACGCTGGTGAACTGGCTGAAAACGAGCATTTGATGCCCTGCAGCGGCGCGGTCTTCAATAACCGAGAGGCAGAGGGAAAGCTTGGCCGATGGCTTGTCGAAGCCGTCCAGGAAGAGGGCTGGCGAGCAGCACACCTGGCGCAGGCGCATGAGCAGTGTGAGCACACGCACGCGGGACTGGGCCAGCGAGTGGCCGGCGATTTCTTCGATGAAGGCCTTGTGGCTGAGGGCCAGCTGGGTGTGGTAGATGCGGCGTTCTTCTTCGCTGAGTTCGGCGTAGAGAACGGTGTCGATCTTATCGGGCAGTTCGGTGAGCACGTCGTTTTTCATGCGTCGCAGAATGAATGGCGCAATCTGGCGCTTGAGCTGAGCCAGGCGGGCGGTGTCTTCATAACGGGTGATAGGAATTTCGTACAGATGGCGGAATTCGCGCCAGCTGTGGAGATAGCCTGGCAGGCAGAAGTCCATGATGCTCCAGAGATCGGCGAGTGAGTTTTCAATCGGGGTGCCGGTCAGGGAGAAATGATGCAGGCCGTTGAGGCTCTTGAGGCTGCGCGTGTTCTGGGTGTAGCTGTTTTTGATGTATTGGCCTTCGTCAGAAATGATGGAATCGAAGGTCATTTCATCGTAGAGGGCGGCGTCGCGGCGCAGGGTGGCATAGCTGGTGAGCAGCAGGGTGCCTGGTGGCACGTCGGTGAGGAGCGCGGTGCGCTCTTTTTTGCTGCCGACGATGATGCGATAAGGCAGGCTTGGTGCAAAGCGCTTGAGCTCGGCTTCCCAGTTGTAAATGAGGGAGGTCGGCATGACGATGATAGAGCGGGCCGCTGGATTTTCTTCGTGCTGGTGCAGCAGGTAGGCGATGGTTTGCAGGGTTTTGCCAAGGCCCATGTCATCGGCCAGGATGCCGCCAAAGCCGAGGCGGGCCAGGCGGACAAGCCATTGATAGCCGGTGTACTGATAGCTGCGCAGGGTGGCCTGAAGGCCTGCTGGCACTGGCGCTTCTGTAGCGGTGTTGTCGCCGGCGATTTCTTCGGCGAGGGTGCGGAAGGCTTCGCGGCGGTCAAACTGCACGCCGCTGTCGGCATCGCTGAAAGCATCAAGGGTGAGGGCACGGTAAAGCGGCAGGGTCACTGTATCATCTTCACTGAGCTGCTTTGGCGTAATGCCGCAGTCAGCGAGCAGGTCGTTGACGGCACGCACCTGTGGGTTGATGATGTCGATGTAGGTGTCGTCGGTGAGACGGATGTATTTTTTGCCGGCACGGTAGGCAGCCAGCACCTGTAAAAAGACATCCATGCCGTAGACTTTTTCGTCAAACTTTAGCTCCAACACACCGTGGGTGACGTTGGCCTCCATATTTGGCGCCATGGCCTGACGAGGACGCACACGGGAGAGGGTGTCTTCGATGTCGATTTCAGCCAATGGCATCATTTCCGGCAGTCCTTCATGGAGAAAATCGTAGATGGTTTCTTCTCCGACAAGCAGCCATTCGTCTTCGTTGACCGAGAAACGGTACTTGTCAAGCAAGGCGGCAAAGTTGTTTTCGGCATCAATGTCGCGCAGCAAATGAGATGGGATGTCCTCCGGCGTCAGTGGATTGAAAACGGTCTTGCCATAACGGAAACGCAGGCGGCCGCGGATGGTGTTGCGCTGTGGATAGTCAAGGGTGAGCTGGATGGTGAGCCCGTCGGGCATGTGCTCATGCTGCACAGCAGGATCGATCTCGAGTTTTACATAAGGATTGATCTGAGGCACTACCAATGCCATGAAGCGGGTGAGCTGTTCGCCATTGAGGACGAAGTCGTTGCCCATCTGCTTGGCAGCGCGGATCAACGGCAGCACATGGAGCTGGTAGCCGTCGCTTGGGCGCAGGACAAAGCGTTCGTTGTAAAGGTAGCTGGTTTGTGCGTTGGACAGAATGTTGAATTCATCCATGACAATCCCCAGCTGATAGGCATCGCCGGAGCGGGCAACCACTTGCACCGCTGTTTCCGGTGTGAAACAGCTGAGATGCAGGCGAATGGTGTCGCCACCGGCGCGGCGGGCGTTGATTTCACCGCCATGCTTGACGATATGGTCGAACAGCTGGTCAAATTGGTTGTGGGACAAGCGCAGGTAACGGCCAATTTTTGGCAGGTCGCCGATGTATTTGTTGGTGCTGTAGCACATCCATTCAAAGGCGTTGTCAATGAGGTCAAGATAAAACTGGCTTGGCTGGTCGAAATTCTCACGCTTGTGCTCGAGCACGAGCTGCTTGCCATAGGTGACGGTTTCGCCGCGGCGCAGGTGCATGTAGAAATCAGAAATGTTTTTGAGCACGTAGGCTTTGCGCGGGGTGGCGATGTGGAATTCCAGGCTGAAATATTGCTTATAGGGGTCGAAATCCAGCTGGGGAATCAGTGTCACCAATGATGAGGTGGCTTTGCCGCTGCCGGTTGGCGAAAAGGTGACTTTTGGCTCGTACTGGTCGAGCAGCGCCGTTACAGCACGCTGGTCAACCTGGGTGCGCGGCGGCATGAGAATGTCCGAAAGCGCGCGCACCAGCGCCACCAGGTGTTTGCAGAAGGTGGTGCTGCCGGCGTCGCCGCCGCATGAGCAGTGGAAGTTGAGCAGGTCTTCGCCGCGGATGACGACGAAGGGGTTCTCCCCATCCACTTCGGCGTCGGCGAGAATGCTTTTGGAATAGGACAGCGTGCATTGGCCGCCTGGTATATGATCCATGTTATCGATCTTGATGTGCTGGACCTTGCCCAGCTGGTAAAGCGCCAGCCCCTGGCTGATGATCGATTTGTCCTGGGTGTATGCGTGAATCAGATCGCGAATCGACATGAGTGTGTTGGCCTCCTTTTTTGTGCATTCTTTTATTATATCACAAATGCGGTCAGTCTCAGCGGTTGAAAAGAAAAAATTTTTTCATTGTGTGCAGCCGCTGCTGGCGCTTGTGGAGGCAGCGCTGAAAGGGTATAATATTTTGTTGAGTGTGGGAAAATCTTAATACTTTCTCGATAAAACGTAACTGGACACACATCATTTTTGATCGATAACGACGTATAATATGAAACGAATTGAAGGAGGAACAACGGTGCAATTTGTGAGTTTAGCAAGCGGCAGCAAAGGAAACTGTTATGTGCTCGCCAGCGACGAAGGCGCCTTTCTCATCGACTGCGGCATCAGCCTGAAGCGGCTGGTGGCTGGCGTCAACGAGCAGGAGATCGGCGGCATGGAGGCGCTGCGCGGCATTTTTATCACCCATGAACACCGCGATCATGTGGCGGGGCTTGGGCCGCTTTTGCGCCGCTATCACCTGCCTGTGTATGGCACCGCCGGCACTTTGGATGCGCTGGAGGAGCGTGTCATTGGCAAGGTGGACAGGAGCCTGTTTCATCCGCTGGAAGGCGACGGCATGGCGCTGGCTGATTTTGACATTGGCTGGACGCGCATCAGCCACGATGCGGCAGACCCTGTGAGCTATCAAATTCACTGGCGTGAAAAGAAAATCGGTATGTTGACCGACGCTGGCTGTCTTTCCGACGACAACCTGGAAGCGCTGAATGACAGTGATGTGCTGCTTTTAGAGGCCAATCACGACCGTGAGATGCTGCGCACCGGTCCTTATCCGGCGATGCTCAAGCGACGCATCGCTTCGGACCACGGCCATCTCTCCAACGATACCTGTGCGCAGGCACTGAGCGATCTCATTGGCGGACGCACCAAGCATGTGGTGCTGGCGCATTTGAGTGAGAAAAACAATCTGCCGCAGCGCGCCTTTCACACCGTTTATGACCAGTTGCATGCCACCCCTCCGCGGGCAGCCCATTTCAGGCTTTGGGTGGCGCAGCAAACAGTGCCGCTGGCATTCTCTCTTTGAAAAAAACCACGTTCATATACTAGCGAAGGAGCTGTTTTAATATGGAAAACGATCAAAAACCAACCAATAGCGATCCTCTGGACGCAAGACAGGAACAGGCTGCATCCGGCTATGTGCGCGCTGATGATGCGCAGGCTGGCGATGCCACCCGTCTGGCACAACCTGTTGGTGATGCTTACGACGGCGGCACCTATGTGCGCGCGGAAAACGCTGCGCAGGATGCTGCCACAACAACTGCTGCCGGCCCACAGGCGACCGGTGAGACGGCACAATCAGCTGCTGCACCAGAAGACAGCAGCGAAGCTGAGCATGTGGAGGCAGAGCAGGTGGGCCTTGTTCAGCCAACACCGCATAGCGCTGGCCATCACCCAGGCGGCAAAACGCGCCGCGTGAAGAACAGCGGTTTGATCAAGGTGATTGCGGCGCTGCTCATTGGCGCTGTCATTGGTGGGGCAGCCGGCGGTTATGTCGGTGCCAAGACCAATTCTGGCGGCACCATTCAGGCTGTATCCACACCACGCAACACCGATGAAATCACCTATGATGCCGACGGCAATATGACCGTTTCCAGCATTGCAGCCGAAGCCATGCCAGCTGTTGTCAGTGTGTACAACATGACCTCCAGCCAGTCTACCAATATTTTCGGCTTTGCACAGAATCAGCAGCAGAGCAGTGGTGAAGATACCGCCCAAGGCTATGGCTCCGGTGTCATCATCAGCGAAGACGGCATGATCGTTACAAACTATCACGTCATTGAAGGCGCTGACAGCGTCGTTGTCACCACCGAAGACGGCACCCAGTACGATGCCCAGGTGCTCGGCGCCGATTCCAGCCTCGACCTGGCAGTGCTCAAGATTGACGGCTCGAACCTGCCTTATCTGAGCTTTGCCGACAGCGATCAGGTACAGGTCGGTGATTTGGCCGTCGCCATCGGTAACCCTCTCGGCAGCGAATTCGCCAACACCGTCACCGATGGGATCGTCAGCGGCATTGACCGACAGATCTCCAGCGAAAGCGGCAACATTGGCTACATTCAGACCAACGCCGCCATCAACAACGGCAACAGCGGCGGTGCCCTGCTCAACGGCCAGGCTCAGCTCATCGGCATCAACTCGCTGAAGGTGTCTTCCAACAGCATGTACGATGTTGAAGGCATGGGCTTTGCCATCCCAAGCAACACCGTGCTCGACTTTGTCAACAGCGTCAAGGACGGCAGCAACACCAATACCTCCACAAAGAAAGCCTGGGTCGGCATCACCGGCTACAGCCTGGATGAGGACCTGGCCCATCAGGTCGGCATTGATCAGACCAGCGGCATCCTGGTCGCTGGCGTCACCGAAGGCGGCCCAGCCTACACCGCTGGCATCCGCATGGGCGATGTCATCACTGGCGTGGACGGCACCACAGTCTCCAGCTTTGAAGATCTCTCCAATTATCTGGGCAGCAAACAGCCTGGTGACAGTGTCACACTGACGGTGGAACGCAGCGGACAGAGCAGCGAGGTGAAAGTCACTCTCGGCGAACAAAGCTAACCACGTCTTTTTGCAGGCGCAGTCAATCAATGGTTGACCGCGCCTGCTTTTTTTCGTACACTGAAGAAGTAAAAATGAACGTAAAGGGGATACCATTTATGATAATTTTGTACCAAATTCCAGAAGAAGACAGCCGCGCCAAACGTTTGAGTGAAATCCTCGCTGAAGAAGGCTTGGAACACCGCTATGTGGGCAAGGACGCTGCCGGCCAGACACTGGGCGCACTCTTTGCTGGTGACACCGATGCCAAGGCGCATCCAGCAGAAGACCTGCCGGAAGATCCTGGCATCATCTTCAACGCTGCCGACATCGAACACGATGCTGCCGCCAAGTTCCTCGACAAGCTCGTCGACAACGGCATTGTTTTTGGCTATCAAGTGCTCGCTGACGACAGCATGATGGGCCTCACCCTTGGGGATGTGCTCATTGGCCACCGTGATTATCAGCAGTTTTTGGCCAAGCTGGGCTTCCTGCAGCAAATGATCGACGGCTGCTCTGCACTGAAAGAAGAGCGCTACGACCAGGACCGCTGGAGCACACTGAAAATCGCAATCGCCAACGCCAACGATTTCCTGGATGCGGTGGTCAGCGATACCGACAGCCAGTTTGATCAGATCGATCCAAAGGACATCGACAAACATATTGTGAATCTGCAAAATGCTATGAAGGCGCTGCTGGCCTAAACTGGCCGCGCACGCTGGAAGGGGCCATGCGCGGCAAGCATGGCAAGCGACGTGCAGGTCACTCTTGGCGAACCATATTACGTATTATTTGCAGGCGCAGTCAATCAATGGTTGACCGCGCCTGCTTTTTTTCGTATACTGAAAACGCAAAATGAACGTGAAATAAAAATGTTCATTCTGAGCGGCCCTGTCTGCAGGACTGCCGAGGGCGTTCAGCGTTCGGCACTGCTGCATGGCGCACAGCAGGCACAGGGCGCATGAGATTGGAAGGTATTTATCGTCAAGGGATCGATTTGAAAGGGAAATTATGCTTAGTTTAACAAAATTATTGACCGGCGACGCTTATTATGGAGATGATTTGCGTTACACGCCGGAAAGTCGTCACGCTCAAAATGGGGTCGCTGCAGGACGCGGACCGGTTGTGAGCTGGAACTGCACCCGCACGTGCAATTTGAAATGCCGTCATTGCTACGCCAACTCTGAAGGCAAACGCTACGAAGGTGAGCTGACCACCGCCGAAGCGCTGGCTTTTATTGACGACTTGGCGGCTTTTCGTGTGCCGGTGATTCTTTTTACCGGCGGAGAGCCTTTGATGCGCGAGGACTTGTTCACCTTAACAGCCTATGCGAGAGAAAAGGGCATTCGTGCCACCTTATCGACCAACGGCACCCTGATTACGCCAGAGATGGCACGCACCATCAAGGACCATGGCATTGGCTATGTGGGCATTTCTATTGACGGCGATCCTGCTGTCAACGATGCTTTTCGCGGTGTGGAAGGCGCCTATGCGCGCGCCCTCGAGGGTATCCGCAACTGTCGTGCCGTGGGCCAGCGCGTGGGGCTGCGCTTCACGATCAACCGCAGCAACATGGCGTCGGTGCCAGCGGTGCTCGATTTGCTTGAGCAGGAGGACATCGACCGCATCTGCTTCTATCATCTGGTCTACTCTGGCCGCGGCGCTGTCATTCGTGCTGAAGACTTGAGCGCGGAGGAAACCCGCACCGTGGTGGATGTGATTGTTGATCGCGTGCTGGATTTTGACCGCCGCGGCTTGAAAAAAGAGGTGCTCCTCGTCGACAACCATGCCGATGGACCGTATCTTTACCTCAAGTATCGTGACAAAGACCCTGCACGTGCCGCAGCCATCTATCGCCTGCTGTCAATGAGCGGCGGCAACCGCTCGGGCATGGCCTTTGCCAATGTGGACAACGAAGGCAACGTGCATCCTGATCAGTTTACCCAGCACCACACCCTGGGCAATGTGCGCGAGCGCGCCTTTGGCGACATTTGGAGCGACACCAGCCTGCCGTTGTTGGCAGGGCTCAAGGATCGCAAGCCGCTGTTGGATGCGCGCTGCCGCGCCTGCAGCTGGCTTTCTATCTGCAACGGCAATTTCCGCGCCCGCGGCGAAGCGGTGACAGGTGATTTCTGGGGCTTTGACCCAGCCTGCTACCTGAGCGACGAGGAATGCGCCATGCCAGCGCCGGAGGTGCAGCCATGAAGATCATCAGTTGGAACACCACCAATGCCTGTAACCTCTACTGCGCCCATTGCTACCGTGGCTCCGGCAAGGAAGCCGAGGGTGAACTGAGCACCGCTGAAGGAATGAGGCTCATTGATGAGATTGCCCGTGCCGGTTTTCAGATCATGATCTTTTCCGGCGGTGAGCCGCTCCTGCGCGAGGACATTTTTGACCTTATCCGCCATGCCAGCGAAGTGGGCCTGCGGCCAGTGCTCGGCACCAACGGCACGTTGCTGACGCCGGAAGTGGTGGAACGGCTCAAGGATTGCGGCCTGATGGCTGCGGGCATCAGCCTCGACAGCCTCAGCGCCAAAGCCCACGACCGCCTGCGCTGTCAGCACGGCGCCTGGCAAGCGGCCTTCAATGGCATGATGTACTGCCGCAACGCCGGGCTGCCATTTCAGATTCACACCACCGTCATGGACTGGAACGAAGCAGAAGTGACGCACATCACCGATTTTGCTGTGGAGATTGGTGCTCGCGGCCATCACATTTTCTTCCTCGTGCCAACGGGCCGTGGTGAGGACATCGAAGATCAGGCCTTGGAACGTCGCGCGTATGAAAACGTGCTCATGCGCATCATGAACAAGGCCAAGACGGTGCCGATCGAAGTGAAGCCAACCTGTGCGCCGCAGTTTATTCGCGTTGCCGATGAGGTGGGCCACAAACAGCGCTTTTCCAAAGGCTGCCTGGCTGGCATCAGCTATTGCATCATTTCGCCGCGCGGTGATGTGCAGCCTTGCGCTTATCTGGACATGCCTGTGGGCAATGTGCGCACACTGTCGTTTGACCGCATTTGGCAGGAGAGCGAGGCGTTCAAGACCTTGCGCACCAGTGACTACAGCGGCAGCTGCGGTGCCTGCGGCTATCGCACCTCCTGCGGCGGCTGCCGTGCGCGCGCGGCTTATTATCATCGCGGCGACTATATGAGCGCCGATCCGCTTTGTGTGCTGAACCGAGAGGGGGCCAGCAATGTTTGAGATGGACCGCATCGACCGCGACATTCTTATGATTTTGCAGCGCGGCATCGCCATTGAGCGCCGCCCGTACCAGGCCATGGCCGAAGAAATTGGCGGCGTCAGCGAGGACGAAGTGATTGCGCGCATTGCACGCATGAAGGAGGAGAACATCATTCGCCGCATGTCGGGCTTTTTCGACTCGCGCCGCCTGGGCTATGATTCCATGCTTGTGGCTGTACAGCCGGCGCCAGGCGCCTTTGACGAGGCGGTGGCCTTCATCAATCAGTTCCCTGGTGTTACCCACAATTACGAGCGCAGCCACGACTACAGCATCTGGTTCACACTCATCGCCATCAATCGTCCAACACGCGATTGGATTCTCGACCGCATCGAGGCGTGTGACGCTGTGCAGTGTATGATGCGTTTTGAAATGAGCCAGCGCTTCAAGATTGATGTTACCTTCGATCTTGCCCACCAGGAAGGAGGCCGCCATGCCAACACCGCTCAGTGAACAGGAAAAAGCCATCGTGCGCGCCCTGCAGCAGGAGCTGCCATTGGTGCCGGAACCGTATCGCGTGATTGCTGAAGACCTCGGCATCAGTGAAGCAGCGCTTTTGGACGGCATCCGCAGCCTGCAGGAAAAAGGCTGCCTCAAACGCATTTCCATTGCGCTGCGCCATAAAAACGTGGGCTATAAGGTTAACGTGATGCTTGTTTGGGACATTCCTGAGGCAGATATTGCTGCCGTTGGCGCAGCGGTCAGCACACATCCTGCGGTGACCCACTGCTACAAGCGTGAGCGGCGGCCGGGATTTCCTTACAATTTCTACACCATGGTGCATGCGCAAAGCGACGACGCCTACGCGTGCATCCTTGACGAACTCTGCGCCCTCGTGCGCAGTGTGACCGGTAGTGATGTGCCTCACGCGGAGCTGCGCAGCCTGCGCGAACTGAAAAAAATCGGCATGAAATACTTCCTGGAAACGCCGGAAGAAATGATTGCTGAATAACGATCAACGCCTCACCGTTTGCGGTGGGGCGCTTTTTATGCTGCAGTTACATCTTGTCACTTAATGAATAAGCATCTTTGCTATATGACAGAGAAGATGCATGTCAGCGATTGCCGACGCTTGGTTTCATCATTTATAATTAGATTATAATATAACGGTGACTGATGTAAGGTTAAACGAAAGAAGGGAACAACCATGACACCACGCAGAAAACGTCTTTGGCAGGTCGTTGGCATGGGCGCCCTGACGCTGCTGCTTTTGGCCGCGGTGCTGGCTGTTGGCCTGAACGCTGGACCGGATGAGCAGGCGCCAGGGCCGGAGATCTATCATATTTATCAGGACGGCCGCCAAGGCCTGCAGACCGAAGCCGTGTTTTTGAACGCGTCGCGTGAGACAGCTTGGCTGCAAGACGACAATTACAGCGGATACGTGATGAAGATTGTGCTTGGCAAAAGCTTGGCCAGCAGATACATAGAAACGTATGATGGCAATGG
>JAXJBF010000124.1:0-25962 GCA_036303105.1 Peptococcaceae bacterium | reverse complement strand
TCTGTGTCATGAGTGGACGTTTGCCGGGATCTTCGGCGGCGGTGCGTTCGTAACGTTTGCGCACGCCCTGCGGCATCTTGCCCTGACACATGAAGCGGCCAATGACCGGCACCCCAGCTGGAATGCAGCCGGAAGCGTTATCAAGAATGCGGTCGAAGTAGCTGTCGTCGCCGCCAAAGCCGCAGGTACCAAAGAGAAAGAGGCGCTGACTGCTCAGCGTCTTAAGAAAGGCCGCCGTCTCGGCGTCGCAGCTGCCCTTGTCGGTCCAAAAACCAACAAAGAGGGTATCCGCGGCAAGGGCGGCAGCATCCGGCGCACCACAGTAGCAAACTGCTTCTGCAGGCAAGGCAGCACGGATGGCGTCGGCGAGGCGTTTGGTGTTTCCTGTTTTGCTGCTGTAAACAATGGCGTAAGTCATTACGATCGTCCTTTCTGTCGTCTCATTGGCGTTGAGGGCCACGTGGGCCGTAGTCAAGTTCGGCGGTCATGGCGCCAAAATGTTTCATGGCTTCTGGTGCGTCGTCCTGCGCCAGATTCAGCTCGATGAAGGCAGCACGGCCGCCTTTGCCTGCTTCTGTCAGCGCCGCTTCCAAGTCTTCTTCGGTGTGCACTTCGGCACAGTAAACATCACGCTCCGGTGCCAACACCTGCGGCAGATCACGGTAGCGCCAGTCGGCAATGTCGTTGTAGGCGGCGTTCATGCCTAAAATGTAGCGTTCGATGGTATAGCCGCGGTTGTTGAGCAGGAAAATGATTGGCTTCAGCCCACGATTGAGAATCGTGGACAGCTCCTGCGCCGTCAGCTGGAAGGAGCCATCGCCAATGAAGAGCAGCGCACGACGCTGAGGCTGAGCCGTCATGGCCCCCAGAAGCGCTGGCAGTGAATAGCCGATGGAGCCCCAGATTGGCTGCGCAATGTAACAGGTGCCGCGTGGAAAGCGATTTTCCAGCAAGGCTGTCAGCGAGGTGCCGTTTTCCACACAGACCAGGTCATCTTCCTGGAAGAAATGCGCCATGCGCTGCCAGAACCAGGCCTGGGTCAGCGGTTTGTCCGCCGTCGCACGAGGCTGCTTCACCGCATCGTCAAAGAGGATCGGTGCAGCGTCGTGTCGCTCAGGCAGTGTCTCGGCCACTTTTTCCACCAGTTCCGCAGCCGCCACGCCTTCGTAGACATCGCCCTGGATGGTGACGTTGACGTCACGAATGTAGATCTGAGCCGAGACTGGATTGTTGCCTGGCGCCGCCATTGGGCTGCTTTCCACAAAGCATGGCGCCGTCGCAATCATGCAATCGGAGCGGCGCAGCGCTTCGGCCACCAGCGGCGCGGAAGCCGCACCGTTGTACATGCCGAGATAGAGTGGGTCCGATTCCGGCAGAATGCCCTTGCCAGTACGAAAGGCCACATAAGGAATCTGCTGCTTGTGTGCAATCGTTGTGAGCGCTTCCGCCAGGCCGCAGCGGTCGGCATCAGCATCAATGAGCAGAAGCGGATGCAGCGCTTGTTCGATGAGATGGGTGATGCGCGCCACTGCGCTGGCGAGCCGTTCACTGTCGCTGGCCGGCATGTGCAGCATCAGCGGTGTTTCCGGCACATCCACCTCGAGATAGGAAATATTCGATGGCACTTGGATGTACACCGGCAGCTTGTCGCGCCAGCAGCTGACGAGCACACGATCCAGCTCGTCGATGTTCATTGGCGTCAAGCGCACCGAATTGCCGGTAAACTGCTTGAGGCAGTTGGAAATGTTGTCGAAATTCCCTTCGGCCAGCGAATGGTGCACGCGCAGGCGGCTCTCCATGGCATAGAGCGGCGGCGTTCCTGAAATCAGCACCACCGGCACATGCTCTGCACAGGCGCCTGCCAGCCCGCAGATGGCGCTGAGGTCACCAACGCCATAGGTGGTCAGCATGGCACCGATGCCGTTTGCCCGCGCGTAGCCATCAGCAGCGTAGCTGGCATTGAGCTCATTGCAGGTACCGACAAAATCAATGTCCGCCACCTCGTCCAATTGCTCCAGGAGCTGCAAATTAAAATCGCCCGGCACACCAAACACATGCCCTACGCCAATCTCCCGCAGTCGGCGAAACAAATAACATCCAATGGTCATCTTCATGATACTTTCCTCCTCATTGATTCGTGCTTCCATTGTACCCTTTGTGCTGGCGGTTGTCATCTCCCCGCCGAGGATTTATACTAAAAGCAAATGCTGCAAAGGAGGCTTGTTATGTTTTATACCATTATGGTTGTTGAAGACGACGCCGATATCAACGACCTGCTGGCAAGAATGCTGCGGCAGGCCGATTATCAGGTCATCCAGGTTTACTCTGGCAGTGAAGCTGTGCTGCGCCTGGAGCAAGACACACCCGATCTCATGCTGCTCGATCTCATGCTGCCCGGCATGAGCGGCGATGCCGTTCTCGCCCATATGCGCAGTGAACTGGCGTTGGACGTACCTGTCATCGTGCTTTCGGCCAAGAACGCTCTGGCTGATAAGGTGGGCCTCTTGGAAGGCGGCGCTGATGACTACATCACCAAGCCGTTCGCGCCGGAAGAAGTGCTGGCGCGCATCGCCGCCACGCTGCGCCGCGCTGGTAAGGACACCGCCAGCGACAAACCACTCACCTACCGCAGCCTCAGCCTCTCGCCAGCGCTGCGCAAAGTCACCCTCGACGGCCAGGCGCTGACGCTTACCGCCCATGAATTTGACATTCTCGAACTGCTGATGCGCCAGCCGGAGAAAGTGTTTACCCGCGAAGCGCTTTATGAACAAGTGTGGCATGGTGGCTATTACGGCGAAAACAACACCGTCAATGTCCACGTTTCCAACATTCGCAAGAAGCTCAAGGCCATCGATCCCGCTGCCGACTACATCCAGACGGTCTATGGCATCGGCTTTAAGCTGCAATAACGCTGCTCTTTACGTCTTCTTTAACTCATTTAGTACTTCTTTATTCCATCTTTATGACTTCTTTATTACTCATCCTGTACAATACGTTTGTCAGTAAGGAACACGACCTCGACAAACGTATTTTTTATTGGAGGGAACCCCTATGAACACCAACGTCATCGAAACCACCCGCCTGTGCAAAGTATACAGCAAGCTCAAGGCATTGGATAACGTCAGCATTCACGTGCCCCAGGGCGCGATTTATGGCCTCGTCGGCGACAATGGCGCCGGCAAATCCACACTCCTGAAAATTCTCGCCGGTCAGAGCTTCGCCACCAGCGGCAGCCTCTCGCTCCTCGGCTGCGAAGGTGACAAGGCCCTGCGCCTGGCCCGCCGCCACATTGGTTGCCTCATCGAAGATCCTGGCTTCTTCCCGACTATGACTGTGGAGCAGACGCTCAAATACTACAGCATCCAGCGCGGCATCAGCGACAAACGCCGTGCCGACGCCATGATCGCCCTCACTGGGCTTGAACAAAAGCGCCGCAGCAAATGCGGCAGCCTCTCCATGGGGCAGCGTCAGCGTCTGGGACTCGCCATCGCCATGCTCGGCAAGCCCCAGCTGCTCATTCTCGACGAGCCGATCAACGGCCTGGACCCAAGCGGCATTATTGAAATTCGCAGCCTGCTGCAGCGCCTTAATGAAGAAGAAAATATGACCATTCTTCTCTCCAGCCATATTCTCGCCGAACTGGAACACATCGCCAGCCATTACGGCTTTCTCAGCCACGGCCAGCTGGTTGAAGAAGTCAGCGCCAAAACACTGCATGAGCGCTGCGCCAACTATATTGCGCTCACGCTTTCGGACATCGACCGCTACGCCGCCATTTTTGAGCGCCATTGTCCGGGAGAACGCTGCCAGGTCATGCCCGACCGGGTGCTGCGCATTTATCAGCCACAGCACACAGCAGATTTTTACAGCACCCTCGCCACAAAGAACGGCCTCACCATTCTCGGTCTGCAAACGGTGCAGGGATCTCTCGAGGATTACTACATGGCTCTCAAGGAAAGAGGCGCACAGCAATGAAACAGTCTGCACACCATCCTCTGGCCGCTCTCGCAGCAGCCTGCTCCGCGGTTTCATCACTGATTCTGCGGCTGCTGCTTTCGGGCGCTGTTCTCATCGTCGGCAGTCTCTTTCTGCTGCATAGCCATCGTTCAGAAAGGAGGCAGCAACAATGATCAATTCTCACCTTCTCACACTGTCAGCCTTCGTTGCTGCCTCCTTTGCGGCAGGCGTGCTGGTCAATGGCTGTGACGGTCAAATCACCATCAGCCTGCACTGAGCGTCGATGCACCAAAAGAAAGGAAGATTTCTTATGCTGAACTACATCAAATCCGAATGTTACCGCATCAGCCACCGCCCTGCGCTTTATGTAACAACGATTCTGCTTTCTGCGCTCGTCATTGGACTCATCGTCCTCATTGCCATGTTCGCCTGGGACACCGACAACGCCAGTGTTGTCAGCGCCGGCATCACCTACGCCGGGCTGATTTCCTCTCCGCGACTCTTCATGTATATGGCAGCCGTCGTCTCTGGCCTCATCTACAGCAGCGTTCACAAATACGGTGATGTCAAAAATACCGTTGCCGCCGGTCTTTCCCGCGTGCAGGTGTTCGCCGGCAAATGCATCACCAGCCTCCTTGCTGCCACCATCGTCATGATCGTCCTTCTCGCTGTCTGGATCATCAGTGCTGAGCTGATCCTAACATCTGGCGGCCTCTTCAGCATCACAGATGTGCTCTTTGAGGTGCTTGTTGTCTATCTCATTGCTGCCGCCAACATCATCACCGTTCAACTCTTTTTTGAGCTGTTTAAAAAAGAAATGCTGGCGGCGCTGGCCTGGGCGGTCGTTTGGATCATACTGCCAACGGCCCTGAACCTTCTTGGCATGCATTTTGAAGTTCTCGCCAATATCGCCAGCTGGATGCCTTACAACTTCCTGCAGAACGTCGTGCAGACCACCACCATTGCCCAAGATGAAGTCATGGGCGGCTCTGTGAGCGTCAGCATCATCTCTCAAAAGCCAGACGTGCTCTGGTACACCAGTGAGGGGCTCTTCAAATGCCTGCTTTCCGGCGCCATCGGTGTCGTAATTTTCTCCCTCTCCGGCTGGCTCGTTCTGCGCCGCCGCGATTTGTAAAGGACGGTGCCGCCATGTTTTCCCAGGCTGCCTTCCTCGTCGCCATGGTAGCTTTCGCCTGCTGTGTCTTGCTCACCATCCATGCCTTACTCGAGGGTGGTTTATCGGGCATCAAGCGCCACAAAAAATCGCTCTACCTCACCTTTAGCCTATATGTCCTGGCTTTCACCCTGTTTCTCGTCACCCAATCGCCTGACTGAAAGGAGCTGTTCTCCTCATGCTCAATTACATCCGCTCTGAATTGTACCGGGCCACCCACACCCGTCCCTGTTATGTGATGACCGTTGTCCTCGTCCTCGGCATTCTTGCCTTCAACCTCGTGCTTCATTTCTGGGGCAGCGGCGCCGACTACTACGGCCATACTTCCTTTAGCTATATCTTTTCCATCTCGGAACCGTGGCTCTACATAGCCTGCGGCGCTGTTGTGGCAGCCCTGCTGTATGAAGGCCGCAGCAAAAACGGCAATCTCAAAAACAGCCTTGCCAGCGGGCTCTCCCGCAGCCAGCTCTTTATCGGCCAGTGCCTGGCGGCGCTCCTCATCGCCACCGTGATGCTGGTGATCACACTTACGGTCTGGATCGGCAGTGCCGAGCTTTTACTTGTTCATACCGATACTTGGACGATCAGCGATCTGCTCCACGCCACGGCACTCACCTATCCGCTGGCTGTCGCCAGCCTCATCTCGATCCTCCCTTTCTTTCTGCTGTTCCGCCGCGACCTCACCGCCATCGTCGGCTGGCTGATGATCTGGAACGGTGTGCCTGCCCTCTTTGCCATCCTCGGTCTCAAGTTCACATGGGCCTCTCACCTAGCCAGCTGGCTGCCACGAACCTTCCTTAACTTCGAAAGTGTCACGCGCTGGTGGGAAGATCCTGTCATCATCGAAAAAGCCCTTGTCAGCGGTGTCGTCGGCATCCTTGTCTTCGGCTTCTTTGGCGTGGTATCATGGAGAAAACGCGATCTCAACTAAGTCTTGGGAGGGACCACCATGCTCATCACCATCCTGCTCATCCTCGCCGTCCTCGCGGGCGGCTTTTTCGCCTACCGCTACCTCACCCTGCGGCATGCCCTGCGCGCCACCCGCGATGAACTCGCGCTCATTCGCCGCGATCTCACTCAGAACCAAATGCTCCACCTGCCGCTGCCCAATCCTGAATTGGCAGCGCTGCTTGACGATCTCAACCAACTTCTCGCCGACATTCAGCATGAACGCCAGAGCTATGCTGCACGTGAACACGCCTTTCAGCGCCAGATCGAAGCTGTGAGCCACGACCTGCGCACGCCGCTCACGGTCATTGTCGGCAATCTCAAGCTCTTCCAGCAGAACCATCACGCCCAAATCGCCAGCGACCCAGAGCTTGCTGAAACCGTTGCCGTACTCGAGCAAAAAGCCGAAGCCATGAATACCCTCGTCGGCCAATTTTACGACTATTCCCGCCTTGCCGCCAACGACATGAGCCTGACCTTGGCACGCATCGATGCTGGCCGTGTGCTGCGCGAAACCCTCGCCGGCAGCTATCAACTGCTCGCCGATGCCCACCTCAAAGTTGACATCGATCTGCCAGAGCATCCTCTCTGGGTGCTTGGCGACCAGGCAGCCCTGGCGCGCATTTTTCAAAATCTCCTGCAAAACGCCGGCCGCTACGCTGAAACCTACCTCGCGCTCACTGCTGCTGAAGACGATCACTACCTCAGGCTGCGCTTCAGCAACGACACCACCCATCTCAGCGATGATGACGTTGCCCATCTCTTTGACCGCTTCTACACACCGGACGCGTCCCGCCATCAGGGCGGCACCGGCCTTGGCCTCACCGTCGCCCGCACCCTTGCCGAAGACATGCAGGGCAGCCTCATTGCCAGCACCCACATGCACGGCGACCAACGCCTGCTTACCTTTACCCTGACATTGAAAACCCTCTGACCCAGTGCGCCAATCGTCATGGCGCGCTTTTTTTATAGGCTCAGACCAAAAAGCATGTATTTTATCTGTTCCATATGATAAAATGATAGGTAATCAGAAAATAGGGGGTGTATGGGATGATCCGAAAAGCAGTTCTCGACGACATGGAGCAGTTTGACAGCATGTTTGAAGAATATTTTCAGTACGAGAAAAAAATTGATTCCTATACAGCATTTCAGCGCGGTATTTTTCCAACACATAGCGGCATGGAGAACGCCATTCGCGATGGCGTCGTCTATGTGTACGACGATAATGGCACGATTTGTGGCAGTGTCATTTTCGACGCGGCCCAGCCACCGGAATTTGCCGACATTCCCTGGCAGTATGTGCATGCTCCTGAAGAAGTGATGACCATCCATCTCTTCATCGTACGCCCTGCCTACTTCCGCCAGGGCATCGCCACAGCAATGATGAACTACGGCTTTGATCTTGCCCGCAGCAAGGGCTGCAAGGTCATGCGCACCGAATGCGGCAGTCAAAATCTGCCGGCGGTCATGCTCTTCAAGCAGCTTGGTTTTGAGCGCGCCGCTGTCGCATCCATCGTTATTGAAGGGCTTGTGCCTGCCGATGGCCACGTCTTTCTGGAAAAATCACTCGCCTGAATGCACAAAAACAGCCATGTTTGAAACGATGTTCAAACATGGCTGTTTTTTATGCAGGCTCCTCAGTGGGTCCAATCAAGGAACTGCACTGCGTCCTTTTGGTCGTTGGCAATGATTTCCTTCATCTTCTTTGCAAATGGGCAAGGGTAACCGATCGGATTGCCTTTCTGAATGCAGCTGGCAAAAACGATCGTGTCGGCACCGCGCTTTACCAGCTCACGTGCGCGCAGCACCGCCTTCTTTCCTGGACAACCGCCACAGTTGTTGAAGCCGATGAGCTCGATCGGCTCTTCCGGCGGTACCTCAGCAAACACACCGGAACGTTCACGAATGGCCTTGAAATCCGACGTGCCTGGGCAATAATCTTCCGTCATGCGGCAGCGAATGATACCAATTTTCATACTAAAACCTCCCCTAGATCTTATTGTCTCCATTATACGCTCAAACTCCTAAAAAAAATAGTGAAATAATTCAAAAAGACCGAACGTTTTCCGCGTTCGGCCTTTTTTGAATTATAGGTTTTTCACAAACAGTGCACGAATCGCGTTCAGGACAGCAATGATCATCACGCCCACATCGGCGAAAATCGCCAGCCACATGTTGGCAATCCCCAGAGCACCAAGAATCAGGCAGATGCCTTTGACACCGATGGCAAAGACGATGTTCTGATAAACAATGCGCAGGATCTTGCGGCTGATTTTGATGGCCTTGGCAATTTTCAGCGGGGCGTCATCCATCAGCACCACATCCGCTGCTTCAATGGCCGCATCCGAACCCATCGCGCCCATGGCGATGCCAATATCGGCACGACGCAGCACCGGTGCATCGTTAATGCCGTCGCCGACAAAGGCCAGCTTGTCGTTCGCTGGCTTTTCAGCGAGCAACGCTTCCACCTTGGCCACCTTATCGGCTGGCAGCAGTTCGCTGGCAATGGTATCGATGCCCAAAGCACCGCCCACCTTCTCGGCCACATTGCGGCGGTCACCGGTAAGCATCACGGTCTTGCGCACGCCATTCTCTTTCAACGCGCGAATCGTCTCAGCAGCATGTGGCTTCACCACATCGGCGACAACAATATGTCCAGCATAGGCGCCATCAATCGCCACATGCACGATCGTACCAACGCTCTTGCAAGGGATCGCTTCTACGCCTACGCGCTGCATCAGCTTGTCGTTGCCGCAGGCCACTGCCACACCATCTACAAGGGCCATGACACCGCCACCACTGATCTCCTGAATCTCGCTGACGCGATTGCGGTCAATGACCTTACCATAAGCACGCTGCAAGCTCTTGCTGATCGGATGCGAGGACGCACTTTCTGCATGGGCTGCCAGCTCAAGAATCTTCTCGTTTTCCAGTTTGTTGTGGTGAATGCCCACCACTTCGAACACACCCTGGGTCAGCGTGCCAGTCTTATCGAAGACCACGATCTTCGTCTTAGCCAGGGTTTCCAGATAGTTCGATCCTTTCACCAGCACCCCGGCCTTGCTGGCACCACCGATGCCGGCAAAGAAACTGAGGGGAATTGAAATCACCAGTGCGCAAGGACAGCTGATGACCAAAAACGTCAGCGCACGATAAATCCAGGTGCCCCAATCGGCGTCCAGTCCCAGCCCAATCATACGCACCAGCGGCGGCAGAAAGGCCAGCGCCAACGCTGCATAACAAACGGCTGGTGTGTACACCCGCGCAAACTTGGAAATGAAATTCTCTGACTTCGACTTACGGGAGCTGGCATTTTCCACCAGTTCCAAAATCTTTGATACCGTCGATTCACCGAATTCTTTCGTCGTGCGAATGCGCAGCACCCCGGTCATATTGATGCAGCCGCTGATGACTTCTTCTCCAGCGTGAATGCCGCGCGGCACGCTTTCACCAGTGAGGGCACTGGTATCCAGCGTCGAGTCACCTTCTACCACCACGCCATCCAACGGCACTTTTTCTCCGGGCTGCACAACAATAATGCTGCCAATCTCAACTTCATCCGGGTCTACCTGTTCCAGCTGTCCATCCTGCTCAATATTGGCATAGTCAGGGCTGATGTCCATCAGATCGGAAATGTTGCGGCGGCTCTTGCCTACTGCCACACTTTGGAACAGTTCCCCAATCTGATAAAAGAGCATAACGGCCACGGCCTCCGTATAATCACCGCTGCCGGAATACAGGGCCAGCGCCACCGCACCCACTGTAGCAACCGCCATCAGAAAACATTCGTCAAACATCTGGCGGTTCTTGATGCCCTTCGCTGCCTTCAACAGAATGTCATAGCCCACCACAAGGTATGGCACCATGTAACAAACAAAACGCAGTGCTCCATCAAGCGGCAGAAAATGCAGTCCAATAAGCAGCACCAGCGCCACCAAAATGCGCACCAGCATCTTTTTTTGCTTCTTATTCATCGTGGTCTCTCCTCGTTTTCGATTAAACATATTTTTAATCGTTCATCAAAATAATTGGCACCCGGCAGCACGGGAACGTGGCCGCAGAGTGCCTACATGTTATTTCAAGAATACCTCACAGGCATCTTCTACCTTCTTGCAGTTTTCGCGCACGGTTGGCATGATCGCTTTTGGATCCACACCGTCTTCAAACTCGACGATCATCTTCAGCGTCATAAAGTTTACCACCGCATCCTTTACGCCAGTAGTTTTCTTTGCCGCTTCTTCCATCTTGTTGGCACAGTTGGCGCAATCCACATCAATCTTATATGTCTTTTTCATGATTAATATCTCCCTTCGCTCATCAAATTAACGATTAAGCAATCTTTTATTTGTTGTCAACATCATACGCCATTATGCATCTGCCGTCAAGCCTTTTTTGCAAAAAATATGTTTAATGTTCGTCGGGAAACATATAGGCATACACATCTGCAATCACCGTGCATAAATCACCATCCACGCCCAAAGACCGATCAGCAATTGCCGATGGAATGAAGAGCTCACCCTTGTTGACCGTCATATAGAATGCCTCTGGCGTATCTGCCACCAACTGCATCAATGGCGCCTTAATCAGCTGATTACGCGCACCGATGCCCAGTTCCAACACCAAAAGCCGCTTGCCCCGCGCAGCCGTCAGAAAATCCTGAAAAGCCTTTGCTTTCTGTTGCCAGCGCTGTGTGCGGAAAAAGGCCTGACTGCTCGCCATGTCCACTTCCACGGGCCCGCCGCAATGCGGACACACCGGCAGCGCCGCCGTTGGCACATAGCCGTCTTGCTCCAGTGCCGCCATGCGCAGCACCTCTTCGCGATTCGACCACACCGCTTCCGAACAGCCGCGGGCACAGCGACTGCGGGAGAACGATCCCTCCATGTCAAACACCTGCGCTGCCGCAAAGCCGGCCGGCACAAAATGATCCTCGCCATTGGAAGTCAGCACAAAGCAAGGTTTATCAGCGGTCAGCGCGCGCAGCTGCTGCATCATCGGTGACACAGGCTGCCCATAGCATTGCAGCGCCGCCAATCGGCTCCAAAAGCCCCACTTTTCCTCTTCACTCGCAAAGCGATGAAACATGCCGTCCAGCAGACAGCGCCAACCATGGCGCGCACGAAAATCGCCGAAATGACTGTGAAACCATGCGTTGTCTGCAAATATATGAAAGCCTTCTGCAATCGACAAACCATTGCTCGCGCCAATAACGATTGCATCCGCTTTCTGAATATAGTCTGCCACCTGTTGCTCGATTTTACTCATCGTATCCTCCTTATTCTGTCATCCATTCCCTGAGCAGCGCCAGCGATTCCGCCAGATCTCCCTGCACCGCCAGTGCACGCGCGCCCAAGTGCAAAGGTGCCGCCGTTGCTGATTGATTAAGCATGGCATAAAACACGCCCTCGTTCTTTTCAGTGAGCCGCCAAAACGGCAGTTTGATGATGCTCGGTGTCATCTCACCAACGCCCAGTTCCAAGAGCACCACCTTCTTTGGCGATGACCCCATCAGCCACTGCCTGAGAAAGGCCTGATAACTTTCCAGCGCCGCCTGCCAATACTGTCCTTCAAGAAAGGTGTCATCACGCACCCAAGGCACCAGCACACGCCCACATTCAGGGCAACGCGGCACCCATTCTTCCGGCAGCAGCACGCCATCCAACTGTTCCGTCAGCGTGTCGATCAAGGCATGGTTCTGCCAGATCGCATCGTGACATGGCTGACTGCATTGACAATAGCTGAAATCGCCCTGAAAGGCGCACACCTTTTCTTCCGGAAACACCCGAAAAAACTGTTGGTCCACATTCGTCGTCAATACAAAATGCGGCGTATCAGAAAGAATCGCTGCCAAATCCTGATAGGGCTGTCCCGTCGGTGCCTCCCACATAAAACGCAGATACTGGCTGTAATAGCCCCACTGCGCACCATAGCTGGAGTAGCAATGGTAATAGCCAGCCATCGGTGAAGTGAAGCCATAGTATGCACGAAATGGGGCCAACGCCGGCGACCAATGATAGTGGTCGTAGCCGGCTGCACTTGATAAGCCAGAACCGCCGCCCACCACCACCGCGTCTGCTGTCGCCAACACATCTGCCAAGCGCTTCAGCGCGTCCTTTGCCACTGTCATTGTGCTGCGCCCGCCTGCACCAGAGCTGCTGCGTCATGCAGCAGTGTGCCAATGTCGCTCATCAGCATCAGGCCACGGTCTTCGATGTCTTTTGGCAGAAAAGCATACCGGTCGTTAACGCCCACATAGCGTGCCTGTGGCAGTGCCGCCGTCAAATGCCAGAACGGCTCCTGGATGAACATCGGCGTCAGACGCCCAACGCCAAGCTCCAAAAACAGCAGCTTATCACTTTCATGAGCGCTGATAAAATCTGTCACCTTCTGATACTCTGCATCATATTTGCGCCCCTGCAAAAAGTTACCATAACCGCGCACCCAAGGAAACGCTTCTGCGCCGCAGTGTGGACAGCGCGGCAGCAGTGCCGGATCGATCTCCGTGCCGTCACCCATGGATACCACCATCGCTGACACAGGCGCCACTGCGTCCCACGTGTCGTCGCTGCAGCAACGGCTGCATTGAAAGAAACGATGGTCGCCCTGAATCTCGCTCACTTGGTGTTCCGGATAAATCTTCACAAACTGCGTATCCTGATTGGTCGTCAGCACATGAAAGGTCTTGCCCTTAAGCAGCACGTCCAAATCCACATACGGCTGGCGCAGCGGTGCCTGCTGTGTCGTGTGCAGAAACGTTGCCAGGTAACCCCAGAATTCTTCGCGCGTCGGAAACGGATACTGCATGCCGCTGAAGGCACCTTGAAAATGATACTTTTCCGCAAACTTGCCAAAATACTTGCGGTAAGACGGCGTATCACCATAGTAAAAATCACCGCCGCCAGCTGCCGATAAGCCTGATGCGCCACCCACCAGCACACAGTCTGCCTCAGCAATCTGCGTCACCAGTGCAGCGGCCGCCTCTTTCTGCGTCAGCGGTGCCCGCTCGCTTAGCACATACGGCGTCCCGCCTTGGGCATACACACTGTAATGCCTTGAATAATTTCTTTGCTGAATATCTACAACCAAATCTTCATAAGACTGCATAGCCATCGTCTCCTTCTTAACAACGCATGTATTTATCGCTATTGTTATTTTAATTTTAACATCACAAACATCCTAACATCCTCTTGCTCATCCGTCAACTGGTTGTTATAATAAAATTAACAACGAAAGAGGAGGTATGCCATGAAATATTCAACCAAGCTTAGCGATGCCGCCCACATTCTCGCATTCATTGCCCTGGCACCGGAGAATGCTAGCCTGACCAGCGATGCCATCGCCAAGAGTATCAAAACCAACCCCAGCTACGTGCGCCAGCTTATGTCCAGTCTGCGTAAAGGCCAGCTGCTCACCAGCGTCCACGGCCATGCCCGTCCGGCACTGACGCGGCCGCCGGCAGAAATCACCTTGCTTGACCTCTACCGCGCCATTGAAGGCGACAAACCGCTTTTGCATCAGGACACCCACACCAACCCAGAATGCGGCGTTGGTGTCAACATTCAGCTGGCCCTGCGCGACTGCTACGACGAGGTGCAGCAATGCGCCGAAGACGCCATGCAGCACCTGACGCTGCAAGACGTGCTCGACCGTTACCACGCCAAACTCGCCCAGCTGGAAAATCAGCCGCAATAAACGGCACCCTATCGCCCATCGCTTGCCGGCGCACCATTGCGTCAGCCCATTATCACAAGGAGGAACCATCTATGAAAGTAGGTATTATCCGTTGCATGCAAACCCGCGACTACTGTGCCAGCGGCCGCGACTTCCGTACCATTCTCGGCCACAAAGACGCCTTCGCCGATGTTGATGAAGACATCGAAATCACTGGCTTTGTTGACTGCGGCGGCTGCCCTGGCAAAAAAGCCGTGCTGCGCGCCCGTCTGCTTGTCGCCCAAGGCGCTGACACCATCGCTTTTGCATCCTGTATTGCCAAAGGCACGCCCCTTGGCTATCCCTGCCCTTTTGCCAAAAGAATGCGTGACCTCGTCGCCCGCGATGTTGGTGACAATATCCGCATCATCGACTACACCCACGAAGCCGCACCAGAACAATAAGTCCCTTTTCCCTCGGGGTGTGATGTGATAAAATAACACCCAAGGAGGAATGCCTGATGTCAAACAACAATCTGCCTCACAACCACGGTCAGCTTCCTGACCAACTGCTCGCCCACATGCCGAGTGTCGATAATTTTCAAATCGTCGCTGACATTTTCAAGCAGCTTGGTGATGGCAACCGCATCCGCATCTTTTGGCTGCTCTGCCACTGTGAGGAGTGCGTCATCAATATTTCCGCAATGGTCAACATGAGCAGTCCGGCGGTGAGTCACCATCTCAAGCAGCTCAAAGGCGCCAAGCTCATCACCAGCCGCCGCAACGGCAAAGAGGTGTACTACAAAGCCGCCGACAACGACCGCGCTCAGCTCCTGCACCATATGATCGAGCAGATGGTAGAAATCGCCTGCCCATCTGAACAATAATCCGGCTTGCCCACAGTCCGGAACAAAAAACAGCCCGCTTTGGTACTATGCCAAAGCGGGCTGTTTTGTTGCGCTTCGAGGCTCAAGAAAAAGCCCTCGACCGTTCTAAGACACAATCGAGGGCGTCACTCAGCGCATGACGAAATGAATCAGATGCTCTTTCCATTTACTGTACGGTTGATAGCGCAGCGGCAGATCAAGTTTGGTGGATTTGCTGACGATGCTTTTCTCATGGGAGAAGGTGCGGAAGCCAGCTTCTCCGTGATAGCTGCCCATGCCGCTGGCACCAACACCGCCGAAAGGCAAGTCATTGGAAGCCAGGTGAATGATGGTGTCATTGACACAGCCGCCGCCAAACTGGAGACGGGTCATAACCTGGCGGGCGATGATCTTATCTTCCGTGAAGATATAGAGGGCCAATGGATGTGGCATGTCGTTGAGCTGGTCGATGGCATCACCAAAGTTTTCATAGGTAAGCACTGGCAGAATTGGACCAAAAATTTCTTCCTGCATGACAGCATCGCCCCACTCTACATCGCGCAGAAGAGTCGGCTCGATCTGCAGGGTATCCGGCGATGTGCGTCCGCCATAAGCAGTTTTGGCAGGATCAATGAGACTGGTGAGACGATCGAAGTGCTTGGCGCTGATGATTTTACCATAGTTAGGATTGGCAAGCGGTGCTTCACCAAATTGACGGCGAATCTCATGGACGATGGCACGCATGAGATCATCGGCAATAGCAGCGTCACAGTAGATGTAATCAGGCGCAACACAGGTCTGCCCGCAGTTGAGGTATTTGCCGAAAACGATGCGGCGGGCTGCCATCTTAATGTTGGCGCTGCGCTCAACGATGCATGGACTTTTGCCGCCAAGTTCAAGGGTGACCGGCGTAAGATGCGCCGACGCTTTGCGCATGACTTCTTTGCCGACACGTTGACTGCCGGTAAAAAAGATGTGATCAAATTCCTGATCGAGCAGCGCTTGGTTTTCCTCGCGTCCGCCAGTAACAACAGTGATGAGCCGCGGATCAAAGTACTGGCTCAGTACTTTCTCAAGAACGTTGCTGGTGTGTGGCGAGTATGCGCTCGGTTTAATGACAACGGTGTTGCCAGCAGCAATGGCTTCGATGACTGGCTCCAAAGTGAGCAGGAAGGGATAATTCCAAGGACTCATGACGAGCACCACGCCATATGGCGATGGTTTGCGCATGCTGGTGGCAGGAAATTGCGCCAGCGGTGTGCGCACGCGCTTGGTTTTGGCGTAACGTGCACCATGGCGCAGCATATGGTTAAGGGCGCTTTTCACCATGCCAATTTCACACATGATGCTTTCAGTGCTGCTTTTGCCAAGATCGCGCTGGAGAGCGCTGGTGATGACGTCTTCGTAAGTAACAATGGCAGCACGCAAGGTGCGCAGGGCACGCAGCCGACCTTCTACATCGAGGGTGGCGCCGCTTTTGAAATAGGCACGCTGATTGGCAACGATGGCATTGATGTCTTGTGGAGTCATGATGCTCCTCCTTTCCTGTTGTTGGGTGATGGGGATTGAACGGCTCAAAGACCGCGGCGTTTCATTTCTTCAGCAACTTTGGTATAAGTTGGCACAGCAACGTGGTACTGGTCACCAAGGCGCACCACTTCGTAAATGAGGCCATCGATTTCAGACTTGTGACCGTCCGCAATATCGCGCTGCATGGACGTGGTTGCTGTTGGTGCGATGCCATCGAGAATAGCAAGGTCGTCAGGAACGACGTCATGATCGAACGGGCAGCCCATGGCATCGGCAAGGGCGCTGATTTCACGCACCATGGCGATGAAACAGTCGCGGGCTTCGCCCGGCTTTTGCATGTCGGCGGCAACGGCATTGTAATAGAGACCAGTGGCGCCAACTGGGGAAACGTAAGAGAATTTTTGCAGGGCATCGCGCTGGATATGTGCAGTGAGTTCACCAGTGATGCCGCTGTCGTCGAAATCACGCTTGATCTGCTGGTAGGCAGGCACGTCAATGTTATGGTCGCGCGGACCGAAAACAATGCGGCAGTAAGGACCACTTTGCAGGATGACGCCTGGTTCTTTGATTTCAGCATAGAGATAGGTGCAGCCATCGAGAACATCCACCTTTGGCAGCATGGTCTGAAGCTTGCCGCCAGTGCCGTAGATGTTGAGGATCGGCAAGACAACGGTATTTGGTCCGGCAACACGTTCAATGAACGGCACCACACCAGCGATGGAATAACCTTTGACGCAGACAAGAACAACGTCCGGTGTGTCGTGATAGTCGTCCATGGTGCAGGCTTTGACAGCAATGGTCTCTGAAGTGCCGTTCCAGACACGGTCAACAAAAAGACCGCCGCGTTCTTCGATGGCTGCCAAATGAGCGCCGCGAGCGATGAGGGTAACATCCTTGCCACCTTTGGCAAGTTGGGTGCCCAGAATACCGCCAGTGCCACCGGCGCCGATTACTACATATTTCATAGGATTCATCCTTCTTTCGTTGATGTTCTTCCTTTCATTATAAAAAGACATTGCCTGCGATGCAAGCGTCCGCAGACAATGAATGCATAACAAAAAACCGGCCGCCTACAGGCAGCCGGTGAATGATGCAACAAGGATTAATGGGTCTCGGCGTCAAAATAACCCATGCCAAAGGTGCCTGGGCCACAGTGGCTGCAAATGACGCCGCCAGCATGGCCGACGATGACGGTTTTGAAGCGCTGCATGGCTTCGACGCGCTGACGCACACCCTCGATGATAGCGGGATCAATGCCGCCAGAGTGCACAATGGCGACCGCTTCTTTGTCAGCGGCTTCGAGATGAGGCATGATGTCATCCATGTAAGCATCGATGACATGGTGCAGTTTGCCGCGGTATTTGTGATCAGGCAGCAGGCTGCCGTCGTCAGTGACGGCAATGCGCGGATGGATGCGCAAAACGTTGCCAGCAAGAGCAGCAACGCCACTGCACCGACCGCCGCGATAGAGATACGTCAGCGTGTCAACAATGAAGCTGACATGAACGCGCTCAGCCATACTTTCAAGGGTGGCGAAAATCTCGGTGACTGTGGCTCCTTCTTCCGCCAGCGTCGCTGCTTTCATGGCCATGATGCCAATGCCGTAAGACAAGGTCTTAGTATCAATGACATGGACACGGTCAGCAGCGCCCAGATTTTCAGCAGCGATGCGCATGACGTTGCCCGACGAGGAGAGCGTGGCTGCAATAGGCAGGCAAATGCATTCATTGCCGCGTTCGAGAATAGGCTTGAGCAGGTCGATCATGTCCTCGAGCGATGGCGCCGACGTTTTTGGCGTCGATTGGTTGGCGTCGGCCCAGTCGTACATGGTCTGCATGTTGAACGTTGGACCGTCTTTGTATTCTTGATCCCCCATTAGAATATGCAACGGCAGGAGATGGATGCCGTAACGATCAAGCTCTTCCTGTGTGAGGTCACAGGTGCTGTCTGCAATGATTTCAATCATACCGTTCAATATTCACCTTTCTTATTTAATACTATCTACTAGTATAGCGAATATTTGTGGTTTTTGCATTAGAATTTTTTTACCAACGTCATGGCAGCCAACTGTTGACCATTGTCTAACAGCTGCATGCCGCGCGCTGACGGCGTTTCTATTGCCTGGCGGCGATTGATCATTGTTAAATGTTTTGCTCACACAACCGCCGACGCTTAACACCACCGCACACACCGTAAAACCAGGTGCTGTACAGCCGCTACCGCATCGACAGGCAGCTGCCATTGTTAATCAGATGATGGCTGTAACACCTGTGATATTTTTCATACATTTAACATGCAGCTGCTTGGGCATTTTACACGCGCACCGTATGATAATAGCCATGATCGCATCTTCAAATTGAAAGGAGCACAAAAACAAAAATGAAAAAAGGTTTTAAAACGATCACAGCAATGCTTTTAGCAGTCACCCTGACCGCTGGCCTTGCCGGCTGCGGCGGCAGCACAGACAGCAGCGACGACAGTTCTGCCAGCGCAGAAACGGCGTCTGTGGACTACAACACCATGTCCCTCGAGGATCTCGAAGCACAAGCCAAAGAAGAAGGCGCCATCGCTTCTGTTGGGATGCCGGACACCTGGGCCAACTGGGTGGAAACTTGGACAGAACTGAGCGACATCTACGGTTTGGAACATACCGACCTTGATATGTCCAGCTCTGAAGAAATCGCCATGTTCAAAGAAGAAGGCGAAGACGGCACCAAGGACATCGGCGATGTTGGTCAGCAATGGGGCCCTGTCGCTGAAGAAGAAGGCGTGACTCTGAAATATAAGACCAGCTATTGGGACAGCATTCCTGACTGGGCCAAGGACGACGACGGTGACTGGGTATCCGGCTATTATGGCACCATCTCCATCATCACCAACGACGACCAGGTGCCAGATGCACCAACAAGTTTCGCTGACATTCTCGAAGGCGACTATAAAGTGACGATCGGCGACGTTTCTGCCGCTGCACAGGCACAGCACGCCGTGCTCGCCATCGCTTACGCCATGGGCGGCAGCATCGACGATCTCCAGCCAGCCTACGATTTCCTGAGCCAGCTCGCTGAAGAAGGCCGCCTCGACATCGGCGACACCTCCGTGGCCCGCATCGAAAGCGGAGAAATCGCCTGCGCACTGCTCTGGGACTACAACGCACTGAACTACCGCGACAACGCTGTAGAAAACAACCCAGACGCTTCCTTCACCGTCAGCATTCCTAGCGACGCTTCCGTACGTTCTGCTTATGCAACGATCATCAACAAAAACGCCCCTCATCCAGCTGCTGCCTGCCTGGCACGCGAATACATCCTCAGCGACGAAGGCCAGATCAACCTGGCAAAAGGCTACGCCACCCCAATCCGTGAAGATGTAGAAATTCCTGAAGATGTCAAGGCAAAAATGATCGATGAATCTCAGTATGGCGATCAGGTGGTCACCGTAGACTACGACAAGTGGACCGATGTCACCCAGGATCTCATCACCTACTGGCAGGAAAACATCATCCCAATGATTCAATAGTTGGCTGCTTTTGAAGCAAAACCATCAAAAAGACACAGGCATCCGCAAAGCGCGGGTGCCTGTTTTTAGGAGGAAAGCATGAAAAACAAATACATTGGCTATCTCGCCTTGCTTCCTTTTGCCATTGTTGTATTTCTCTATGAGATTCTGCCGCTGCTGCAGCTAGTATACAGCAGCCTGATCGGCAAAGAAAGCGAAACGTTTGGGCTCGAAAACTTTATCAAGATCTTCACAACACCGTTGTACACGCAAGCCATCTATAACAGCATCAAAATTTCGTTGATTTCTGCCATCGTCGGCATCATTGTGGCATTCATCGCTGCGCGCTATGCCACCGAGGCATCACCACGCGCTCAGCGTACCTTCACGATGCTCTTGAACATGACCTCGAACTTCTCCGGCGTGCCGCTGGCCTTCGCCTTCATGGTGCTGATGGGCAACACCGGCGTATTCTCAACAATCTGCCGCAGCTACGGAATTCCTCTGCTGGAAAACTTTGACCTGTATTCCGGCCAAGGGTTGATGCTCTTATACATTTATTTCCAGATTCCCCTCTCAACCCTGCTTTTGATTCCCGCTTTCGCTGGCATTCGTCCAGAATGGCGTCAAGCAGCCATGCTGCTAAACGCCAAGCCTGCTGACTACTGGTTCCGCATTGTGGTGCCAAATCTCATGCCGAGCATTCTCGGCACGCTGTCAGTGCTCTTCGCCAACGCCCTGGCTGCCTATGCCAGCGCCTATGCCCTGGTGTCGAACAACTATGCACTGCTGGCACTGCAGATCACCTCGAAATACAAAGGTGACGTTCAAATTGACCGTGCCACCGGCGGTGCGCTGGCGGTGGTGCTGATTCTCCTGATGATTGCCGCCACGCTGCTCAACAATTACTTCACAAAACGCAATCTGAAAGGACGGGATCTCGTATGAACAAAAAAACAAGCCTGGCTGGCAAGATTGTGCTCTTCATCATCGGCGCCTATCTTTTGATTCCTTTCCTGGCGACGCTGGTATATTCGTTTTTTGTGGAATGGACAAATCTTTTGCCAAGCGGCTTCACCGTGCGCAATTACTCCGAACTCTTCGCCGACATGGATTTCTGGCTGAGCATCGGGCGCACGCTGATTCTCTGCGCAGTGAGCGTCATTTTAACGATTATTCTGCTACTCCTGGCAATGTATCCGGTGATGGTGATGAACCGCAAGCTGGGCAACCTCATGCAGATGATCTGCATGATTCCTTACGCACTGCAGGGCGTCATTCTCTCCATCAGCATCATTTCCATCTACACGGGCACAGGCACCATTCTTTCGAACCGCATGCTGATGCTCTTTGGTGCCTACTCCATCCTGGTGCTGCCGTACATTTATCAGGGCATTCGCAACAGCCTCAACGCCATCGATGCCAAGACGCTGATTCAGGCGGCCGAGGTGCTGGGCTGCGGACGCTTCCGTGCCTATGTGCAGGTGGTGCTGCCAAACATTTTCTCAGGCATTTTGGTATCGAGCTTATTGGCAGAGAGCATCGTTTTCGGTGACTTCGTTCTCGCCAACAACATTGCCGGCAACAACTATGAAAACGTGTCGGTTTACCTGAACACCCACATGTACACATCCAGTGGGCTGGCGAGCGCCATCGTCGTGGTCATTTTCGCTGTTGTCTTCCTCGTTACTGGGCTGATGCTGAAACTGCAGAAAAACGACGCAACATCCCGCAAGGAACGCTAATTCTTATAAAGTGAGGTTTTTAATCCATGAGCTATATCGAATTTAAGAACGTGGTCAAGCAGTACGGCAAGAACACGGTATTAGATGAAATCAATCTCAACATCAACAAAGGCGAACTGGTGACGCTGTTGGGGCCTTCCGGCTGCGGCAAGTCCACGCTGCTGCGCTGTCTGTCCGGCCTGGAGACGGTGACATCCGGCAACATCATCCTCGATGGCCAGGACATCACCCACCTGCCAGCAAACCAGCGCAACATCGGCATGGTGTTCCAGCAGTACTCCCTGTTTCCAAACATGAACGTTGAACAAAACATCGCATTTGGTCTGAAGATGCAAAAAAAATCTGCCGATGAAATCCAGAAAAAGGTTCAAAGCGCCATCGAGCTGGTGGATCTCAAGGGCAAAGAGAAATCCTATCCAGCCAATCTTTCCGGTGGTCAGCAGCAACGTGTGGCGCTGGCGCGCTCCATCGTCACCGAACCAAAGGTGCTGTTGTTGGACGAGCCGCTGTCTGCCATTGACGCCAAACTGCGCAAGGAATTGCAGAGCCGCATCCGTGAAATTCACCTGGAACTGGGGCTGACAACGGTGTTCGTCACCCACGATCAGGACGAAGCCATGGTCATGAGCGACGTCATCGAGCTCTTCCATGCTGGCCGCATCGAACAGGCCGGCAGCCCTGTGAGCGTGTACACAAAACCAGTGTCCACCTTCGCCGCCAGCTTCATCGGCAGCTACAACCAAATCGAAGGCAGCACCTTCTACCGCGCCACGAATCTGCCTGTGGAAGCCGGACATACCATCGCCATCCGCCCAGAAACCATCGCCATTTCTCTGCATGAGCCAACAGAAACCAACGACAAGGTGGTGCTGAGCGGTGTGATCACTGCCAGTGTGCCACGCGGCAACGTGCTGCGTTACACGGTGCAGTGCGATGAAATGAAGCTGCATGTGGACACCCTCTTCCGCAGCTTCAACATCTACGAAGTGGGCACGCAGGTATGGCTCACGATTCCTGAGCACGATTGTCTCTCAATCCGTGGTGTTGAAAAGGAGGCTGCCCATGTTTAAAACAGTGACCATTTTGCCAGAACGCGGCCATTACTACAAAGGCAACCTGCACAGCCACACCGTCAACTCTGACGGCAAACTCACACCGGAAGAATCCGTCGCCCTCTTCCGCAGCCAAGGCTACAGCTTTCTCTGCTTCAGCGACCACGACCGTTACAGCGACTACCGTGACACCTTCGACAGCGACGATTTCATCATCCTGCCAGGCCTGGAAGCATCGGCCAATCTCATGGACCCCGATGTGCCCGGCGCACGCCTGAAGGTGCACCATCTCCACGGCATCCTCGGCAACAGCGCCATGCAGGCAGCGGCCAGCGCACGTTTCCGCCACCTTGAATACCTGCCGGTGCCAGTCTACGAAGGCGAATGGGATGGGCTGGCGGTGGCCCAAGGCGTGGCCAACACGCTGCGCGACCACGGCTGCCTCGTGACCTACAACCATCCCATCTGGAGCCGCGTGGAAGCGGAAGATTTCTGCGACCTGAACGGCATTTGGGCGCTGGAGATCTACAACTACAACACGGTCAATGAGTCCAACACTGGCTTCGACACGACCTATTGGGACAAGATTCTGCGCAGCGGCCGCCAGATTTTCGCCTTTGCCAGCGACGACAACCACAACGAAGGTCTTTTCGACGATGCCTGCGGCGGCTGGATCGTCGTCAAGGCTGACACCCTGGACCACGATGCCATCATTGACGCCATGCTCGTTGGCAACTACTACTCCTCCTCCGGCCCAGCGATCTACAACTGGGGCATCAAAGACGGCAACACCGTCTGGGTCGACTGCAGCCCTTGTGAACGCGTCAACTTCATCTGCGGCGGCTACATCAACGCTGGCGGTACCGTCATCGCCGCCAGCCGCGATGGCATGAAGCATGTGGAGTTCACCCTCAAAGGCACAGAAACCTACGTGCGTCTTGAATGTGTGGACTACGCCGGCAAAACCGCCTGGAGCAATGCCCACTTTCTCGAAAAGGACGACGCCCAATGATTCGCGGCGTGCTTTTCGACAAGGACGATACCCTGCTTGACCTGGCGACGTTCTGGCGCCTGCCCGTGCAGCATACCATGGTCTTTATGCTGCACGAGCTGGGACGCGACGACGACGCGCCGCTGCGCCAGGCGCTGGAAGCGGCTTGCGGCTTTGAGGGCGCCGCATTGATTCCAGAATCGCCCGTCGTCGCTGGCACCAACGCCGATGTCATCGCAGCCTGCATGGAAGTGCTGGCAGCGCAGGGTATCACCACCTTCAACGACAGCCTCTTTGCCCGACTCAGCGAAGCAATGCTCGAATGGACCTGCCTGCAGGATGGCGTCTGCACACCGACCGGCGACCTTCGTGCCGTCTTCGACGCGCTCCACGCCGCAGGCTGCAAAACCGGCGTGGCCACCTCAGACAGCTACGCTTCCACCTACCACGCTCTCGAAGCCATGGGCATCACCAATGCCGTTGACTTGGTGCTCACCGCAGATCGTGTCGCCCGACCAAAACCAGCGCCGGATATGGCAGAAATTTTCGCTGCCCGCTTCGGACTCGCCCCAGAAGATCTGGCCATGGTCGGCGACAGTGCCAACGACATGCGCTTCGCCCGCAACAGCGGCATGACCGCCATCTACTTCGACCGTGACGGCCGTGCTGCAAGCGGTGCCATTGACGCCGACGCCATCGTGCGCCGCCTTGAAGAGGTGCCTGCGCTCGTCGCCCGCCTCTAGCGCCTCCTCCATTCCCTGCTGCGCCCTCAAAGCGCGGCGGGGATTTTTTGTGCCATCACCAGGCCATGTCCAAACGTGTACATTGTTGCATGACCACGCGTTGTGTGCGTTCGAACGCTCGCACACAGCGCGTGTATTTTTTTGCAAAAAATTCCTGCGAAAGCAATCATTTTTAGCGGCTGGTTCGTTATCATAGATAGAAGGTCCTTCACCCAAAATTTTTACCAAAGGAGGTGGACAGCGGTGAACGATGAGGCTTTGATGACACATATAGCAGCGGGCGATGCCAAAGCAGCCGAAGCGCTGGTGGAACGCTATTATGCCGATATTCTGCGCTATTGTCTGTGGCATGCGCCGACGCCAACGCTGGCGGAAGACGCCGCCCAGGAAACATTTCTGAAAGTTTTGCGCTATGCTGGCCGTTATCAGCATCGCGGCCGCTGCCGTGCCTTCTTATACCAAATTGCGCGCCACACCTGCATCGACATGGCCCGACAGCGCCACTGGCAGGATCTGCCGCTGGAGACAGCACCGGAACCGTCAGCGCCAGACGCTGCCCAAGCAGAGTGGCAATCAGCATGGCAGCTGCGGCAAATGGTGGCCGCGCTGCCCGAACCTCAGCGCGAGGTGGTGCTGCTGCGCTTTGGCCAGGCGCTGACGCTGCGCGAGATTGCCGCCGTCACCGGACTGCCGCTGCGCACCGTGCAATCACGGCTGCGCGCAGCATTGAAACGCTTGAAACACGATTACGAGAAAGGAGAAGAACGATGACACATCCTGACTTTCGTCACCAACTACAATCAGCGCTGCAAGCTGATGCGCCACAGGAAGTTGCCAAACAGCGCACGCTTGAAGCCATCACCGCGCAAATGCAGGCGGCCGCGCCGCGTCCCCGGCTTGGCTTCGCTGCTTTTCTGCGCACCCAGGTGCGCTTCATCGGCTGGAAGATCTGGCTCTTTCAGGCGTTTTGCCTGCTTGTCGCCAACAGTGTGCTGGACACGGTCTTCGGCGGCTACTACTTTTTCAACAGCCGCCCAGCGGTGCTTTGCCTGGGTGCGTTGGCGGTGCTGGTGCTTTTGACCGCACTGCCGGTTGTCTACAACGCCTCGCTGTATCACATGCAGGAAATGGAGGCTGCAAGTTATTTTTCTTCCCAACGGCTCCTGGCTGCCAAGCTTCTCATTATCGGCATTGGCGATGGAGCCATGCTGCTTGGATTATGGAGCTACGCCCTATTGCGCACGCCGTTGTCGGCGTACATGCTGCCCTTGTACCTGCTGCTGCCGTTTCTTTTGGCAGCAGGCGGCTGTCTGACCTTGATGGCCCACTGGCAGCCACAGCAAGTCTGCCTGGGTGGTGCAGGGTGGTGCGGGCTGGTGCTCTTGACGTTGTCCATGACCAGCGACCACTTGATCCTGCTTACCCAAACACAGACGGCATGGATCGGCGTTCTGGGCTGTGCCGTGCTCTGTCTCTACTGCTTCTGGGCGCTGCATCATCTTTTGCGCAGCAGCGCCTTTGCTGAATTGCAGCTGAACTGATTGGAAAGGGGATTTTTTATGGAACTGACCATTGACCATGTAAGCAAACGCTTTCACGATAAAACCGCCGTCGACGATGTCAGCCTCACACTGACGCCCGGTGTCTGGGGTCTGCTCGGTGCCAACGGTGCCGGCAAAACCACCTTGATGCGCATGATCGCCGGCATCATGCGGCCCAGCCAGGGCGACATCCGCTTTGACGGTGTGCCGATTGCCCAGCTGGGCGAAAGCTACCGCGACTGCTTCGGTTATCTGCCGCAGGAGTTTGGCT
>JAXJBF010000123.1:0-9555 GCA_036303105.1 Peptococcaceae bacterium | reverse complement strand
TTGCTGGTGGTGAAGCGGCGGTCGTTGTTGGCTGGTGCGGTGTTGCTGAGGGTGCAAAAAAGAGAGTGTGCATCCTGCACCAGCAACAGGTCGATGCGTTTTTCAGCGTTCTCCGTCAGGCGGTCGCAGGCTTCGATAGCGTTGTCCAACGCATTGCCAAAGATGATGCAGAGGTCCTTCGCATCAAGAGGCAGGCGTTCCTGAATGCGTATCTCGGTGTTGAACACGATGCCCTTGCTTTCTGCAAGGGATTTTTTTGTACTGAGAATGGCATCCAGCGCGTTGTTGCCGGTGTTGATGGTCGCACCGGTGGCGCGAAACTGTTGACTGAGGGCAGCCATATGCCGACGGCCGCCTTCTAAGTCGCCATTCTCAAAATAGCTTTCCAGCGCAACAATCTGATTGTTGATGTCATGCTTGAATCGCCGCAGCTCTTCTTGATTTAAAATGATTTCATCCATGTGCTTGAGCTGGCTGTTCATCTGCTGCTCGAACTGCTCCTGCTGATGAATGGTTTCACTTTGCTGTGCCAATCTTTCATATAGGTAAGAGCCAAAAAACGTGCTGAACACCAAAGCCAATGAACAAACAATGGTAAATACATTATAGTCAGTGTTGTTTAATTCGTACGTCATCCAAAAAAGTAATGAAACCGTAAAAACAGTACTGGCCAACAACATAAAAAATAAGAGCCAATAGGTTTTTTCAATTTTTAAATACTTAATCCGACTTTTTACGCGAACAATGTTGCAAATTGCCAAGCCTAATAGTTTTGACACAACAACGCCCAGTAACAGATATCCTTGCTTACGAAGAACAGTGTCAACAGTAATTTGAAAAATAAACGTGATACTGTATAACGTCACTATTTCTGCAATATCACTAATTGCAAGAACAACAAGAATAGCAATAATCTTTTTAATCAGCATTCCTTTATAGAAAAAAAACGACACCACAAACGCAGCAGCAAACATGGCAACTTTGTTTTCCAAAGTGAACATCAAAAATTTATTGACTACCATAATCAATAACGCCAACACGGTCACCCCAAAACCATACTGCCATAACTTGAACGATTTTCGCTGTTCTAAAAAGGCATCAAACATCATAAACAGCATAATCGCTTCAACAGGCGCCGTCATGCTGTAGGCAAAATCAATGATGGTCATCCTCGAACACGCTCCTTTTTATACGCCAGAAACGCTGCATTGGCGCTTTGCTTGTAAACACGGCCAACAGGCAGTTGTTTCTGACCAGGCTGCATCAGCACCGCATCGCCAACGATGCCGATGACGTGTTCCAAATTGACGAGGTAAGATTTATGGATGCGGCAAAATTGGTCGCTGCCCAGCTCATCGGCAAGGTCTTTGATGGTGCGGCGCAGGGTGTAGGTGTCGCCGGTTTTGGTGTGGAGGGTGAGCTGGTGGTCGAGGCTTTCCACATAGAGGATGTCGTCCAGGCGCAGGCGCACGCTTTGGCGGCTGTCGCTAAAGGTGAAGGCGCGGCGCTGGCTGGTGAGGCGTTTTTCCAGCGCCTGCACAGCGTCGGTGAGCGCGCTTTCCTGCACGGGCTTGCGCAGAAACCACACAGGGTTGCATTTGAAGCAGTCGAACACGTACTGATCGTGGCTGGTGACAAAGACGACGAGCACGCTGTCATCGATGGCATAGATGGCGTTGGCGGTGTCGAAGCCGTTGAGGGCGTTCATTTCCATATCGAGAAAGAGGGCGTCGTAGCGCACGCCAGCCTTTTTATAGGCAGCGAGAAGGGCTTCGCCGCTGTCGTAAAGGTCCACATCGTGGTGGCGAGCCTGCAAAAAGGCTTCGATGGGTTGAATGTCGATGGTTTCGTCGTCGCAAATGGCACAGCGCATGGGTCGTTCCTCCTTTGGCCAACGGTGGGTCGGTCAGTGTTTCTATAATCATATTATACAATGTTTAATTTTTCTTTGGTAAAAAATTTCTCAAATAAAGTGCTGCATACAAAAACACCGCCGCCGTTCGCAGGAATGCAAAACGGCGGCGGTGGTCGTCAGGCGTCAAGATGGCGGGAAAGAATGGCTGCGGTTTCAGCGCGGGTGGTGGCGCCTTGCGGGCGCAAGGTGTTGTCGTCGTAGCCATGGAGCAGGTCTGTGGCAACAGCCCATTGCATGGCAGGCGCGGCCCAAGCGTTGACGCTGTCAGCATCGGCGAAGGCGGAGAGGTCGGCGCTGGCATCGCTGCCGCTGAGGTTGTAAAGAATGACGGCAAACTGCTCACGGGTGACCGGGTCGTTCGGGCCGAAACGGTCGGCACTGTAGCCGCTCACAATATCGTTCTCTTCGGCCCAGGCGATGGCGTCGGCGTACCAGGCATCCGGCGTGACGTCGGCAAAGGTGCTGGCAGCGCTGGCGGCTGGCGCACCGGCCACGCGCCAGAGAATGGTGACAAGCATGGCGCGGCTGGTGGCCTCGTCAGGGCTGAACAGGCCGTCGGCAGTGCCAAGCATGAGGTCACGGTCGTACACCCAGCCAACAGGCTGCGCGTACCAGGCATCGTTGGCCACATCGCTGAATGGGCTGCCTGTGTAGGCAAGGGCGCCATAGCGGCGGCCGCTGGCGGTGCCGATGAGGTCGCTGTGGTAGGCGCTGTCATCAAAGACGGCGGCAACGCCGGTGTCGCTCCAATCACTGCCGTTGCTGGAAAGAGCAATGGTGCCGCCTTCATCCCGCAGCCAGACACCACGCCCTGCCAGCGCGCACACATCGGTGTCGTAGGCAGGCAGATCGAAACGAATGTTCCAAAGCGGATCGCCGCTGTCGCTGAGACTGCCAAAGAAGGCATCGTAGACGCCGTCGGTGATGGTGTGGTCGTCACACTGAACGCGCGGCGAAACAGCATCTACATAGCAGCCGTAGAGGGCCACATCGCCATCGATGCCGTCGCTGTTGGCAAGGGACACACAGCCGAGCAGGTCGGCGTGGCTTGTGTCCTCAGCCAGCAGGCCATGGCCTGTGGTGTCGATGAGGGTGGTGTAGAGCAGGGTGGCCTGGGCGCCGTCGCTGAGATGGATGGCGTCAGCGTGCTGGCAGTCGAAAACGATGCTGTTGCTCATCTGTAGCGTGCCGCCTGCCATCTCAATGCGGCTGCCTGTGGACGCGCTCGCCTCAAGGTTGGTGCGCCCAAAGGAGCAGTTGTTGATGCGGAGGCTGCCGCCTTGGGAAGAAATATCGGCGCCAGCACCGGTGTTGTTGAACAGGAAAGTGCATTGATTCAGCTGCACGCTGCCGCCGTCGTTGATGATGGCGCTGTTGTATGAATCACTGAGGCAGACATTGGAGAGGGTGAGGCTGCCATCCTTGGTGACATGAAAGATGGTGTTGCCCCAACTGCCGGAAAGCCGGCTGCTGCTGCCAACAATGGTGATGGCCTTGTCGATGACGATTGCCTCATGGCCAGTGTCGCAATAACAGCCCCAATCGTCCGGTGCGGCGGTGCCAAGGTTGGTCAAGTCGATGGTGTCGCCGTCTTTGGCAGCTGCCACCGCCTCAGCCAGGGAGGTCTGCCCGTCGTAAGCATCAACGGTGCCGTCGGTGGTGGTGACGGTGGTAGAAGCCGCTTCCTGAACAGGCAGAGTGCCAAGGTCGCAAACCATCGTGCCATAATCGGTGGTCAAAGTGGCCGTGAGGGTGTAGATGCCGCCTGTAAGCGGCGTGGTCCAGCGGCTGATGCGCACCTCTTTGGCCTTTTCAGGCAGGGTGCCGCTGCCGCTGTAAAGGGTCACCGGCTCCGAAAAGCCATTGTCGGCGCTCACACACAAGGTGTAGGACAGCGGCGCATGGCTGGTGGTGGAAGCGTCGCCAATGGACAGGGTGATGGCTTCTCCATTGGCAAAACCGGTGGCGTTGGTGGCGCAATCGGAATAAGCGGTGGGCGCATCTTCGGCGCTGAGGCTGCCTTTGAGATAGGCGAGGTCATAAGCGCTCGCATTTGGATAAAGGTCCACGCTGCCGCTGTCGCCGTTGATATGAAGCCGCAGGCGCACACGCGCACCATCGGCTGGCAAGTCGGCCTGCGTCAGGCTGTCGTTGTCGATGCGCTGCCAGCTGCCCCATGTGCCGTCGCTGTCGGCATAGGCAGCGTAGAGGATGCAGTCGCTTTCAGCGGCGCCCATGTCGGCAAGAAGAGCATCGAGGCCGTCGAAGGTGAAGCGGGCTGGAAAGGTTGGCGTACTGTTTTGATCGTAGTGAACATCGCCCAGCGCCGCACGCCATTGCACGGCATCAAGACTGGCCGGGCGCGGCTGCACCTCGATGGTGACACTGGTGGTGTTGTCGTAGTAGTAGGCCTCGCGGGCGGTCTGCGATGGGTTCACCGTGAAGGTGAGGATGTGGCGGCCGGGGGCGAGGTTTTGCAGGGTCAGTTGTTCCATGTCGGAAGAATCGCTGAGCGTCATAGCATCAAGGGTGGCGTCGTAACGCGCGCTGGCAAGGCGTTTGCCATCGAGCTGCACTGTGTAGTCGAAACCACCGCTGAAAGGCTGGGTGCTGTCGTTGAACACATAAGGGGTGACATAGATGGTGTCACCGGCAAAAAACTGTACCGTATCGCCATACGCAGCGCCTGGCTCCTGATCGCTCGAATCAGTGGAAAGGGAGAGGCCTGCATCCCCGATCAGGTTATCGTTGACGCAAAGGTTCGCAGTGGTGAAAAGGTCCTGACTGGCAGCAGTGCTGGTTTCTTTCGGCAGTTCGTCGCTGTAAGCAGGAAGCAGTGTCAGGGCTGTAAGCACACAGGTGCCTTCATCGATGGTATAGGCATCAACCGTCCAGCTGTCATACGCCCCTTTGCTGTACGGCGTCAGCGTGGACAGTGACAGCTTGTTCGGCGACTGGCCGCGGTCATCGGTGACGATCATATCGCTGTCGGAATCGGACACCACCACCGCCTGATAGCAGGCAGCATCGCTGGCGGCATAGTCGGCATCCCATACGTAGCCCCAAAGGGTGATACCATGGCCAAGCCCCAAACTTTCGCCGTTTTCATCGCACCAGCTTATTCCCATAGAAACGCCGCTGCCGCTGTTCAGCGCCTGGGCAGCATCGGCAAAAACACGGTGGTTGGACATATCGTACGCATCCGCAAGACGGGTGGCATTGTAGTCGCTGAGGTAGGCGCCACTTTCGCCATAGTCTTTGACCGTGGCAAAATTTGGGTCGTCACCCGTTTGCAGTATATTTGTGCCATTGAACAGCCAACTGTAGGCAATAGTCATAAAACCGCCATTGTCGGTAAAATGCTCAGCATAGAGATCAAACAGACGATCGGCATTGGCAAAATTGCCGGCCTCGTCGGGATGGGCACTGGCAAGCGGCGTTGTCCAGCCGGTGTATTGCAGGACATTGGAGGCTGTCGCCGCCCAGCAAAGCAGATCGTCGCCATCGCCGGCAATGTAGCGTTTTTCGGTGTCGATAAAGGCAAGGTCTTCAAGGTCCATGGTGGTGTGCTGGCGCACCGCCTCTATCACAGCATCCTGCACCATGGTGACATTGCTTTCAGAAAGGCCGGTGAGAAAGGCATGGGTGTTGTCCGCCTCGGAAACGGTGAAGGTGATGGCGTAATAGCCATGAAAAACCTGGGCGCCGGAAGAAGAAGAAAAAGAGCGCACCAGAGCGTCAGACGCAGCGTCATGCGTTTTCAAATTGACGCTGAAGCAGGTCTCTCCCGACGCGGTGCGCACAGTGTACGTGCTGACGCTGGCGCTCAGGGCGCTGTCAGCGAGCGAAGCCGTGTCGAGCACACCATCACAGCGCGCAGTTTCGCCGTCGCTGGCGACAAGCTCGGTGGTAAAGCCCTGGCCTTGGTTGGAAAAACGCAGGGTTTGCAAGGCGGCGTCGCTGAATGTGCCTGCCGCCTGTGCAGGCTGTGCGGCAGCGAGCACAAAAAATAAGAGCGCTGCCACAAGCGCCAACAGCCGCCAACGCTGGGCTGCTGTGAGTGAGTGTTCCATAAAAATGCCCCCTTTAGACATACACAGGGCGCTCAGTAACGTGCCATGTGTGGATGATGATCGCATATCAGCCGACGTGTGCCGCGTCAATGGGTGTCACTGGCTGAAAATGGTTACAAAAAAACAGGGCCATCGTTTGCAGGGACGGTCCTGTTAGACTGGCCGGTCATCCCGGCAGGTTTCCTTTTTCGATTTCAACAATGCGTTCCAGTTCCAAATCAATGAGAGACTGTACCACGGTCTTACCATGCGCATCCAATTGACGATAGCGACTAACGAATGTTTCGACATCAACTTCTGTGGCGTCGAGTGGACCGCCAGAGAAATAATCCAGTGTCACGTTCAATTCTTTGGAGAGGGCCATCAGGATGTTGATGTCTACTTTCGTATTGTCGCGTTTGATAATGCCATAGATGGTTTGAGGACTGATGCCGGCTTCTCGCGCAACACGGTTCACATTCGTGTGACGGTAATTGATGAGCTCTTCCAATCGTTTACCAATTGACATTTGTGTTCACCTCGCTCATTTAAATTTTTAACATTGTTTTTTCGTATATTAATCATATCACATGTGTTTGTTGAATACCATCAGGATATAACAAAAAAGTGAAAAAAATTGGTCAAAAGCCGTCAAATTTTACAATTCTCAGGCTTTTGACCAATGATATAGGTGTCATATAGGATCAATCATCATCCTCATCGACGAACGGAGCGGTATCAATAACGGCGTCGCCTTCATCCAGACGCATCACTTTGACGCCCTGGGTGGCGCGCCCTAGCACGCTGATGTCGCTGACAGAGGTGCGGATGAGGGTGCCTTCACGGCTGATGACCATGATTTCTTCGTTGCCGCGAACCACGAGGGCCGAGGTCACAGCGCCGGTCTTGTCGCTGACTTTGAGCGTCATGACGCCTTTGCCGCCGCGGGCCTGGAGATGGTAGTCGCTGAGCGGCGTGCGCTTGCCGTAGCCGTTTTCGCTGATGACGAGCAGGTCGCAGTCGTCGCGCACAATATCCATGTCGATGACGCTGTCGCCGTCGTCAATGCGCATGCCGCGCACGCCAGCGGTGCTGCGGCCAGTTGGGTGCACATCGCTTTCCTGGAAGCGGATGGCATTGCCGTTTTTGCTGACGATGATGAGTTCATCCTCGCCAGAGGTGATGCGCACATCGATGAGCTCGTCGCCTGGGCGCAGGTTGATGGCTTTGATGCCATCGTTGCGCGCATGCTGATACTCGGCGATGTCGGTCTTTTTGATCATCCCTTTGGCGGTGACGCATGTCAGATAGCCGGTGGTGCCTTCTTCACGCCATGGCAGCACGGTGGTGACTTTTTCGCCCTTGCCCAGTTTGAGCAGGTTGACCATGGCTGTGCCACGGCCGCCGCGGCTGCTTTCAGGGATTTCGAAGGTTTTAAGACGGAGCACGCGCCCACGGTTGGTGAAGAAATTCATCATGTGGTGGGTGGTGGTGATGAAGATGTTTTCAATGAAGTCGTCGTCCTTCATCTTCGACGCATTCACGCCGCGGCCGCCACGTTTCTGCTTGCGGTAGCTGTCCATCGGCATGCGCTTAATGTAGCCGGCATGGCTGATGGTGATGACCATGTCCTCTTCGGCGATGAGGTCTTCAACGTTGATGTCGTCCTTGGAGAAGGAGATTTCGGTGCGGCGTTCGTCGCTGTACTTGTCGGCGATTTCCGACAGTTCGGTGCGAACGATCTGCTTGACCTTGTTTTCATCGGCAAGGATGGCCTTGTATTCAGCAATGCGGCGGTGTAAGTCGGCCAATTCTTCTTCGAGCTTTTCAACATTCAAACCTTGCAGGCGGCGCAGCTGCATTTCGATGACAGCCTGTGCCTGGCGGTCGGACAAGCCGAAGCGTTTGCCGAGGCGTTCCTTGGATTCGTTGTCGTCGTAGGAAGAGCGAATGATGGCAATGACTTCGTCGATGTTGTCAACGGCGATCTTCAACCCTTCCACAATGTGCGCGCGTTCTTCGGCTTTGCGCAGATCGTAGCGGGTGCGGCGCACGATGACGTCTTCCTGATGATCGAGGTAGAGCACCATGATCTCACGCAGGGTGAGAATCTTTGGCACGCCGTCAACCAGCGCCAGATTGATGACGTTGAAGTTATCCTGCAGGGAAGTGTGCTTGAACAGCTGGTTGAGCACGACCTGTGGGTTGACATCGCGGCGCATTTCAATAACGATGCGAATGCCTTCGCGGTTGGATTCATCGCGCAGAGCAGTGATGCCATCGATGGTCTTTTCTTTGACAAGGTCAGCAATCTTGGCCACGAGACGGGCTTTGTTGACCTGATAAGGGATCTCGGTGACGATGATGCGGCTTTTGCCATTGGCCATCTTTTCGATGGAGGTGCGGGCGCGCACAGTGACGGCGCCGCGGCCGGTGAGGTAAGCATCGCGCACACCGGAAAGGCCCATGATGATGCCGCCGGTAGGGAAGTCCGGCGCCTTGACGATGTTGGCCAGTTTTTCATCGGAGATGGTTGGATCATCGATCAGAGCCACGATGGCGTCGGTGACGTCGCGCAGGTTGTGCGGCGGCATGTTCGTCGCCATCCCAACAGCGATCCCGGAGGTGCCGTTGACGAGCAGGTTTGGAAAACGTGCTGGCAGCACAACCGGTTCTTCGCTGGATTCGTCGTAGGTTGGCATGAAATCGACGGTTTCTTTTTCGATGTCGCGCAACATTTCCTGGGCCAGCTTGGCCATGCGCGCTTCGGTGTAACGCTGAGCAGCAGCCTGGTAACCATCGATGTTCCCAAAGTTCCCCTGGCCATCGACCAGCGGATAACGCATGCTGAAATCCTGCGCCAGACGCACCATCGCGTCGTACACGGCAGCGTCGCCGTGTGGATGGTAGTTGGCCAGCACGTTCCCAACGATGTGGGCAGATTTTTTGTGCGGACGGTCCGGCGTCATGTTGGTTTTATACATGGAATAGAGGATGCGGCGGTGTACCGGCTTGAGGCCGTCGCGCACATCCGGCAGCGCACGGCTGGTGATGACGCTCATGGAATAGTCGATGAACGCTTCTTTCATTTCATCGACAATGTTGCGGCTTTCAATGGTGCCGTGGGTATAGTTGTTGTCCATAAAAAGCCTCCTTAGATATCAAGATTGTTGACGTAGCGCGCATTGGTGGTGATGAACTCACGGCGCGGTTCAACGCGTTCACCCATGAGAATGGAGAACACATCATCGGCAGCCAGAGCGTCGTCCAGGGTGACCTTGAGCAGAATGCGGTTTTCGTTGTTCATGGTCGTTTCCCAGAGCTCTTCAGGGTTCATTTCCCCAAGCCCTTTGTAGCGCTGAATGCCCTTGGCGGTGTCGATGTCCTTGCCTTCGCTGGCGAGGAATTCTTTGAGCGCTTTGTCGTTGTAAAGATAGTGTTTCTTTTTGCCGCGCTTCACGCTGTACAGCGGAGGGCAGGCAATGTACACATAACCGGCTTCGATGAGCGGACGCATGTAGCGGTAAAGCAGCGTCAACAGCAGGGTGCGGATGTGCGCCCCATCGACATCGGCATCGGTCATGATGA
>JAXJBF010000122.1:0-29745 GCA_036303105.1 Peptococcaceae bacterium | reverse complement strand
GCAAGCCTCGATAGCTACAGGGCGCCAAGGGCATCCTCCCGAAAGAAAACGTAGAAAGTAAAGTCCCCCCAAAAATTGATCATCCCCCCACCGCGGCGACAGGGGAAATAACAAAATGCTGGCTGTGTATTTTTGAGGGGTGTGTTTGGGTAGGCTGTAGGAATGTTGGGCCAGGTGCGGCTATGTTGCGGACGGTGGGGGGATTTTTGCTGCCGGATGGGGCGAGGCGGTGCGTTTTCTTTCTATTATATATGTTATTTTTGGGAGGTTGCTGTTGGGTGGGTTTCTTTAATGAATGAAATGGGGTGGAGTGTATGTGGGCGGACAAAAAATGAGGCTTGAAGCGTTGGTCTTCAAGCCTTTTTTGATGGTCAGGGGTTGTGGTCCTGGCGGTCGCGGTAGGCGAGCGGCGGCAGGCGGTCGAGGCGGCGCTGGCGGCGACGGGTGTTGTAGAAGTGGATGTAGTCGGCGATGGCCTGGGCGAGGGTGTCGTAGTCGTCGAATTGGTGCAGGTGGTACATTTCGCTTTTGAGGGTGCCCCAGAAGGCTTCCATGGGGCCGTTGTCGATGCACATGCCAGGGCGCGACATGCTTTGGAGCATGCCTTGGTCGAGGAGTTTGATTTTGAATTTGGTGTTGGTGTACTGAAAGCCGCGGTCGCTGTGCACGAGGGGGTGGGCGTCGGGGTATTTGGCAATGGCGCGGTCAAAGGTGGTGAAGACGAGGCTGTTGTTGTTGTTGGGGCTGATGTGGTAGGCGACGATGTCGTTGGCTTTGAGGTCGAGGATGGCGGAAAGGTAGAGTTTTTGGCCGTGGGAGTATTGAAATTCTGTGACATCGGTGAGCCATTTTTCGTTGGGTTGGGTGGCGTTGAAGTCGCGCGCAAGGATGTTTGCTGGCAGTTGGATGAGGGGTTCGGCGTGGGCGGCTGGTTGTTTGGTGCGTATGACGGCGCGCAGTTTGCCGATTTTTGCGAGGCGGTGAAAGCGTTTTTCGTTGTAGTGGGTGTGGTGCAGGGCGTTGTATTCGTCGGCTAGGCGTCGATAGCCATAGATGCCGTGGTATTGTTGGTAGATGAGGCGCATTTCAGCAAGAATGCGGCGGTTTTCCTGTTCGCTGGCCGATGGGGTGCGGCGCAGCCATTTGTAGTAGGCGGAGCGGCTGATGGAGAGTGCACGGCAGAGTGCCGCAACGGTGTGGCCTTGTTGCGCCATTTCCTGGATGATGAGGTATTGGCGTTCATGGCGGACCCCATTCAGCCCCACCTCCTTTCGAGTTGGTGCAGTTTTTTTAGGGCTGTGTTTTCTGTTTGCAGGCGCTGTATTTCTGCTTGCAGGAGTTTGTTTTCGGATTGCAGGCGTTCAACGGGGGTCATGGCGGCGGGGTCTTTGCGTTTGCCGCGTTTGTCGAGGAGGCCTTCCAGGCCAAGGTCCTGGTATTTGCGCACCCAGGAGTAGATTTGTTGGTAGCTGATGTGATAGGTGTTGATGGCAAGGTCATAGTCTTTGCCATTGGCGAGACAGTAGCAGACGATCTCGACGCGCTCTTCGAGGGTGGTTTTTCGGCCGGGCACGCTGGTGCGTGAACTGGTGCTGCGTGGTGCTGGCTGGAGGTTTGGGTCGGTGCTGTATTGTTTGATCCAGGCACGCAGTTGGGTGCGGGCGCGAATTGAGTTCTGGCGGGTAGTAGTTGTTGCTGGAGGGGCTCTGAAGCGCGGCTTCTCCCTGGCTCTGGTAGAGGGCAACGAGGTCTCGCAGGGTGCGGGAGCTGATTTGGAACTGTTCAGCAATGGTCTGATAGCTGCCAGCGCCCGCCAGGTAAGCGTGGACGGCGTCAAGGCGTTGTTGATCGGTCAATTTGCGTTGTCTCATAATGGGTTCCTCCTTATAGTATGATTGGCGCTATTTAGCACTATATTTAGAGGATACCAAATCTTATTCGTCTATACAAATAGAAATAAGCTAATGATATAGCGAATGACTGATGCCGGCCCATGCGATGCAGGTGGTGGTGGGATTTGATTTTGGATGCGAGCGCTGAGGTTTTTGAAGGAAAGCATAAAAAAGCACCGACCTGTGTGTGGGTCGGTGCTGGCAGGGTTGGTGTGGAATCATTCGGCGGCGATGACGGAGTTGGTGAGGGTGCCGATGCCTTCGATGGCGACGGTGACGGTGTCGCCTGGGGCAAGGTGCCCAACGCCAGCTGGGGTGCCGCTGTAGATGAGGTCGCCGGGATAGAGAATGGTGAAGGCGGAGAGATGGGCAATGAGCCGCGCGATGGAGAAGATCATGAGGCTGCTGTTGCCATCCTGGCGAAGTTCACCGTTGAGATAGGAGCGCACAGAGAGGTTCTGTGGGTCTTTGATGTCGGTGACGATCCATGGGCCGAGGGGTTTGTAGGTTGGCTGGGATTTTGCGCGCAGCCATTGTTTGTCGGCGTTCTGGTAGGTGCGGTCGGACACGTCGTTGCCGCAGGTGTAGCCGAGGACGTAGTTCAGGGCGTCGGCTTCGCTGACACGGCTGCAGCGGCGCCCGATGACGGCGACGAGTTCGCCTTCATAGTCAACGGTGTGGTCGAGGCGGCTGATGGCGATCGGCGTGTTAGGGCCGGTGATGGCGGTGCTGGCGCAGAGGAAGGCAATAGGGTCGTCCGGATTGGCGCGGGTTGGGTCGATGTGTTTGAATTCATCGACGTGTGCCGCATAGTTGAGGCCGATGGCGTACACGTGCCGTGGGCTGACAGGTGCCAGCAGGGTGCAGTCGTCCAGTGGCAGGGTGGTGTTGGTGAGTTCGATGTCGCGGCCAAAGATGTCGCCATCGATGAGGGTGGCAACGTCATTGACAGTATCGATGGACGCATAGTAAAGCTGCTGATTGTAATTGATACGGGCGATGTTCATGGTACATTCCTCTCTTTCATTGATGTGATCGTTTCCAGATGCGCTCAGTCGTTGACCAGGGGATGTATGCTGGGGCCAGCTGCTGCCGTGTGTGGCGGCTGGCAAAATCTTCTTATTTTATAATAGCACTAGTGCCTGGTGATGACCATAAAAAATTCCTAATCGCTCCTTCTTTCCTAAAACAAAAAATCCCTCTCAGCATTTCTGAGAGGGATGACATATGCTATGAGATGATTAGGCAAGGACGCGGCCGCCGCTGGTGTATGGATAAACGTCGTAGCTTTGGATGCAGACGCTCTGGCCAGGTGCTGGCGCGTGGATGTACATGCCGTCGCCAATGTAGATGCCAACGTGGTAAGCGCTGTCGCCCCAGAATACGAGGTCGCCAGGTTTCAGAGCCACGAGGGATACTGGCGCTACAACGGCCTGCTGTTCGTAGGTGGTACGTGGCAGGCTGATGCCATTTTCAGCGAAGACATATTGAACCAAACCGCTGCAGTCGAAACCGCTTGGGCTGGTGCCGCCCCATACGTATGGCACGCCAAGATAGTTCATGGCGCTGGCGATGATGGCACGAGCGGTGCCGTCGGAAATGCCGTTAACAACCTGATCAATAGTGCCCTGATCGACGCTAGGGGTCTGGGTGGTGCTATTGTCGGTGGATGGGGTATTGACGCTTGGATAGGTGACGTCAGGGGTGCTCACGCTAGGGGTGTCAACCGTTGGTGTTTCAACGGTTGGGGTTTCCACAACTGGTGCCTGGTAGCTGTTCATGTTGCCCCAGAAGCTGCTGCCCCAAACGGTGGCGCCGTCGTTCGCAGTGAGAACGAGGATGCTGGTGCCGGAAAGGCTGATGGTGTCGTTAGGGATGATGGCCTGGAAGAAGCTCAGTGGCACGTAGATGACGTCGCCAACGTTCTTCACAGCGTAGGTGGTGCCGCCCTGCTGGATCTGCAGGCCGCTGCCATCAGCGGTGAGGTACACTTCGTAAGAAACGCTGCTGTTGAAGAGTTTGAGTTTCTGCTGGCCGTCTGCCTTCCATTCTACCTGAAGCGCCTGATCTTTCATGGCTTCGAGGGTGGCACGCAGTGGCAAATACGTTTGACCGTCGATGGTGGTGGCTGGGTTGCTGAGGCTGACATAGTCAACACCAACGGATTCGGTGTCACCATTGCTTGGTTTCTGAGCGCTGTTGTTTTCAACAGTTGGCGTAGATGGTGCCTGGCTGCTGCCGTTGTTAAGCTGCTGGGTAGCGGCTGCCATAGCCTGAGCGGCTGCTTCGAGGTTAGGCGATACGGCTTCGCCAACGATGGCGGTGTCTGCTGCAAGGGCTGGTGCTACGCCAGCGGTGCCTGCGGCAAAGGTTACAGCGCAAAGTGTCAATACGGTCGTCCATTTTTTCAAATTCAAAGAGGTCACGTCCTTCCTTTGACGGGGCGTGGTCGATGAGGGTTGTTTCTTGTTTCGTTTGATTCAGTTGTTGATACAATAAGTGCCCGTCAAATATCCTTTTTTTCGAGTGCGTATGTGAAGATTCGCACACACACTGTTCATACTCGTCATATGATCGTGAAACTTTTATTATAATACAGGAAAAATGTGTATTTGAACAGCTTTTGCAGGCAATTGTCACTAAACTGTTGCTGACTGTTACGATTGGTTGCCTATCGGTAAAAGTGCGTGAAAAAGGCGCTGTAAAGGCATTCACAGCGCCTTGCTATGGATGAATGTAACGAAAACAGGGGAACATAGGTTCCCCTGTTTTTTACAGTTCGTGACAAAAGTAACAATTTCTCACAAACTTGTTAATTATTGATCGGTTTTGTGTCAAACGATGCGACCAGCGCTGGTGAATGGGTAAGCGCTGTAGCTCTGAATGCAGACGCTCTGGCCTGGTGCTGGTGAATGGATGTACTTGCCATCACCGATGTAAATGCCAACATGGTAAGCGCTGCCGCCCCAGAATACGAGGTCGCCAGGCTGAAGATCGCTGAAGGAGACTGGTGTTGCTGCAGCTTGCTGGCTGTAGGTGACACGTGGAATGGAGATGCCGTTTTCAGCGTACACGTACTGAACAAGGCCGCTGCAGTCAAAACCGCTAGGGCTGGTACCGCCCCACACATATGGCACGCCGATGTATTTCATAGCGGTTTCTACGATTTGTTCACCGACGGTCTTTTTTACATAAGCAGCGTCAATACTGTAGGCTTCGAGGTTTTTCCAAACGGTGGAATCGTCCACTTTGATGAGCATGAGGGTATTGTCATGCACAGATACAACGCGGTTGGTCAGTTCCTGAATGAACGCCATTGGTGCGTAGGTGGTGTTGTCGATCACCTTAATGTTGTAGTAGGTGCCGTTTGCTGCGGTGGAAATAGCGGTGCCGGCTTCGTTATAGTAAAGCTGGGTTTCGCCGCTGGAAGTGGTGAGTTTGAGCTTGCGTTCCTGTTTGTCAGGATTGGTGGTGACGCCAGCGCCGAGCGCCTCAAGGGTGCTGCGCAATGGCAGGTAGAGGGTGCCTTCTTCGTTGATGATGGAAGCACTCATCTGATAGGTGTCAATATGATAATCACTGGTAGCGCCCTGAAGAGCAGAGGTTTGTTGTGCTGCTTCTTCGACCGCTGCGGTGTCGTCTGCAAATGCAGGCACTGCGCCGAGGCTGCTGATACCGAGTGCGAGTAATAACATGGCTGCGATGGATTTCTGTTTCATGATGGGGATCACGTCCTTTTCTTTGTGTTTCTGTTTTTCATCGACAGGCGCTATGCTAACATATCTATTTTGTCTTTGGCAAGCTTCATTGGGAACATGTCAATTTATTGTTAAGTATTTAATCAGCATGGCCAAGATTTTGTAACCAGGCGCCATCCCCCTTTATTGAGCGGGTTTCAGCGGTTTGCACTAAAAAAATCACTGCCAATCATAAGAACATATGTTCTCACGATTTCTCGTGAAAAATGACACACAGTAACACCTTGTAACTTTTGTCATGAATGGCCTTTTTGGTGTTTTTTCTGCCCGGACGCGACACCGTCACGCTCTTTTGCTGCTGGAAAGCGCTGTGCTCAAACGCGATTTTTGGCGAAAAATGGCGAACTTTCGCCTGTTTTTTGGCCATCAACGGTCACTTTCTGTGCAAATTGTCGCAGCCATCGTAAGGCAGCAAGCAGAACAGCGCGCAGCCCATGATGCGTGGCTGCGCGCTGTTACTTTTTTGTTTCTTATTGTCTTGTGTTTTCTTCCTATATTATAGAAGGAATTTGTTCAAGGGCATGAAAAAAGGCGCTCAGATTGGCTCTGAGCGCCTTGAAAGGTTCTATTAAAAGTAAGATTGTGGATCCACTGTGCTGCCATTGACGATGGTTTCAAAGTGGAGATGTGGACCAGTGACGTTACCGGTCGCACCGATGTCAGCGATGATCTGACCCTGGCTGACGGTGTCGCCAACAGAGACATGATAAGCGCTGAGGTGCGCATAACGGGTAACAAGGCCGCTTGGATGCTGGATATCCACGCAGTTGCCATAGGTGGAGAACCAGGACGCACGAATGACGGTGCCGCCCTGTGCTGCATAAACAGGGTCACCAACAGAACCAGCGATGTCAAGACCAAGATGGAAATCACCAAGGATGCCGCCTACTGGATCGATGCGATAGCCGTAATTAGAGGTGATGTAATGGCTGTTTGCTGGCCACAGGAGGCTGTCACCAATGACAATGCCGCTGTTGCTGTTGCCACTGTTGGAATCACCTGTAGAGCCGCTATTGCCACTATTGCCGGTGTTGCCGCCAGTTGTAGGCGGGGTCACAACAGGGGTATCGACTGTTGGGTAGGTGACTTCTGGTTTTTCAGGTTCTGGGGTAGGCGTTGGGGTTGGTTCCGGTGTTGGTTCTGGTTCAACAACTGGTGCCTGGTAGCTGTTCATATTGCCCCAGAAATTGCCGCTCCACACGCTGTCGCCGTTCTTCGCTGTTAAAACGAGGATCTGGCTGCCAGAAAGGCCCAGGCTCACATTTGGAATGATGCCCTGGAAGAAAGCGAGTGGCACGTAGGTGGTGCCGTTGACATTCTTCAGCGCGTAGGTGGTGCCGCCCTGCTGGATCTGCACGCCATCTTCAGAAGCGGTGAGATACACTTCATATGAAGTGCCGCCGCTGGTGGTGAGCTTGATCTTCTGCTGGTTTTCCGGTTTCCAATCAACCGTCAGTGCAGCTGTTTTAAGAGCACCAAAGGTGGTGCGCAATGGCAGGTATGTTTGACCGTCGATGGTTTGCGCTGGGTTAGACAGCGATACATAATCGACACCCACTGCTTCTGTGTCGCCGGTGGCTGGCGTCTGAGTAGAGCCATTGTTGCCTGGCGTGGTAACGGTGCCGGAAGAGCCACTGTTCATCTGGTTCATAGCGGCGCTCATGGCATCTGCAGCTGCCTGCAGGTTTGGCTTGGTCGCTTGACCAACAAATGCGGTGTCCGCTGCAGCAGCTGGCATGGCTGTGCAGGCGAGGGTCACTGCGCAGAGCGTCAGTGTACTGGTCCATTTTTTCAAATTCAAGTAGGGTCACGTCCTTCCTTCGACAGGTTGAGGGCTACGAAAAATGTTGTCAAAGCCATTCTCCATTAGACACCTGTCAAATGTCTGTTTCTGTTCTAAGCTATAATAATGCCATATTACATACGTGAAACTTCTATTATAATACCGTAAAAACCACATTTTCTCCATAGAGTCTCCACAATTGTCACAGAACTGTCATTTTCATCCCTATTTATAAAAATAAGAGCGCTCTTAAACAATAAACCCTGTGCTGTTTCGCAACAACACAGGGTTTATTAATGAATGTTTTGTTTTAAGAGCGCCCTTCGATGGTCATGGTTTGCATGTCTTCTTTGGAAAGGCCGTTTTTGCGGCCGTAGGCTTCCCAGTATTGGCTGGAAGCGTGAATGAAGAAGGGCTTTGGCAGTGGCATTTTGGCCTGGTAGCTGCCATATTGCCAGTCAGCGATGGAGGCGGCAAAGCGTTTCATGGCACGGGTGACAACCCATTTAAAGGGCGTATCGAGGATGGCTTCACCGCTGCCGATGCGTAGCACGCTGCCAAAGTCGTAGCCGTTCTGTGCACAGAAAAGCTGCACCATGCGTACAGCAATGTTGTTTTGCTCGTATTCCAAAAAGCCGCAGTTGATGAGTACAGATAGGACGGGTTTGGTGTCGGGTGGTCGGTCTTCGAGGGTTTTGAGGAAATTGAGCAGGGTGACGGGAATGCCATCGGCATACAGCGGGAACACAAGAACGACATCGGTGTAGCTGGCCATGGCATCGATGAGCGTCTGATGGTTGTTTTTGGTTAGGTTGTAGTCGTCGCAATCCAATGGACAACAGTTGGCAAACAGGGCGGCATAGCGTTTTGAATTGGAACGCGGTGCCCGCGGGCTGCCATTTATGAGCATGATCTTTCCCATTTTTTCACCTCATTCGATACAATGTCTTGCACGTCGCATTCTCGGGCGAAAACGACGCGATGGCTGGCGAAGTTCATGTTGTGGGCGTTGCGGGCGACGAGCTGTTCAAAAAGAGCCCGTTCGTCGTAATCGTTGGCACCGTAGGCAATGATGGTGGCTTTTTTAGGTGCCACGGCCCGCTGCACGTGGTGGGTTTCACCATGATGGATGCGGATGAACGCTTGTTGAATGGGAATGGCCCGTTCAAGCATGGTTTTCATGGTGGTGTCGTAGCCACCGTATTTGACGCGGCTGACATAGATCACTTCGTCACTTTTGGCGATGAGTGGGTAGACGCTGGTGGCGTCGTCACGAATGACGCATTTGCCCGGGGTTTTTGTCCAACAGCCAAAGCAGCCCACGCAGTTGGCAATGGTAAGGGCGGACAGGTCGACGCATACGATGTCGTCGTTGTTCGTTGACAGCTCCAAGGGTCTGTCGCTGAGAATCAGTTTCATGGATGGTTCACTCCTTCAGCGTCCTCTGATGTAGGATGGTCGCGTTGCTATAAATATGACTTGTTCGCTCTTAGAATACCATATTTTTTATCATTGTGCCGTTATCTGCAAAACCTTAACAAAAAAACCATAGTTCAAAACAGGACATAAAAAATCCCCGCTGGCTGATGCGTGGATCAGCCAGCGGGGCAGGCATGCTGTTATTGTTGTGCGCTTTGGGCTTTCTTTTTGTCGCGCTCGAATTCGTCTTTGGTCATGACGTCGACGACGCGGAAATTGATGTCGCGCACATCGAGGCCAGTCATGTCTTTGACTTCACGGCGCACTTCACTTTTGATCTTTTCAAAGATGAGCGGTGCCGAGGCGCCGTATTCGAGAATGGCTTTGATTTCAATGGAGGCGGCTGCACCATCGACAGAGGCTGTGATGCCTTTGGAGGTTTTTGAAGCGCCGCCAAAGCTGGAGGCGAAACCGCTGATGAGAGAGCCTTTCATATCGAGAATGCCATCGATGCTGCGGGTGACAACAGCAGCGATCTTTTCGATGACACCATCGTCAATGATGAGGGCATCGTGATCCTGCTGTTCAGGAGTTGCTTGTGGTTGTTCGCTCATAATCTCAGATCCTTTCTAGTGTTTGTCATTCATAAATGGATTATCTTGAATCCAGCGCGTATAAAAGCGTTGGAAACGCTCACGCAGTCGTGGGTTGCCATCGCGCCAGCCGCCGATGAAATAACCTGCGCCCACACAAAAGACAACCAGCAGGGTGCGCCAAAAGCCAAAGCCCAGGATGCAGCAGGCAATAATGAAACCGATCAGCATGTAGATGGTGGTATGAATGTTGTCCTGAACCCAGTCACGGATAAGGTCCAGTGTGGTGAGGCGCCGCGGTGAGCTGCCGTGATCTGCCATGGAACCGGAAGGCGCCTCTGCAGCAGCTGTAGGCGTGGTATCCTCAACAGCAGGTTGTTGGATGTCTGGGTCCCACCATGGGGTGTCGTTTTGTGTGCTCATTGTGGGGTGCCTCCTTCACTTTGTGCGGTGATTTTGTGGGCCGTATAAAAGACAATGTCAACACGACGCACCGGCAGACCGGTGCAGGTTTCAAGGGCATCGGCAACACTGCAGCGAATGTCTTCATGGCGTGCAGGTAAGGTGGAGTATTCAGCGATGCCCAGCCAAACTTTCACGCGATAGCTTGGTTTTGATCCTCTCAGCACGCGCACTTTGACGCGGTCTTCAAAGATGCCGTCGAACTGCTCCACAGCCACGTAGGTGATGTTGCGGAGGGCTTTCTGGGTAACAAAGACGGTGCCGCCATCGCGGTCGTTGGCGATGGCCGGCAGCCGGCGACGGCTGAGCAGGCCTTTAGCAAAGAGCAGAAAGCCGATGAGTACGGTGAGAATGAAGCCGCCGAGCACGATCATCACGAGCATGCTTTGACTGATGCCAGCTGGCACCCTGCCCCAGAACAGGAGATCATAAGTCAGAAATCCATAGGCCATGAGGAGCAGCCCGGCGAGACAATAGATGAATTTGGTGATGCGCTTCACAGGCGTTACCTTCTTTCAGAGAATGGTCATTGGTCTTCCAAGAGGGCCTGGTAGATGGTGCGTTTGGAAAGGCCGCTTTTGGCGGCTGCTTCTTTGGCAGCTTGGTTGGTGCTGGCGCCGTCGCGCACAAGGGCACGGGCCAAATCGAGAGCGCTGTCGAGGCTGTGTTCAGTGCATACGTCCGGATCGGCTCCAGCGAGGACAAGGACAAATTCGCCCCGCGGATCGTTATTTTGAAAGTGATCGCGCACATCAACGGTGGTGCCGCGCACGACTTCTTCGAAACGCTTTGTGATTTCGCGCACTGCCGCACAGTCTCGGATTGGCCAGCGTTTGGCAAATGCATCGAGGGTGGCATTGAGCCGATGCGGCGATTCATAGATGATGGCGGTGGCCGTTTGCGCATCAAGCAAGCTGAGGCGCGCCTCAAGGTCTTTCTTTTTGCGCGGCAGGAAGCCTTCAAAAATGAAACGGTCGCTGGCAATGCCGCTCAGCACAAGCGCGCTCAGTGAGGCGCTGGCGCCAGGCAGCACGGTGTAAGGCAGCCCTTCACGGCGAAACACATTGATCAGGTCGAAGCCTGGATCGCTGATGACTGGCATGCCAGCATCGCTGATGAGCACGATCTGCTTGCCTGCACGCACCTGGTCGGCAATATGCAGGGCACGAGATTCAGGGGAATGGTCGTGATAGCTGGCCAATGGTTTACTGATGTCAAAATGGCGCAGCAATTTCAGGCTGTTGCGAGTGTCTTCGCAGTAGATCACATCGGCTTCTTTCAATACGCGCAGCACACGCAATGTGATGTCTTCAAGATTGCCAATGGGTGTTGCTGCCAGATAAAGCATGCCACCCTGCGGCGTCGTTTGGTCCATGAATTGGCCTCCCTTCGTTGTTACAACCGAATTTTTATGTTAGTGGCTGTCGTTGCCCTCGTACCACGATTGAATGGTTGGGCGGTATTTTCCCGCGTCGCCCCTGCGGGACTAGCTGGGTGAGGGTTCGTTTCTTTGTCAGTGGTTATCGTTACCTTCATACCACGATCGAATGGTTGGGCGGTATTTGCCCGCGTCGCCCTTTCAGGACTAGCTGTGTTTTCGTTCTTTACTTACTTATTTCACATCGTTACCTTGGTACCACGATTGAATGGTTGGGCGGTATTTGCCCGCGTCGTCATAAATGTAGAGGGGTTCTTCCAGGGTGAGGTCCTGGTTGCCGAGGTAGCAGCATTCCAGCAGGAAGAGTTTGGCTGGTTCGCCGGTGCGGGCATAGACAGGCTGCAGGCGGATCGGTTTGCATTTATGCGCCCGAGCGCTGGCCAGGACTTCGTCGCAGCGGGCAGCACGGTGAATCAATGCCAGTCGGCCACGTTCACGCAAGGCATAAGCAGCGAAGGTGAACACGTCGTCGAGGGTGCAGGTGCGCTCATGACGGGCGAGGTCTGTTTCCTGATCTGGGTTGGCGGCGCCATGCCCCACTTTGAAAAACGGTGGGTTGCAGGTGATGATGTCGAACTGCCGCCGCAGCGCTGGTGCTTTTTCACGCATGTCCTGCACGGCAAAAGACAGCTGCGCCGCACTGATGCCATTACGCACAGCGCTGGCGCTGGCAGCATCAATGAGCTGCGGCTGAATGTCGATGCCTTGAATGCGCGCCTCCGGGAAACGCGAAGCCAGGATAAAGGCAACGATACCGGTGCCTGTGCAGGCATCGAGAATGCGTGCCCGTTCACCGCCCTGAATGAAATGGGCCAGAAGCACCGCATCAATGGAAAAGCGCAGACCGCCGCGCCGCTGGTAAAGGCCCCAGCCTCGCAATGAGAGGTCGGTCCATTCCAGGTCTTCAGCAGGATTATTTGGAAGAATTGGATTTGTTGGCGCCATTGTTCTTATTCCTATTGCGTCCGCCACGGCTGCCGCGCTTGCGCGGTTTGCGAATTTTCTCTTCCTTTGGCAGGGCGTCATCGTGTTCTGCTGGACGCTTGTTGTTCTTTTTGTGTTTCTGCGACGACTTGTCGTTATTATGGTTGTTGTTGTGTTTGTCGTGGCCTTTGTCGGAAGAACGACGGGAGCGGTTGTTGTCGTGCTTGATGGCATCGACTGTGGAAGTCACCAAGGATGGATCGTAGTAGGTCTCTACGGTGACCTCTGTGTGATCGTCTTCCGGCAGTGGTTTTTCCTTTTCATCCGGATAAGCGGCTGCATCCAAGCTGGCAGCCAGGGCAGCTTCTTTTTCCTTCTCGGCGGCAGCTTCCTTAGCCGCGCGGGCAGCTTCCTTGGCGCAGCGATTGGCTTCTACGTAGTGTTCGTTTTCGTAATTGAGGCAGCACAGCAAGCGGCCGCAGCAGCCACTGATTTTGGTTGGATTCAGCGACAGGTTCTGTTCTTTGGCCATCTTGATCGATACTGGCGAAAAATCGGTCAAAAAGCGGTGGCAGCACAAAGGCTCTCCGCAGATGCCGATGCCGCCGATGATTTTGGCTTCATCGCGCACACCAATCTGGCGCAATTCGATGCGGGTGTGAAAAACGGCAGCAAGCTCTTTGATGAGTTCGCGGAAATCAACGCGCTCGTCGGCGGTGAAGTTGAAAATGACTTTGGCACGGTCGAAAGTGTACTCAACGTTGACAAGCTTCATATCCAGCCCGCAATAAGCGATTTTTTCCTGACAGATGCTATACGCCTCTCTGGCAGCTTCGAGATTTTCTTCGTAGATGGCGCGGTCATCGTCGTCGGCCACGCGAATGATTGGTTTCAATGGTTCTTTGATGTCTTCTTCGGGCAGCCAATGGGTCGCCAGGCTGACTCGAGCATATTCAACGCCGCGTGCTGTTTCGACGATGACGTGGTCGTCGGTTTCGATTTGCTGGCCGCAGCTGTCAAAATAATATATTTTTCCGGCGGTTTGAAATTGCACGCCTATGATTTCTGGCATGGTGGTTCTCCTCTCTATTGGCGGCTGTGACGCGCCATTTCTATGAGTAACGCGCCCAGAATAAAGGCCGGCTCGGCATTGGTTTCGAGGCGGCTGAGGGCGGTGGTTGTATCATGCAGCACCTGTACGGCTGGCGCCAGATCGGTGCCATCACGCAAGGCCGTTTTGAGGCGGGTGTCATAGTAGCGGCGGATGAGCAAAATCTCATCGCGCACACCATCACGGTCGCCCATAAAGGTGTCAGCAAAGCGCAGCAGAGCGCCATCGTGACATGTAGTGAGACTGTCGAGCAGCGTTTCAAGCTTGTCGCGCCGCTCAAGCAGCGCCGTACGCAGCGCTTCATCGTCAAGCACCTGTCGGGCACGGGTGATGCTGCCGGCGGCAAGATCGATGGCGATGCGGCCAGCACTGGTCTCTGCAGCATGGCCCAAAAGGCGTGTCAGGCTGGCCTGGGAAAGGGCTTGAAAGCGCACCAGCTGCGCGCGCGAACGAATCGTGTCCGGCAGGCGATCAGCCTGGGTCGTAATCAAAATGAAACAAGTTGGCCCTTGCGGCTCTTCCACGGTTTTTAAGAAGGCATTAGCGGCTTCCAGGGTCATGCTGTCGGCCTGATCGATGATCACGACTGTATAGCCGCCATAACTGGCTGTACCAGCCAAACGCGCACGCAGATCGCGAATCTGCTTGATTTTGATGCTGCGGCCATCGGGCGCCAAATGGTGGCAATCCGGATGAGTGCCGGCTTCGAGCTGACGGCAGGACAGACACTGCCCACAACTGTCAGCCTGCTCTGGTTGTTCACAAAGCAGGAGCGCTGCCAGGGCGCGCGCCGTCGTCTGTTTACCGACGCCATCTGGACCATCAAAAATGTAAGCGTGGCTCAGCCGCCCATGCTGCCAAGCGCGCTCAAGCTGTGCGCAGGCCTGTGGCTGGCCAATGATGTCATGAAATCGCATGGTGCCTCCTTGTTGCGTGATGTTGTTTCTATTATAATGGGTTTTTCACGCGTTGTCGAGAACATCGACAGGCGTGGCAGCATCGCGGCCGCTGGCCACCCAGGCCTGTACAATGGCGTCAGTGATGCGTTCGCCAGGCAAAAGCAGCGGAATGCCCGGCGGGTAAGCTTCCAGAATGGCCGCAGCAGTCTGACCAACGGCCGCATGGAGCGGCAGCCGATGACGCGGCGCCAGCCAGGCATCGGCCAGCGGCACGGCCTGCTGCGGTGGTGCTGCACAATAGCACGGTGCCGGCGGGTTTTCGTGACAGTCGGCCAGCGCTGCATCCACGTCGGCAAAAACCGATGCCAGCGACGGGTCACCGCCATCCAGCGGCAGCATCAGCAGACAGCCGCGGCCATCGCTCATTTCTGCCACGCAGCCGTGGTCGTCGAGGAGGCGGGCAATCGTTTCGCCGCTGGCGTTGGGGCTGGTGAGGTAGCATTTAAACGGGTCCTGCTGCCAATCGGCCCGACGCTCCAAGCACAGGTATTGGCAGTCGTGCAAGACGGCCTCCAGATTCTGAATCTGCGCTGCCCCTGCCTGCATAACGGCACTGCCTTCATTGGCCAGCCAAGCACCAGCTTGTTCCAGGCTTGCCATTAAAAGGTAGCTTGGTGAGGTGGTGTGAAGAAGGGCCACTGCCTGCGTCAGCGGCGTCACCAAAGCGGCATCGCGAATCAGCATGACGCTCGCCTGTGTCAGGCAAGGCAGTGTTTTGTGGACACTTTCAATAACCACATCGGCCCCCAGTGCCAGCGCCGACGGCGGTGTGACAGCGCTCGTAAAATGAGCACCATGGGCAGCATCAACAATGGTCGTGAGGCCTGCTTCGTGCGCCATCTCAAGAAGCGCTGCATTCTTCCAAGTGATGCCGTGATAGGTCGGATGAACCATGAGCAAATAGCGGCAGTCTGGATGCGCTGCCATGGCCGCAGCCAAATCTTCTGGCGCCACACCCAAAGGAATGCCCAGCACATCATCAAAGCGCACAGGCAGCGGCACCGCCTCAGCACCAGCCAGCACCAGCCCCTGATACACACTGCCATGGGCATGACGCGGCACGAACACTTTCCGGCCCCGGCAGAGAGCCAGCAGCGCGGCCTTGATGCCAAGCGAGGTGCCGCCCAGCAAATACTGTACATGCGCACAGCCGCGCGCCGCTGCCCAGCCTGCCATAGAATCGGCGAGAACGCCTTCAGGATGCGCCAGGTTGTCGAGCCCGGGAATTTCTGTCATGTCATACTGCCAGACCTCGCTGCCCCAGGCGTCACGCAGCGCCTGAGGCACAAGCCTTCCATTTTTATGTCCTGGAGTGTGAAAACTGGCTGCGTGACGGCCAACTGCCGTTTGCAGTGCTTGCCAAAGTGGGGTGTTCATTATGCGAACTCCTTTCTTCTGTAAAACAAATATTAAAAAACGGTTGACGCCTACTTGAGATGATTATTTGAACGATTTATAATAGAATTCAGGGTTGAACGATAGACAATGATGCCGGCACTGCCGGATAGGAGAGTAGTATGAGCAACGACAACAATACACTTTTACATATAGATACCCTCTACACAGTCGCTGAAGACGTCAACCGTTTTTCTCCCTGGGAAGACGGCATTGCGCCTTTTGTGCTGATTGATCCAGAACATCCTGACGCTTATGTGCTTGTCGTCATCGAAACCGATGGCGAGGGCACCAGCGACATTCGCCTGATGCTTGGTGCCAGTGGCATCCGCACATGGATGATCGAGCAGGACACCGCTGGCCTTGCTGACAGCGAGGACGACGATCTTTCTGTTGAACAGTTCGTCAACCGCTACGAAGGGTATTATCTCGAGGTTGGCTATAACATGCCAAACCTCAATAATTTTGAAAAACGCCTGCTGGATGGCCGTGAACAGCGTATCACGTTTCGCCGCCAGCGTCCCGGCTATGGCTTGGCCACCATCGTCGACAGCCGCGACTACGCCCATCTTGAACGCTACCTGCGGGCCATTCTTAAGCTGCTTGCACGTCAAAAGCTAGGCAGCGCTGTGAGCGATGCTTATCGGCTGCAGATGCACGGTCCTCATGACATGCTCCGCACGGCGGCCTTCACGCTCAACGATGATGTGCCGGAGGAAACGGCGCCATTCGTGCTCACCCGTGACGATTGGCTCGATTACGGCGACATGATCATCGATGAATTTACCAATGCACGCGTCAAACATCTGCATGGTGACGGACGCATTTATGAATTGTTCTATTTCTATTTGCCGCAGATGGTTGCGGCCAAAGGCACCTTGCCAAAGGCATTTTTCCTTGTGGATCTTGAAACGGGCTTTTTAGAATGGAACGACGTCATTATTTCTGACAGTGGCTGGCAGGAGACCTTACTGCGTCAGTTGTGGAATTTTTTCCTGGAACAGGGTGCCCGACCACAGGAAATCCTTATTCAAAACATCAATACCTATTCCAACATCGCTGCCGACATTGCTGCTGCCGGCATCCGGCCAGTGTATACCCCACACACCTATGTGGGACAAGAGCTGCTCGACAGCTACTTGCACGCCACCCATGTAAAGCAGCACCAAATGATGGACGATCATTTTCCTCGCGATCCTTATTAATACCGACAATTCAAAAGGGACAGCGACCACCAGCGGGTCCTGCTGTCCCTTTTTTAGCGCTCTTATTATAAGAGCGCTTTTATTTTTATTTATTATTTTTCATCATCTGACGCAGCAGTGCTGACAACTTTGCGAATGGCCCGTTCCAATTTGACGCGTGGAATCCAGGCTTCGTGGCCACAGCCACAACAACGAATGCGGAAGTCCATGCCAACACGGGTAATCTCAAATTCTTTCGTACCGCAGGGATGCGGTTTTTTCAGCTCTACAATATCGCCGATGGCCAACTTCATAGGCATAGCAACGCCTCCTTTCGCAAGCGCTTAACTTAATTGCTGCTGCAAACCGACGGCGCTAAGCGCACGAATGCTTTCTTCACGCAGGCTGCGCAAAATTGGATAGGTGTCTCCTTTGGCACTTTGGAAGGACAGGCGCACCGTGGCACCTGTACCAATGATTTCCTGCACCCCAAGGATACGGCAAGGCTCTACCATTTCTTTCTCAAATTTATGATTAACAACAGCACAAGCCTTGTTCAAAGCTTCCTTGCCTTCGTCCAGCCGCGAAGCATCGTGAACACGCACATCAAAAAACTCTGTCACAGGATTTTGGGTATAGTTGACAACAATATTGATGTCCCCGTTTGGAATGCTGACGGTTTCATTAAAATCGGTCTTTATCACGGTGTGGCGAATGGTGATGCTCTGCACCTCACCACAGAATTCAGCAATTTTTACATAGTCGCCAACGCTGAATTGACGCTCCACAAGAATAAACACGCCATTGATCCAATCGAGAATGACGTTCTGACTGATGTACACCAAAGCAGCACCGGCGATCCCAGCGGACGCTGCCAGCGCGCGCACATCAAAACCGAAAATGCTCAAAATAGCCATCACGCCGAGAATAATCATAACATAGAAAATGACACTGATGACCATACGGCGCGATGTTTCCAACTGCTTGAGGTTGTCCTCGCTCATGCGCCCAACCTTGTAGCGTGTGTCATACGCGCGGTTGACCACCATGCGTATGGCGCGATAGGCCAGACCAAGAACAAGGATGATCACAAGAATGCGTACACCGATACCGAGAATGTTACTGAGATTAAAAAATGAAAAGAAGTCGCCCAGCATGTGAAGCTGATCCACTGCACTGTCTGCCACTGTCTCGGCGGTCTCCGTCGCCGTATCGGCAACATCATCGACCAACGAGGGATCGGAAGATGCGAGCAACGTACCAATCATGTAAAACACCACCTTTGTTATTCACACACAACCATCACTGCGCCGCCAAGTCGTCAATCAGAGCGCCATTCAAATAATTGAAACGACTGCCCTGGAAGCTTCCGCGACGTTCAAATTCTTCATTGATGGCGTCTTTAATTTTCCACCAGGATGTTTCCCAATTGCAGAAAATCAGATTTTCCTGCGGTCCCTTACCAACCAGGCGTTGAATGATGATCTTAGGGTCAAGATGTTCCAGAAAATCAACAACCCTGCCAACGTATTCTTCGAGGCTGATCATATCAAAATCACCGAGCACATACTGCCGCGCCAGACGCGTGCCGCCGACAATGTAAAGAGAGTGGAGCTTGACCATGTCCACATGCAGCGCCGACAAAATACGCGCCGTTTCGATGGCATCAAGTGCATCATCACCAGGAAGGTTGAGGATAACGTGAGCGCAGGTTGAAAAATCACAGGCGCGAATGCGTGGCACCGCGTCTACAAAAGCAGCCAGGGTGTGCCCGCGGTTTACTGCCTCAAGGGTGTGATAATTGACGGTTTGCAGGCCCAGTTCAATGTCAATATCCAACTCACCGCGGCGTTCGCGCAGTTCCATCAGAGCCTCGAGATAGGCTGGATGCACCAGATCAGGCCGCGTTGACACCGACAAACCCACCACCGCCGGATCAGCGGTGGCAGCTTCGATGACGCGTTTAAAACGCGACAGCGGCATGTAGGTATTGGAAAAGGTTTGAAGATAGACAATGAAGTACTCGCATTTGAAGCGTCGTTTGTAAAACGCTTTGTTTTCAGCGATCTGCTCGGGAATGGACAAATCGTCGGGCAAACATTGAAAACCGGAGCCCGTATCGTCACAAAACGTACAGCCGCCAAGCGAAATGCGCCCATCCCTGTTGGGGCAGGTGCCGCCAGCAAGGTTCACTGGTATCTTGTAGACCGGTTCTTCATAATAATGCTTGAGAAAGCTCGCATAGTCGTTGTAATACAACTCCATTAGAAGAAGACGCCTCCCTTAAGCAACACGTCCATGGCTTGGGTCAACACCGGTCCCATGAAACTGCCGTGCAGCGAACGTCCAAGCCAACCAGCTGATTCCGGCACGATAAAAACAGCAATGGAGGTAAAAATGCCAATGACAACCATCACCAGAAAACCACTGGCTATGGCGCCAAGGAAGCGATCAATGATGGTCGTCACATTAAAGCGACGCACAAAGATGCCACAGACTTCACCGATGAGGATCAAGAGCGCAAAGAACACGATGGTGCCAAGGATGATCAGCACCACGTGCCACAGTGGATCAGCAAGCACACGTGCCACTTGATTGTAAATGCTGACGTAAATCTCACTGGCCGAATCATCGATCGTACTGTAAAGGCTTTCTTTAAGAGAGTCTGGTAAAAAAAGATTACCTACCCATTGTTTGAGGCTTTCCAGTTGGTTGTTTGGGTTGGAAGCAACCTGGGAAGCAAAGTACCCCTCTAGCCACTCGCTGATTTCTTCCTTCCCGTTGACATGGAAGGTGTTTGTCACAAACGTATCCAGGCTGCCAACGCCAAGCGTTGCTGCGATAAAGGCAATGACCAGGCCAACCCAATCGGTCAGGCGTCGGCAGAGACCTTTAAAATAGCCACGGAAGATGGCAAGACAAATCACCACGATGATGAGAATATCCCACATAGACATGTTTTCATCTCCTTCTCTTTATTCATTTGTTTAATATTTCTTCAACAGCACTCATGGCTGCCAAACGACCTGAGGACCAGGCCCATTGTAAATTATAGCCGCCGCAATCGCCATCGATATCCAGCACTTCTCCACAGGCATAAAGTCCAGGCACCATCCAGGACTGCATGGTCTGGCTGTCAAAGTCAGCAGTATCAATGCCGCCAAGGGTGACCTGTGCTTCGGCGAAACTGCGCGGACCTGTGATTGGCAGCCGCCATGCATGAAGCTGTTGAGCCAATGCTGTCAGCTTGCCTTTATCAAGAGGAGTGTCTGGTTTTAAACCGCAGGTTTTTAAGGCACATTGTGCCAAAAGACGTGGCAGCAGCCCCACAAAAAAGGCAGCAGCACGTCGCTGAGGCAATGCTGCATGCCGTGCCAAAAAGGTATCCGTCAAGGCACCGAGATCCTGTTCCGGAAAGAAATCAATCTCTGCCTGCACCTGTTCGCCACGCAACAATGCACGCACCGCATGACCAGCACATTGCAGCACTGGTGGTCCAGAGAGGCCATAATTGGTAATCAAAAGCTCCCCATTGTCCTGCACAAGGCGTTTACCATTACCACGGATGGTCAATCGAACATCACGTTTCAGCCCATTGGCCGCTTTTAAGCTGGATACATCACCAACAAGCTGCACAATGCCCGGCGCTGTCTCAATCAGCGTATGCCCCAGCTGGCTCAGCAGCTTGTAGCCATCGCGCGTACCACCAAGTTTAGGTGCTGCCTCGCCGCCAGTGGCAACGATGACTGCATCAGCATCCGCGCTGCCGCCTTTCCAGCGCAGGCGAAAACCACCTGCTTGCTGTGGCTGCACAGCTGTAATGCGCACATCGGTATGCACCTCAACGCCAGCCTCCTCCAATGCCAGGCGCAGCACATCCAGCACAGCCGATGCCTGCAGCGATGCCGGATAATAACGATCACGCCCATCTACGGTATGTGCCAGGCCAATGCGTGCAAAAAAGGCAAGGGTGTCTGCTTCGTCGAAGCGTTCAAAAGCATCATGGACAAAATGCGGATGGCTGCCATGATAATGACCATCGTTGAACCCTTGATGCGAAAAATTACAGCGACCATTACCGGTGGCCAAAAGCTTGCGACCCAGCCGTGCCTGGCTTTCATAAAGCACCACATGCACGCCTTGATGGGCCGCCTCAATGGCGGCTGCCATTCCTGAAGCCCCACCGCCAATGATAGCAAGTGTTCGTCTAGTTTTCATAGGCCGCTCCTAGTACAGTTCAATGCCAAGCACATCAAGAATGCGTGTCAGATCTTCATCGCTGTAAAAATCGATGACCAGGTGACTGCGTTTGCCGCTGCCGCTGACCTGCACCTTTGTCTGCAGGCGTTCGGTCAGTTGGTCACAGAGAGCGCGATACTTGGTCATATCATTTTGTTTCTTTGATTTCTTTTCGTCGCCGTCCAATTTATCGCTGAAATTTTGCAAGTCTTGAATGATGCGTTCCAATGCGCGCACCGAAAGGTCTTGTGCGATAACATCGCTGCAGAGGCCGGCCGCTAATTCCGGATCTTTCACCGCCAGCAAAGCGCGGGCGTGGCCAGCGCTGATCTTGCCTTCCTGCAGAGCCTTCATAACAGGCTCCGGCAGATCGAGCAAGCGCAGGATATTGGCGATGTATGGCCGCGACTTGCCCATAAGATCGGCCAGCTGCTGTTGCGTGTAGTGATAGGTCTTAATTAAGGCGGCGTAGCCGTTGGCTTCTTCTATGACGTTCAAATCAGCGCGCTGAATGTTTTCAATCAACGCAATCTGCGCCATTTCCTCATCGCTGAAGTTTCGCAAAATCACCGGCACTTCACCAAGGCCAGCCTGTTTGGCTGCACGCAGTCGGCGTTCTCCAGACACAAGCATCGTCTTGCCATCTTTTTCGGTCACAATCAGCGGAGAAAGCACGCCTTTTTCGCGGATGGATTCTGTGAGATCAAGCAAAGCATCCTCATCAAAATCTCGGCGCGGCTGCCATGGATTTTCCTGAATGTTCTCAACCGACATCATTAACAGACTGCCGCCTGCTTCCGCCACAGCCTGCTGCACTGCTGCAGTTTCTGGTGAAACTGCGGTTTTTTCGCTTACAGGATGGGTCAGCGCATCCAGAGACACATCACTGCCAAACAACGCTCCCAAGCCTTTGCCAAGGCCTTTGTTCTTTTCTTTAGCCACGTTTGATCACTTCCTTTGCCAGCGCATTGTAGGCGAGGGCTCCTTTTGACAAGGCCTCGTAGTCGATGATGGCACGGCCATAACTTGGCGCTTCCGCCAAGCGCACATTTCGTGGAATCATGGTCTTAAAGACCACATCACCGAAAGTGGATGTAACAGTTTCAACAACGTCGCGTGACAAACGCATGCGGCCATCATACATGGTAATGATGACCCCGCCAACAAACAATTCCGGGTTGTACGTCTTTTTTACAAGTGCAACCGTCTGCATCAGCTGTTCCACCCCTTCAAGGGCGAAGTATTCACTTTGAATTGGCACATAGAGCTGATCCGATGCACTTAGCGCATTGATGGTAATCATTCCCAGTGAAGGCGGACAATCAATGAGGATGTAATCATACTCATCCTTCACTGGTGCCAGGACACTGCGAAGGTGCGTGCCGCGATCTTCCATGTAGCTGAGTTCGTGTTCTGCACCTGCCAGCGTCATACTCGATGGCAGTAGATCCAAGCCACGGCGATATGTGTGCTGAATCACCTCTTGCACTGGCACATCGCCAATGAGACTGTCATAAATCGAGTGTTCCAATTCATTTTTGTTGACGCCAATGCCACTGGTGGCGTTGGCCTGTGGGTCCAAGTCTACGAGCAGGACTTTCTTTTTCTTCTTGTTCAAAGACGCCGCCAGGTTGATGGCGGTGGTTGTTTTTGCCACGCCGCCCTTTTGGTTGACGAGAGCGATTGTGAGACCCATATTTTCCCTCCTTTTGGTGTTTCACGTGAAACAATGTTCCATGTGACCACCGTTTTCCATTTCATGCTTATGATTTTCTGTCTTTATTATAAAGGTTTTCCTTTTACGATGGTAGGGCAAGTGTTACAAAATATCGGTTTCTCATTGAAAATTCTTCACCATTTTCCGCCATTTTGTTTCATGTGAAACATTGGTCGTCGCGTTTCGCTGTTGTGTTTCACGTGAAACATTGGCCGTCGCGTTTCACCGTCGTGTTTCACGTGAAACATTGACCGCCATATTCCATGTTCGTGTTTCACGTGAAACATTGGCTGCCGTGCTCTATGTTCGTGTTTTACGTGAAACATTGGCCGACGTGTTCCATGTTCGTGTTTCACGTGAAACATTGGCTGGAGAATTGAAAAACAGTACAGCAACAGCTATACTTAATGCAAAGATGAAACACCATGAAAAAGGAGACATCCATTATGATCCGAATGAACAACGACTATAACCGCGGTTGCATCCCAGAAATTCTCACTGCTCTTGCCAATACCAACGACACATCGTACCCAGGATATGGTATCGACGAAGCCTGCGAAGCTGCTGCCAATCTTCTGCGTAATGAAATCGGCTGGGAGGACGCCAACATTCATTTTCTGCCAGGAGCCACCCAGGCCAACTTCATCGTTCACGCTGCCGCGCTGCGTCCTATCGAAAGCGTGATTGCTGCGCAAACTGGTCACATCGTCGGCCACGAAGCAGGTTCGGTCGAAAACACAGGCCATCAAATTCTCGCTCAGCCTTGCGACGCCGATGGCAAACTTAGCGCAGAACAGGTGCGCGCTGTTGCTGAAGCCTACAAAGTGGGCGGTGAACCAGAACATCTCACCGAGCCACGCCTCGTCTATATCTCCCAGCCAACAGAATATGGTACCCTCTACACCCTTGAAGAACTCCAAGCCATCAAAGATGTCTGCGAAGACCACGATCTGCTGCTCTTCGTCGATGGCGCCCGCCTGGCTTATGCCCTCGGTGCCGCTGCCAACGATGTCACCCTCTGGGATCTCGCTGCACTCTGCGATGTCTTCACCATCGGCGGCACAAAATGCGGCGCACTCTTTGGCGAAGCCCTTGTCATCACCAACGACACCCTCAAACGCCATTTCCGCACCTACATGAAACAAAATGGCGCTGTTCTCGCTAAAGGTTGGCTCCTCGGCCTGCAGTTTCTCACGCTCTTTGCTAACGGCGATTACTACCGCATCGGTGAGCGTGCCGATGCCATGGCCATGGAAATCCGCGACGCTTTCCAACGCAAAGGCATTCCGCTCTATAACAACAGCACCACCAATCAGCAGTTTGTTGTGTTGACAGAAGATGAACAGGCTCGCCTTGCAGAAACATTTATTTTCGAACACTACGCCACCACCAACGATGGCCGCGATATCATCCGTTTTTGCACCAGCTGGTCCACCAGCCAGGAAGAAACCGACGCTCTTGTCAGCGCCATCCGTTGGCTCTAAAAAGTTTTCCACAATAGAAAAGACGCTTCGCAATCATTGCGAGGCGTCTTTTTTTGTTACAATAAAAATACTTTCCACAACTGTGGATTCATTTTTTGTGAGCAAAAAATACCTAATCAAAAGCTGTGGAAAACTTTCTGAAAAATTGGATTTTCAAACCTTTTTTTCCACAAAAATTACATCATTACATCTTAAAACAACGAATAAACTATCTAATTACGTGAAAATTCGCCATTCTCCATCAAAGATATCCACAGTTTATCAAAGGTTTTCCACAGCTTTATAATAGATTTCCCCAGTTCATCAACAGAGTTTTACACAATTCTATAAAAGGATACATCAATCCCTGAAAAAATCTATGTTATTCAATTAAACAAATCGTAAGATAATTTTATTTGCATAGGTTTTCATTTCAACAACATAATTGGTATTGCGTTCCAGCGCGTCCAGCGACACTGAAAATCCCGGACTAATCATCAAATGATCAATGACAACATTCCCCTGCTCGTCGCTGATTCTCAGAAAAACAGTGCCCTCGCTGTTGGCGTCCAAGACGACTTCCTTAGAACAAAACAGGCTGTCGAAATTCAAATACCCGGATTCGTCCATTTCGACCCGTTCCCATTCGCCAGAAGTATTGGCATCCTGCATCACAACCATTTTTGCTGGCAGATTCTCAACGTATACAGCAGTCCCGATGAACAGCGACGCCAGCAGCGTGACCACAACAGAAATCACCGCAATCATAACCTTCTTTCGCTTCCAAGCATTTTTGAAATGCTCCAAAGGCTTGGTATCGTTTTCGACAGGAAGCACCATCTCCCCCTGCATCTCTGCGGCCAGCTTGCGGCAATCGTCGCAATGCGTGAGATGCTCTTCAACCATATGGCGGGTGTCGTCACTGACAACATCATCAACATACAACGGTAAAATATCCCTTATAATTTGACAAGAAATCTTACTCATGATTCAATCCCTCCATATAATCCTGAATTTGCACCTTGGCTCGATAATAAGTCACACGTGCCCAGCTGGCGCTTTTGCCGAACAGCAAGCCGATTTTTTCAAAGGACAGCTCGCCAAACACCCGCAGCAAAAACACTTCTTTATAAGGTTCTTTCATCTGATGCAGATACTGATGAAGCTGAAAGGCCATCTCCTGATCGATCATGCGCTCAACAACATGCAACGATGGATCAGACATTGCTTCCGGCGACGTGTTGTCATTGAGGATGTTCTTCCGCTTGCAATAGGTAAAATAGGTGTTCTTTGCAATGGTGAACAGCCATGCTCGGATGTCTTTGCGCCCATCGAAGCTGTCCAGCGATTTCAGCGCCTTCACAAATGTTTCCTGCGCGATTTCTTCGGCAATGCTTTCATTGCCCGATAGGCCGCACATATAGAGGAAAACATCTCTGAAATAGGCTTGGTAAATCCCGTCCATATCCATACGCCGTCGCCTCCTTTTTATTAGAATAACCATTGAAAACGGAAAATGTTACAAGAAATTTGACATTTTTTCGCTGAAAACGCAAATTGCGCTCATTAGCGAGAAAGAAAAACACATTGCGAAACAAAGTCTGTCGTTCGCAATGTGTTTTGTCGTTTTTCATCGTCGTCAATGCCGCACAGCCGTTTTTACACAAGCGGTGATTTTGCGGCGGCGCCTGGTTTGCGTGGAAAGCGTTTTGGTGTTGGCGCGGTTTTCTCGATGAGGAGAATGTCGCGGGTTTCGCCGCCGGGCAGGGTGTGGTGGTAGGTGGCTTTGTGGCGGCCGTTCAAGGCTTCCAGGGCTTTTCCAGCTTCGGCCAGCTCAGCGGCGCCATCCGGCCCTTTGCAGGCCAGGAAGTGACCACCCGTCTTCACGAATGGCAGGCAATACTCGCACAAAAGCGGCAGCCGCGCCACTGCGCGCGCCGTCGCCCAGTTGTAGGCATCGCGATGAGCAGGCTGCTTGGCGAAAAGCTCGGCGCGGTCGTGCGCCGCCGTCACATTCGCAAGTCCCAGCTCGCCGCACACCGTCTCCAAGAACGTCACACGCTTGCGCAGGCTGTCCAGCAGCGTCACTTCAAGGCCTGGGCAGACAATCGCCAGCGGAATCCCTGGAAAGCCAGCGCCAGTGCCCACATCGATCAGCATCTCACCCTCTCCGAACGACACATCCTCCAGCAGGAGCAGACTGTCGAGAAAGTGCTTCTCCACCACCGCCTGCGGCTCCGTGATGGCGGTCAGGTTGATGCGGTTGTTCCAATCCACGAGCAGCGCGTAATAGCGCGCAAACTGCTCGCACTGCGCCGCCGACAGGCCAAAGCGCGGTGCCAGCTCCTGTTCGATCAAGGTCAGAATCTCGCTCATTGTGCCGTCCTCCGATGATGTTCCAGCCATACCAACAACGCCGTGATGTCCGCCGGATTCACGCCGGAAATACGGCTCGCCTGTCCCACCGTTTCAGGACGCACGGCTTCCAGTTTCTGACGCGCTTCCAGGCGCAGGTTCGTCACCTCGCTGTAAACAATGTCTTCTGGCAGGCGGCGGCTCTCCAATTTTTCCGAACGAGCCACCTGTTCACGCTGTTTCACGATGTAGCCCGAATATTTAATAATGATTTCTACTTCCGACGTCACCTCTGGCGCCAGCGTTTCATCGCCAAAGCCATGGGCCAGCAGGTCTGCATAATGCACCATTGGTCGCTTGAGCAGGTGTTCCAGCTTTGTTGCCTGGCGCAAAGGCTCGCTCTCGCAAGCATCGAGCATCGCCTGCACCTCGTCAGGATGCACCGTCGTCGTACGCAAGCGTTCGATTTCTGCTTCGATGGCTGCCCAGCGCGCCTGGTAGCGGGCGTACTTCTCATCCGACAACAGCCCCACCTCGTGGCCATACTCGCAAAGGCGGCGGTCTGCGTTGTCTTCACGCAAAAGCAGGCGGTATTCGCAGCGGCTCGTCAGCATGCGATACGGTTCGTTGGTGCCCTTGATGACCAAATCGTCGATCAACACGCCGATGTAAGCCTCATGGCGCCCCAGCACCAGCGGCTCACGCCCACGCAGCGACAGGCTCGCATTGATGCCCGCCATCAGCCCCTGGGCCGCAGCTTCTTCGTAGCCCGAAGTACCGTTGATCTGTCCGGCGCAGTACAGCCCCTTGACACGCTTTGTCTCAAGGCTTGGACGCAGCTCCTGTGGGTCCACCAGATCGTACTCAATCGCGTAGGCCGGACGCATCACTTCGCAGTGTTCCAGCCCTGGCAGCGTGTGAATCATCTTCAGCTGCACATCCATCGGCAGGCTTGAGGAAAAGCCCTGCACATAGAGCTCCGTCGTGCCCAGCCCTTCCGGCTCAATGAACAGCTGGTGGCGGCTCTTGTCACTGAAACGCACCACCTTGTCTTCGATCGATGGGCAGTAGCGTGGGCCCGTGCCTTCAATAAAGCCCGAATAGAGCGGCGAACGGTCCAAATTGGCACGAATGATGGCGTGGGTCTCTGCGTTCGTGTACGTAAGGTGGCAGCTCACCTTTTCCAGCCCGTTGTCATAATCATGGTCATGCCAGAAGGAGAAGTGCATGTCGTTGGCATCGCTTGGCTGCACCTCCATCTTGCTAAAGTCCACACTGCGCACATCCACGCGCGCCGGGGTGCCTGTTTTGAAGCGCACCACATCAAAGCCCGCTGCACGCAGGCTGTCGGAGAGATGGTTCGCCGGCAGCTGCCCCTGTGGGCCAGCGTTTTCGCTGTATTCCCCAATGATGACGCGACTCTTGAGATACGTCCCCGTGCAGAGAATCACGCGCTTGGCATGGTAAGCAATCCCCGTGTGATCGACCACACCGCAGACAGCGCCATCCTCAATCAAGAGCTCCTCAGCAATGAACTGCTTGATCGTCAAATGTTCCGTGTGCTCCAGCCGCTTCGTCATCGTGTGGCGATAGAGCTCCTTGTCCATCTGCGCGCGCAGCGAATGCACCGCTGGCCCCTTGGACGTGTTCAGCACACGCATCTGAATCAGGCATTCGTCGGCCACCTCGCCCATGCTGCCGCCGAGCGCGTCCAGCTCGCGCACCAAATGCGCCTTGGCAGGCCCGCCAATCGACGGATTGCATGGCAACAGCGCAATATGATCGAGGCTGATCGTGCACAGCAGCGTTTCATGCCCCAGCTTGGCACAGGCCAGCGCCGCTTCACAGCCAGCATGACCGCCGCCCACGACGATCACGTCGTAAGCAGTCGGATAATCGTATATTCTTTCCATAATAAAAGTGCTCCTATTTTCCTAAACAGAATTTCGAGAAGATCGTATCGATGAGATCCTCCGAGGCCGTGTCGCCAGTGATCAAGCCCAGGTTTTCCCAGGCGTTCTGCAAGTCGATCACAAGAATGTCCTTGCTCATGCCCAGCGACAGCCCTTCCAAAAAGCTCTGCAAATCGGCGGCGCAGCGTTCCAGCAGCGCCAAATGACGCGCGTTCGAGACCACCGCCTCGTCGCCGGAGCCGACGCGTTCGTCAGCCAAAATGCAATGCGCCACCGCTTCTTCCAGCGCCTCAATGCCTTCCTGCAGTTTAGCAGAAATGCGCACCGTCGGCACATCCTCAGGCAGCGCCGCATCCGGCGCCAGATCGCTCTTATTCGCCACCAGAATTGTCGCCTTGCCCGCCAGCGCCTGCAAGCTCTCGCGGTCCTCCTCGTTCAGGCCGCGGTCTGCCGCAATCACATACAGCACCACATCGGCCTCGCGGCTCGCCGCCTTGGCGCGTTCCACGCCGATCGCTTCGATTTGATCATCGGTGGCACGGATGCCCGCCGTGTCGAGAATTTCCACCGGCACACCGTGAATTGTCAAATGCTCCGTCACCACGTCACGCGTTGTGCCGGCAATGTCCGTCACAATGGCGCGCTCGCGTCCCAAAAGGGCGTTCAGCAGGCTCGACTTACCCACGTTGGGCGCGCCCATAATCACCATCTTGATGCCCTCGCGGAACATGCGCCCGCGCTGCGCCGTGGCGATCAGTGCCGCCAAATCGCCGCGCACCGCCTGCACCCGCTCGGCAAGCTCCTCGTCGCTCAGGCGTTCAATATCGTCCTCGGGATAATCCAGGTCCGCCTGAATGAAGGCCACCAGCTCCAGCACCGCTTCCCGCGCTGTGCGAATGCGTTCTTCCAGCACGCCGCTCTTCTGTGCCAGCGCCTGCGACAGTGCCGCGTCACTTTCAGCGTCCACAATGTCCATCACCGCTTCGGCGCGTGTCAAATCCAGCTTGCCGTTGATAAAGGCCCGCTTCGTGAACTCGCCAGCGTCGGCCAGCCGCACCCCCTGGCGCAGCAAAAGCCGCAAAATCTCCTGCGTCGACACATGGCCGCCGTGGCTCTGAATCTCCACCACATCCTCGCCGG
>JAXJBF010000121.1:0-5943 GCA_036303105.1 Peptococcaceae bacterium | reverse complement strand
TTTTTGCTGCCCGCCATTTGGTGCAGGCCGTCAATGTTTTGTGTAATGATGGCTGAGAGTTTGCCGTCGCGTTCCATCTCGGCGAGTTTGTAATGAACAGCGCTTGGTCCGTCGTTTGGGGCGATCATTTTTGCGCGATAAAATTCAAAGAATTCTTCGGTATGGGTATCGAAGAAGCTGCGGCTGAGCATGGTTTCAGGATCATACTTAAATCCTTTCTGGTGATAGAGACCGTCCTTGCTGCGAAAATCTGGAATGCCGCTTTCTGTGGAGACGCCTGCGCCGCCAAAAAAGACAATGCGTGAAGAATCGTCGATGATTGCTTTTAATTGTTCGTTCATAGTGGTTCACCTCTTGCTATTATTCTAGCGCAAGAAGTGAGCATTTGCACGTTAAATAGTGGAGAGAAGGAGAGGTTCTTTTGTTAAATATTGTTTTGTATCAGCCACGTATTCCGCAAAATACTGGGAATGTGGCACGAAGTTGTTTTGTAACAGGCTCACGCCTGCATCTTGTAGGACCAATGGGTTTTCGCATTGATGAAGCAAAGCTGCGGCGTGCCGGGTTGACGTATTGGCATCAGACGGATATTGTTTGCTACGATAGCTTTGAGGAATTTCTGGAAAAAAATAAGGGCGGTCGCATGGTTTTAATGACGAGTCATGCTACAAAAGCACATTCTGAGTTTGATTTTGCTGACGGTGATTATATTGTTTTTGGGCGTGAAGACGCTGGCGTGCCAGATGAAGTGCATGCATTGTTTGGGGACCATCAGTTTCGCATTCCAATGATTCCGAATGAGGAAGCGCGCTGCTTCAATCTTGCCACGAGCGTGGGCATTGTGCTGATGGAAGCAGAACGTCAGCTGGGATATCCAGGCTTGCAATAAGGAGGGATGGCAATGCTGAGGACCAGAGAGAAGGTGCTGGCTAGTATTCCTTGCTTTGAGATAGCGGAGCCAGGACTAACACCGAAGGCTGAGATTATTCTTTACCATGGCTGGGGGTCACACGCGGTAAAGCAATGTTTCAGGGGCCATTTGCTGGCAAGTTTTGGTTATCGTGTGATTGTACCAGAAATTGCCGGGCATGGTGTGCGTGGAACGTTGAACTACGAGACAGCATCGAGCGTGGCGGATTTTCTGCAAGTGTTGGTGCAAAGCATTAAAGAATGCGTACAGCTGGCCAGAGAGGCATTAACGCCAGGGCGTAGTCATTTCCTTGTTGGTCATTCTCTGGGCGGAATGATCGTGTTGGGTGCTGTCGGCCAGCTACATGAATGTTTGAACGGTATCGTGGCGATGAACAGCAGTGCCAACTGGGCGGATCCTCTGGCTTTAATGCAAGGCGTTTATGGCGAACAAAGCGATTTGGCGTCAATTTTGGCGACAGAGAAGGTTCAAATGACGCTGGAAGCCTTGAATGCGTTTGATCCGGCATATTGGCAGGAAAATCAAGTGGAAGTGCCCGTGCTTTTGACCAATGGGGCGCTGGATCACACTTTGCCTGCAGTGTTCAATACTGCGTTTTGTGAACGGTATCAGAACGAGCATGTCAAACAGATGGTGTTTCCGGATGCAGGGCATGTTGTGACCGATGGCATGCTTTCCGAAGTGGTAAACTTTATTGAAGAACATCGATAAATATTTTTCGTAGTGAATAGACGATAAAGTCTCCACAATTGGTTGACAATTGTCCACGGCTGTGATAGCTTAAAGTGTAACCAAATGATTTGTCTAAGGCAATGCAGAGGCGCGGGTACGAAGAACGATCGGTGGAGATGAAAAAGCATTGATGATCCCGTCGGAAGGCGTGCTTGCCGAAGCTGGGCGTAACTTTTTTTGCGTTTGGCTGGATCTGAACTCAATAGGTTTAGGGCTGTCGGCGGAGGAAACCGTCGTTGTGCTGTATGCTTAGCGTTTGTCAGAGTATGCATGTCCACAGGTCTGTGTGTCCTGTGGCTTTTTTGTGGAGACTTCTTTGGTGAACAATAAAACACTCACAAGGAGGACGATATTTATGGAAAACATTCGTGTTGGTGTTGTCGGTGCTACTGGCAAGATGGGACGCGAAATTCTCAAGGCCGTGACCAATGATCCACAGACAGAAGTGATTTTCGGTGTGGGATTGGTTGATGAACCTGTGACAATAACTGTTGAAGGTCATGATATTCCAGTGACAGCGGATCTGGATGCTGCTTTGAATGAACATGATGTTGATGTAGTCATTGATTTTACAAATGCTGATGCATTTCGTCAAAATGCGAGCATTGCATTAGCGCATGGCGTGCATCTGGTGAGCGGCACCACTGGCTTACAACATGAAGAACTGGAAGAATGGGGCAAACAGGCTGCAGAACATGGGAAATGCTTTTTCTATGCAGCAAATTTTGCGATTGGTGCGGTGTTGATGATGCGCTTTGCTGAAGAAGCGGCCAAATTTATGCCGGAAGTAGAAATCATTGAACTGCATCATGATCAAAAGAAGGATGCGCCTTCCGGTACAGCAGTTGCAACCGCACAGCGTATCGCTAAGGTGCGTGAAGCACATGAACAAGGGCTCCCAGGCGAAGTGGAAACGCTCGCTGGTGCTCGTGGTGCAAATGTAGAGGGCATGCATATTCACAGTGTGCGTCTGCCAGGCTATAATGCTCATCAGGAGGTTATCTTTGGCGGTCTGGGACAGACTTTGACCATTCGTCATGATTCTATCAATCGTGAATCGTTCATGCCAGGCATTGTATTTGCTGCAAAACGCGTAGATGGTCGCGTTGGGCTCGTAGAAGGGCTGGATACCATCATGTTTGAAGATTAAAGGAGCGTATAATTCAATGAAAAAACTCAACGTTGCTATTGTTGGTGCTACTGGTGCTGTTGGGCAGGAACTGCTCAAAGTTATCGATGAACACAATTTCCCATATGCTGATTTGAAACTTTTGGCCACTAAGAACAGTGCAGGAAAGGTGATCAACTTCCAGGGAAAAGATTATGTTGTTGAAGAAACCACTGCCGATTCTTTCGATGGTGTGGATCTCGCATTGTTTGCAGGCGGTCCAGCCAGTCGCGAATTTGGCCGCCTTGCTCAAAGTAAGGGTGTTGTTGTTATCGATAACAGCTCCACGTTCCGTCTTGAACCAGATGTGCCGCTGATCATTCCTGAAGTCAATGGTCAGGCTGCAAAGAACCATCAAGGGCTGATTGCAAACCCTAATTGCTCCACCATTCTTATGGTAGGTGCATTGTACCCATTATATAAGAAATCTCGTATCGACCGCATCGTCGTTAGCACCTATCAAGCTGTATCCGGTGCCGGAAAAGCTGGTTTGGCTGAATTGACCGAACAAGCGCGTCAAGTGCTTGATGGCGAACCAATTCATCCATCTGCCTTCCAGCATCAGATCGCTTTCAATCTGATTCCACATATCGATGTATGGCAGGAAGAAGACTACACCAAGGAAGAAATGAAACTCGTTCATGAAACGCACAAGATTCTTGATGACTATGACATCAAAATCACCCCAACTGCTGTGCGCGTTCCTGTTTTCCGCAGTCATGCAGAATCCATCTATATCGAAACAGAAGAACCAATTTCTGCTGACGAAGCACGTGAGCTCCTTGAAGCTGCACCACGTATCATTGTTCAGGATAAGCCTCACGAAAACATTTATCCAATGCCTGTTGATACTGCAGATACCGATGATATTTACGTTGGACGTATCCGCAACGATCTAAACATTGAAAACGGACTTGCACTTTGGGTATGCTTTGACCAGATCCGCAAAGGTGCGGCCGCCAATGCTGTGCAGATTGCAGAATTGCTTCTTGAAAACGATTGGATTTAAGTGTATTGAAAAGAAAAGACTGACACTTGTTTTTTTACAAGTGTCAGTCTTTTCTTTTTGCTATTAGCTGTTTTGCGTTCGATAGAGGCTATATTATTTTTTATGGTCGTTTTCGCGTGCAAGGCGAATGACAATACCAGATCCAGCTAGAAGTGCAATTAAGTTTGGCAGAACCATGAGGCCGTTGAACATGTCGGCCATAGTCCAAACGAGATCTACCTTTAAGGTAGAGCCGATGACGACAAAACAGATAACGAGTACTGCGTAGATTTTGGTGGCTTTCTGACCGAAGAGAGATTTTACATTGACTTCACCAAAAAAGTACCAGCCGATAATGGTTGTGAAAGCGAAAAACAACATACAAATAGCGATAAATACATCACCAAAAGAACCAAAGGCTGAATTGAAGGCGTATTGAGCGAGGCTAGAACCAGTTAGACCGCTATTGAGTGCACCGGTAGAGAGAATAACGAGGGCTGTGAGCGTTAGAATAACAAATGTGTCAATGAAAACACCCATCATTGCAACAATTCCCTGGTCAGTTGGATGTTTCACAATAGCAGTAGCATGAGCGTGCGGTGTGGACCCCATACCGGCTTCGTTAGAAAAGAGACCACGGGCAATACCATAACGCATGGCTTCTTTTACAGTAATCCCAAGAGCACCACCAGCTACCGATTGTGGAGCGAAAGCCATGACGAAAATATCATGAAAAGCGTTGATGACACCAGAGAGGTTCATGCAGAGAATAATGAGACAACCAATAATGTAAAACAACGCCATAAGAGGGACAATTTTTTCTGTAAAGCGCGCAATGCGTTTAATGCCGCCGATGAAAATGAAACCAGCAACGATAGCGACAAAAATGCCCATTACGATTGGCGGAATATGGAAAGCGTTATAGAAAGCATCTCCAATGGAATTGGATTGCACCATATTGCCCATAAATCCCAACGCTAAAATCAAAGCAAGAGAGAAAAAGGTGGCAAGAAATTTTCCGAACGTGCCTTTAAAAATAGCTCGAATGTAATAAGCGGGGCCGCCAATATAAGTTCCGTTTTGTTTGACGCGAGTATGTTGTGCCAATACCGCTTCAGCATAAATGGTAGACATGCCAAAAAAGGCGCTCAACCACATCCAGAAAATTGCACCAGGGCCGCCAGAGGCAATTGCCGTTGCGGCACCAGCAATGTTACCAGTTCCTACTTGAGCAGCAATAGCGGTTGTCAACGCCTGAAAGGAGCTGAGACCGCCTTCTTTTGATTTTCCGTGAAGGGAAAAATTACCGAACATGGCTTTAAAACCTGCACCAAATTTACGGACTTGAATAAATCCGAGGCGAAGTGTAAAGTAGATTCCTGTCGTGACCAAGAGATACATCAGCGCATAATCCCATAGAAAATTGCGCACCGTGTTCACAATAGTTGTGAGCTCCATCATAAATACATCCATTACAAAAATTCCTCCAAACATTATACAGAAAATTATCTGAATAATATCTCTGAGAAAGGTAGGAATTTGGGAATAAAAAAGAGTTGAAACCGTTACGGCTTCAACTCTGGAATTTCCCGAACATAATCATAATACTATGATTGCATTCCCCTGTCCTTTTGCCTGAGAGATTCACAGCTTACGCTGCTTTCACCTTCGGCACCCAAAAAAGGGATTCTCCAGAGAGCCATCCAATCTCGGTCTTACTTTCGTGAGAAAGCACCTGAAAGTATTACTTCTTCGGTACAACATGTAGTTGTTTTCCTGAGACTTTCATCTGGCATATTCAAGCATTTACTAATATAGCGGATTTGTCAAAAGTTGTAAACAATTTTTTTAAAAAATTTGTCAAAAATTGATGGCAACTGAATGTGAACACTAATGGTATCATGAGACGAAAGAAGAATGTACATGGAAATAAGAAACAGAATATACAATGGTGAAAGTTTTAGACAAAGATGAGGAGAAGGGAGAATCCGTTATTTCATAGATAATAATAATTGGGGTAAAGTAGAGGGGAGAATAACAAAAAAGCCGATTTCTTACGAAATCGGCTTGCTGCGCCATGAAGGACTCGAACCTTCGACACCCTGATTAAAAGTCAGGTGCTCT
>JAXJBF010000120.1:0-10691 GCA_036303105.1 Peptococcaceae bacterium | reverse complement strand
TGACGACAATGCTATTGACAACGTCCCTTCCAATCGCCGCGTTTGCTGATGACGCCTCGACCACGAGCCCGCTCAATACAGCGGTTGTGGCCGAAGCATCTGAAAACATCATCTATGTAAACGCTGACCCCCAAAGCGATGACGGACAGCAAAATACTTATAAAACCTTACAGGCAGCCATCAACGCTGCCAAAGAAGGCGACATCATTCAGCTGCAAAGCAATCTGACGGTGGATGCGTCAGTCAGCAATAATGCAGCGGCCATTACCATCGACAAAAACAACATCACCATCGATGGACAGGGCCACACACTGACGGTTGACAGCAACAATGCCAACGGCAACGCCATTGGCATCAATGGCGCCAGCGGCGTCACCATTCAGAATCTGACTGTTGAACGCCTAGGCGATGGCCAAACCAAACACGGCATCAATGTGTACAAATCCACCGGCGTAACCCTGCACAATGTCAACCTGAACAAGATGGGCGGCTTCGGCCTTTTGGTCAACGCCTCTGAAGTGACAGCAACCGGCAGCTTCTCCCTCTCCGGCAATGGCTGGAAAGACATTATCAATGTAAGCTGGGGCAGTGGCATCAGCGGTGTCAGCCATAAAAGTTCATTCGATGCATCGAACGCAACCTTGAAAGGTGTGGATCTGATCTATGTTGACAATGACGACCTGGACAGAGCTGGCAGCGCCGATAAATTCGCGATCAACGCAAAGGGTTTTGCGGCTGTTGATACTTCCGGCCTCGAAGAAAATGTAGCCATCGCCTATGCGCCAGCATCAATCATCGTTAACGGCACTGGCTATGCCACCTTGCAAGCCGCTGTTAACAACGCCCAAGATAACGCCACCATTCAGATTCAAAACGACATCACCATCGACAACACCATCACTGTCAACCGCCCTGTGACCATCACTGCAAATAAGGGTGTAACGGTGACGGCATCCTCAACAGGCGATTCCTTTAATCTGTCAAATGGTGCTGCGCTGAGCGGGCTGACCATCAACCTTGCAGCCAAAACCATGGATCACATTGTTATGATGGACAGCAACAGCACCATTGAAAACTGCACCTTCACTGGTCAATATAATTTAGGCGATGGTGAAGTAAGCCGTGCGCTCGTGGTAAAAGCAGGCGCTGAAAACATCGCCATCACTGGCAACACCTTCAGCCACCTGCGCCAGCCAGGCTACATTAACAACAGCAGCGGCACCATCACCAACAACACAGTGGACAACACCCGCGGCTGGGTGATCACCGGCGACGCCACTGTCTCGCTGAGCGGCAACACTTTCGAGAACAACGCTGTGGACATCTGCATCATCAATAATGACAACGGCACCAACAACTACGCAGGCAAGACCACAAGCCTCAGCAAAAACAACAACGGCGCCTATGTGCAGAACCAGCTGAACCTGACAGAAGCCAAACAAGGCGCGTTTGTGGTTGGCGCGTCAGACGGCTATACCTTTGAAAAAGCCCTTACCGACGCTGCTGATGGCGACACCATCCAAGTGACGAAAGCCGAAACCCTTGGCGCTGCTGTCACCATCGACAAAGCTGTCACCGTGACTGGCTTTGACCAGCTCACCATCGGCGACGGCGCTTCGCTCAGCATTTCCGCTGGCACCTATGACGCAGACCCAACCCAATATGTAGTGAAAGGCTATGAAGTCCGCACGCTGGACAACGGCCATTTTCAGGTGGTAAGTGAAAACGCCGATGAGGACGACAACAACAGCGGCGGTGGCGGCGGCACCCCTGCGCCAAACCCTGACAAACCAGGCGATGGTGACGACACCACAGGCGGCGACAATAACGACAGCAACGACAACATCGGCGACACCGTGACCAACCCGGATGGTTCTACCACAACCACCGTCACCACCGATGACGGCTCCTCCTCTACCACCACTGTCGGCACCGACGGCAAGGTTGAAGCCGATGTCACCCTGACAGAAGAAGCCGTGAACAATGCCAACGGCGGCGCTGTGGTGCTGCCAATGCCAGAGCTGTCTGTGACAACCGACAAATCTGAGGCACCAACCGTGACAGTCAACCTGCCATCTAAGGATGCCACCAAGGTGGAAGTGCCTGTGAAGGATGTCACCCCAGGCACTGTGGCCATTCTTGTGCACCCTGACGGCACCGAAGAAGTCATCAAAGACACCGTCACCAGCGCTGGCGGCATCACCGTTGCCCTCAGCGACGGTGCAACCATCAAGGTTGTAGACAACAGCAAGTCCTTCAGCGATGTATCAGCCAACCATTGGGGCGTATCGGCCATCGATTTTGCAACAAGCCGTGAGCTCTTTGCAGGCACTGGCGCCAATGAATTCTCCCCAGAAGGCAAAATGACCCGCGCCATGATCTGGAGCGTGCTGGCCCGCTATGAAGGCGCCGACATCCCTGGCGGCACCGGCTCCGAATGGTACGCTGGTCCTCAGCAATGGGCCATTGACAACGGCATTTCCGATGGCACCATGGCCAACAGCTCCATGACCCGTGAACAGTTTGCAGCAATGCTTTATCGCTATGTGGGCAGCCCTGCCGTAAGCGGCACTGTGGGCGACTACAGCGACGCCGACAGCGTCAGCAGCTGGGCAAGCGACGCCATGGTTTGGGCGGTACAGCAAGGCCTGATCGCCGGCATGGACGATGGCACCTTGAACCCACAAGGCACCGCAACAAGAACCCAAGTCGCAGCCATCTTCCAACGCTTCATTGAAAATAAGATGGCGTAACCAAGTTGCTGCGACGCGCGCATACAAGGCTAGCAAATATACGATCGCTTCATCAACCAGGAAGCAATAAAGAGGCTGTGCCTGGCATGCGCTAGTCCCGAAGGGACCATCTTCCAACGCTTCATTGAAAACAAGATGGCGTAACCACGCGTCACATACAAAAAGCACGCCGAGCGGCGTGCTTTTTTCATAACGAGAAAAACGCTGTGCTTTCACAAGGAAGGCACAGCGTTTGTTTATTCTTTGGAATGGCGGCGCATGCCCAGCGGCAGGCTTTGCCAGAAGGCCGCAGGCAGCTGGCTGAGGATGATGGCAGCAAACATGAGCACACAGCCCCAAAGCTCACGGTTGTTGAGCACCTGACCGAGCAGCACCCAGCCAGCGATGGCAGAGATGCAGCTTTCCAGGCTCATGATGAGCGAAGCAACGGTTGGCGACACGTGCTCCTGGGCAACGGTTTGGAAGGTGAAGCCCATGGCGCTGGAGCAGACCCCTGCATAGAGAATCGGCAGCGCAGCAGCGAGCAGATTGCCCCAGGAAGGATCTTCGAACACGACAGCCACAATGATACCAAGCACTGCGCAAACAGCCATCTGCATGAAATTGAGCTGAATGCTGTCGATTTTCTGCACGTAGTAGTCCACGCAGGTGATTTGGATGGTGTAGAAGAAGGCGCATAGAAGCACAATGGAATCGCCCAGGCCGATGGAGAACTCACCCTGCTTGACACAGAGAAAGTAAAGCCCTGCGAGCGCCAGCAGCACAGCGACCCACATGCGCAGGCCAATGCGGCGGCCCAGAAAGATACCGAGCAGCGGCACCAGCACCACGTAGGTGGTGGTGATGAAGCCGGCCTTGCCGACGCTGGTGTAAACCAGGCCGATCTGCTGGGTGATCATGCCCAAAAAGAGCAGCACCCCGCAAAGCAGGCCGCCTGTCCAGAAGGTGCGGCGGTCACAGGCTTGCTTTGGCTTGCTGCTGTGCTTGGCACGGCGGCTGAAGAGCAGCACCACCGGCACCAAAGCCACCACAGCAACCGTGCTGCGCGCTGCCACAAAGGTCAGCGGGCCAACGTGGTCCATGCCCACACTCTGGGCCACAAAGGCCACCCCCCAGATGGTTGCTGTGAGCAGCAGCAGAAAGCTGTGAAAATATGAGTTTTCTTGTTTGGTCGCACGTGCCACGCGCCTCTCCCCTTTCATAAAAACAACGGGCACCCGCAGGTCCCGTTGTTATTTTTTCTCTACATACTATTATAGAGCCATTTCGTAAATACGCAAGCAGTCTTCTTCATGAAGCACATAAAATTGTCCGCGTGCGCGATATTTGACGACGCTCTTTGCCATGGCCGGCAGGTCGGCGTCGGCGAGACCAGCTTCGGTCAGGGTGGTGGCCAGACCGAGGCGGTGGCAGAAAGCTGCAAAATCATCGATGGCCATGGCGATGGCTTCTCTGTCGTCCTGTTCGTACACGTGCATCACTTCGCGCGCAAACTGCACAAAGCGCGCTGGCTTGCTTTGCGATACATAGCGCATCCAGGCTGGCACCGCAATGGCCAGGCTGGCACCATGGGCCATGTCGTAGAAGGCGCTGAGTTCGTGGCCGATGCCATGGGCGCCCCAGTCTTCGATGCGTCCCTGTCCCAGCACGCCGTTGTGGGCAATGTTGGCGGTGAGGGCGAATTCGGCCCAGGTGTCCACGTTGGATGGATCGGCGTAGAGCTTCAAACCCAGCTGCATGGCGGTTTCAATGGTGGCAATGCAGAGGCGGTCGGTGAGCATGACGTGGGTGCTGTCGCTGAAGAAGCGCTCGCACACATGGCTGATAACATCGACGGTGGCGTTGGCGATCTGGGTCTTTGGCAGGGTGGTAAACACGTCCGGCGCGATGATGGCAAAGCGCGGGGTCACTGCATCGGCATGGAAGCTGCGCTTGTCGTGGGTGTCGGGCTTGGTGACCACGGTGACGTTGGAGCATTCGCTGCCGGCTGCTGGAATGGTGAGCACCACGCCCATTGGCAGCGCTGCTGTCACAGGCGCCTTGCCCAGGTAGCAGTCCCAGACGTCGCCGTCGTAGCAAACGCCGGCGGCGATGCCTTTGGCCGAATCGATGACGCTGCCGCCACCGACAGCCAGAATCATGTCGACGCCTTCGCGGCGGCACAATTCGATGCCTTCATGCACCAGCTCCAGGCGAGGGTTTGGCTTGACGCCGCCCAGTTCAACAACGCTGCAGCCTGCCGCTTCCAGCGAAGCCATGATGCGGTCGTAGAGGCCGTTTTTCTTGATGGAGCCGCCGCCATAGTGCAAAAGCACCTTCTTGCCGATGACGGCGCAAAGGGCGCCTGCTTCGTCGTAGCGCTCTTTGCCGAAAACGATGTGGGTTGGTAAACTAAAATCAAATGCTTCCATCTATTGTTATTCTCCTTTCTTTTCCGTCGCTGCACCTTGATGAGCAGCGACTGCGCGTGCCAAAATCTCGTCCACACTCTCCCCAGCCACCTCGTGCTGAATCAGCTCAGCCGCTGGCTGATCCTGTGGCAGCTCACTTTCCCGCGGGCGGTAGCCGTCAAAATCCGGCACCCCTGTCAGGGGATCGATGATCACGGCCACAGGCTGATTGCCGCGGGCGCTGTCCAAATCGCCGCGGCTGGCCCAGAAAAGCACCACTGCAGCCACTGCACAGGCGGCCACAACGAACCAGCCAGCGCCGAAGACCCACAGGGCCACCGCCACTACTGCGGCACAAACACCAAAGAACATACTCAATTTCGCCAATGGTCGTTTCATGGTTCACGCCTCCTTTAGAACGCTTCACTTTTATACGCGCACAGATAAGTTATCCTTGCAACCAGCATATCATCTCTGTCAACAAACGTCAAAACCAATCCACCTGCCACGTCCTTTTTTGTCACAGGCGCCCGCCGAACAAACCTTTCTATAGCAGCCATCCACCTGCATATTCAGCCGTTCAGCTCTTGCTCAGCAGCCCTGCACAGCGTATACTTAGAACAACCCTATTTTTACAAAGGAGGCACTGCTCATGCACGATCTCTCCAGCAAGCGTGCACGCGAAAAAGAAGTGGTGTGCGAAATGATCGCGCTCTACTGCCGTCATCAACATCATCCCCCAAAGGACCAGCTCTGCGACGAATGCGCGGCACTGGCGCGCTATGCCTGCGACCGCGTGGACCACTGCCCATTCATGGAAACGAAATCCTTCTGTTCCAACTGCCGTGTCCACTGCTACAAGCCTGAAATGCGCGAACAAATACGCACCGTGATGCGCTACGCCGGGCCGCGCATGCTTTATGTGCATCCGATTGACGCCATGCGCCATATGATCACCAGCACCATCGAAAAACGTCGTCTGAGCCGGGAAAAATCCGCCACTAAACGCTAACAAAAAACGCTGCCTCCTACAAGAGACAGCGTTTTTCTTATACTATGCTTTATAACGAACAAAGTGACAGCCAAATGCCAGCCCGGCCAACGCCAGCGCGGTGCCCAAGCCGGTGTAAAAAATGGCAATAAAGGCGTCCGGCATGAGATGGCAGACACGGATGGTGATCCCGCCGGTCATCATCACAGCCATGATGCAGAACGAGCGGGCATCGAAGAAATGCCAGAAATACTGCCGTTCCTCTGCGTACTCACGGATGCGCCCTGTGTGCTTGCCAACCAGCTTGCGGAACATGCGCCAGAACAGCACAAACACCACCACCGATCCAGCTGCCGCCAAAAACGACAAGTGGCCCACATAGGCCAGCGCACCAATGCGCACAATATTCAGCCCAGCCGCCAGCCAAACCAGCGCTGCCAAGAGCAGCAATGTTCTCTTTTTAACCATAAACATCCTCCATTCTCAAAAATGAACCTTGTTCATATTCGTTCAAACAAAAGCCCGCCGCACGACGGGCAAGCACTCAATAAATACAGCTGCAAATCAGCGCCAACAGGGCGGCGTCTTCACCGCTGCCGCGTTTTTGCTGCATGATCGCAAGCTGCAGCACATAATTCACAAATGCTTCTTTGGACAAGGCACCATCAAACACGCCAGCGCGCACCTGAGGATCTGCCGCCAGCGCAGCCAGCATTTTCTCGCGCAGATGTGAAAAACAACGCGCCATTAAAGCACGGCCAGCATCCTTTTCGCCAGCTGCAAACGACAGCGCGTGCACCGAAAAGAAACCTGGATGGCGCGCATCGCCTTCAGCCAAAGCAGCAAGCAGTGCTGCGGCACAATCGGCAAAACTGGCATACGCCGGCGCCTCCGTGAATGGTCGGAAGATGTCTGTCCAAACGCTTTCGATCGTCGTACCGACCAGCGCGCCTTTGGACGGAAAATAATTGTAAATCGAGCCCACAGCAACCCCGCAGGCTGCTGCCACCGAACGCATCGTCAATGCGCCGGCACCTTTTTCCAACAGCAGCGTCTGCGCTGCCGCCAAAATTTCTTCTTCCGATGTCACCGTTCTATTCATAGTTACCTCCGCAAAATGAACCTTGTTCATTATCTATGATACACCCTCGCCAGCCATTTGGCAAGAGCCAATCCATACCAGGCATGCATTTTCCCGCCAGCCACGTTTATTGAAAAGTCACGTTTTCGGCGCACATTTTTTATTGAAAAGTTTTTGAAAGAGGTCCTGCCCATACTTTATCGGAAGATTGCTGCTGACATCGAACACCATCTGCGCACCACGCCGGACAAAATTCTGCTCGTGGACGGCGCCCGTCAGGTCGGAAAAACCTTCATCATCCACCACGTTGGCCAACAGCTGTTCACTCATTTTATTGAGCTGAACATGGTCGAAGACAGCATCAGCGAGCGGCTATTTGCCAACACCCACAGCATCGAGGATTTCTATCTTCAGGTCAGCATGCTTGCTGGCGACAAGATGCATGAGCGGGATAACACGCTGATCTTCATCGATGAAATCCAGGCCTATCCGCATCTGCTGACCTTGCTGAAATTTCTGCGCAAAGATGGCCGCTTCACGTTCATCGCCAGCGGCGCCTTGCTGGGCGTCACGCTGTCTCAAACGACGTCCATCCCAATGGGAAGCATTCGCAAGCTGCAGATGTACCCGCTGGATTTTGAAGAATTTCTCTATGCCAACGGCATGAACGCATTTGCCATTGCCGCATTGCGGCGTAAGTTTGACGCACGAGAAGCGTTGGACGAGGCCACCCACAATAAAATGATGGATTTGTTCCGCAAGTTTTTGCTCGTCGGCGGCATGCCGGATGCCGTCAACGCCTACCTAAATGAAAAAAACATCCAGCGGGAAATTCACGAATACTACATGATTGACGCCTCTAAATACGACGATGCCCACAAATTAAAAATCCGACGCATTTACGAGATGATCCCATACAACCTCGAAAACAAGAAAAAGCGCGTTGTCGTCAAAGACATCGAAGGGAAAAAGGGCAGAACCTTCGCCCACTATCAAGACGAATTTGACTACCTCGTCAGCGCTGGCATCGCTCTGGAGGTGCGCGCCATTTCCACTCCGGTGTTCCCGCTCATTGAATCCAGCGGGGAAAATCTGCTCAAGCTTTATCTCAATGATGTGGGTATTCTCTCCGGCATCCTCTCCGGCAGCAACATCCGCGCCATCATGGACGACGAACGCAGCATCAACCTCGGCGCAGTGTATGAAAGCGTGGTCGCCAGCGAACTCAGCGCCCACGGTTATCCGCTCTATCTTTACGACAACCGCAGCAAGGACGAGGTCGATTATCTCATTGACGACTACAACAGTCTGTCGGTGGTTCCGATCGAGGTCAAATCCGGCAAGGATTACTCCGTCCACAGCGCGCTCAACGCCTTTGTCAAGAATGAGCAATATCCCATCAAGCAAGCTTTTGTGCTTTCCAACACGCGCGAAATCACCAGCAAGGGAAAAATCACCTATCTGCCCATCTATTTCATCCTGTTTTTCCAAAAGGACGAGCCTTTGTTCTAACGCAAACAGCCGCCGTCTGTCGTTGTCGACAGGCGGCGGCTGTTATTTTTGTCATTTATTGGGTGATGTCTTCCAGAAAGCGCATGATCATGGCTGAATACTGGGCGCGGGTGGTGTTGCCGGTTGGGTCCAGCTTCCCGTCCTCAAAACCTCGCAGCAGGCCGGTGTCGCAGGCCCACTGGACAACGTCCAGCGCCCAGCTGCTGATGGCGTCGGCATCGCTGAAGCGGTTCAGGTCGACGGCTGCGCCATCGCTCACGGTGACGCCCTTCTGGAGGGCGAAGCGATGAAACATCGATGCCATCTGCTCTCGGGTCATTGGGTCGTCGGCCCCGAAGCGGCCGTTGCCATAGCCGCTCATGACATCGGCGGCGACGGCCCAGCGCACAGCGTCGGCGTACCAGGCGTCGTCGGCCACGTCGTCAAAATCCAGCGGCTGCTCGACAAGCGGGCTGCCTTCGTTGCGCCAGAGAATGACCACGGCCTGCGCCCTGGTCAGCGCTGCATCCGGCGAGAACACGCCCTGTGCCGTGCCCACCATGAGCCCGTTTTCCAGGCAGTAGTGGACACAGTCGTGGTACCAGGTGTGCATCTGCAAATCGCTGTAGCCAGCCAGCGGGCAGCTGTCATCCTGCGGACAGTCGCTGGCATTGCTCGCCAGGCGGAAGGTGACGGCAATGGTCACCTGGCCGCGCGGCTGTTCGTAGGACCAGGTGCCGTCGTGGTTCTTCGTAACGGTCAGCGCCTGGCCGCTGGCGTCGGTCACCGTAATGGCAGCCATAGTGTAGCCCTCATCCGGCTGCGGCGTAATGGTCACGGTCTGGCCGACCGACGGACGAGATGGGCTGAGACTCACGCTGCCATGCTCCGTCTCGGTGACAATCGGCGCCAGGCCGACGCTGCCGCCCGTGGACGGCGGGTTGGTGTAGCCAATGGCGTAGGTGGAGAATTTCTTGGCGCAGATGGTGACAACGCCATCGCCCACGCTGAAATATTCACCGTTTACAGCATTTTCACTGCCTTCCGGCAGGGCTTCCGCTGCCGTGTCATGATAGCGGTAGACGGTGATGTGGCGGCGATTGTCGGTGGCAAACGGCACCACAATGGTCAGCAGGTTGTCGTTGCTGCCGCCAATATTTTCAGGTGTTCCCTCCACGCCGTTTTGCGTTGTGGTTTTCAGCAGGCTCAGGTCAAGAAAGGCCAGGGTCTGACCAGCGGCTTCCTGTTTGATGGCGGCCTGCTCCTGTTTCAGCGTCTCGTTCCCAGCTTCGACGCTGTTGGTCACGTCCTCTTTCTCTGTGACCGCCAGGGTGATGGTGACGGTTTCACCATTTGCCACCGTCTCAGCAGCAGCAATCTCATTCAGGCCGCCAACAGTGGCTGCAAATGCGCCAGCCTCACTGTTGTCCACGATGGTATTTTTGCTGCCCTCCGGCAGGGTGATGGTGTCGATCGTTTCATGGTCGGCGTCCACGGTGACCATGGTGGTCGTGGTCACATCACCTTTTTCCGTCACAATGTTGTAGGCGCCCGCTGGAATGTTGGTGAACACATAGTGTCCTCTGCTGTCGGTGGTGGTTTTGGCAATTTTCTCCGCCCCCTGCATGAGGATGACGGTCGCACCGGCAGCACCCGTGCCATCAGACTCGTTCACCTGTCCGGACAGGCTGTACTTGGCGTCCTCCGTCCACTGGGCGTAGAGGGTGACACGGCCGCTGTCCTCCGCGCTCAGGTTGACCACGTTGGCTCCATCCGCAAAGCTGGTGCCGCTGCCGTCGGCAGCCGTGTTCCAGCCTTCAAAGGTGTGCCCCGCACGGGTGAAGCTTGCTGCAGCGAGCGCCTGCGCTGCGTCGTAGGTGAAGGTCTGCGGCGCCATGGTGCCGCTGCCGCCGTTGGCCTCGAAAACCACGGTGTAGTGGTTCGCTGTCCAGGTGGCGGTGAGGATAATGTCTGCGGTGTAAGCC
>JAXJBF010000119.1:0-2812 GCA_036303105.1 Peptococcaceae bacterium | reverse complement strand
GTTCCAACGATTTTGTTATCAACAACAACATCGTTACTGTGCCAGATGCTGCTCCATACATCGCCAACGACCGCACCTATGTGCCATTCCGTGCACTGGGCGAAGCATTGGGCGCAACGGTTGAATGGGACAACGATGCGCGCACCGTCACCTACACCCTTGGTGACACCACCATCGTCATGACCATCGGCGACACCACCTACACCATTAACGGCGTAGAAAAGAGCATGGATGTAGCGCCAGAAATCACCGGCGACCGCACCTACGTGCCAGTACGTTTCGTAGCAGAAGGGCTCGGCTTCAAAGTCACCCCACTCTACGCAGACAACGGCACCACCGCCAGCGTGATCTTCGAGAAGTAATCGCTGATGATGTGCTCGTAAAACAAGCAAACCCTCGTCTCCTTCGGGCGACGAGGGTTTTTTGTATAGAGAAAGCTTTCTCGTTATGATACAATCGACTTATCACCAGCCGCACCTAGAACTAACAACATGCTGCGTTAAGTTCTAGAAATGCGCGGCTGTAGTTCTAGAACGACGGTTCATGGCTTAACACAGGGATTTTATCGGTGTGCGGTTAGCTATAGAAAGATCTAAGGAGGCAGGAGCGATGATCTACACAGAAACGCAGGTAAGAGATAAAATCGAGCAGATTCTTTCCCGCGTGGCCACAGGCGCAAAGCGCGCCTTGGAAAGCGAAGTGGTGGAGCTGAAAGAGGCGCGCAGCAACTTTAGCTTCAAGGATCTGGGTAAGTATTTCTCAGCGCTGAGCAACGAGGCCAATCTGCGCGGCGCACAGGAAGCGTGGCTGTTCTTTGGCATCAGCGACGACGGCCAGCCGGTGGGGTCGGCGTACCGTGCAGATGGCAGCCTGCAGTCCATCAAACGCGAGATCGCCAACGGCACCAACGAGCGCCTCACCTTTCTCGAAGTGTACGAGCTGGCGCTGGATGGTGCGCGTGTGTTGGCTTTTCAAATTCCGCCAGCACTGCGCGGTGTGCCAACCACCTGGCAGGGTGCGGCTTATGCGCGCGAAGGCGAGGCCCTTGTGCCGCTTCCAATGAACAAGCTCGACCTGATCCGCAGAGAAGGCGGCGTGGACTGGTCAAAAGAGCTGGTGCCAGGCGCATCGCTGAATGACCTTGATCCCGACGCCCTGCAGGAAGCGCGGCGGCTTTTTGCTCAAAAGCAGAACGACCCAAAGAAAGCCGCCATGATCGACGTCCTGCCCGAGGCTGCCTTCCTCGACAAAGCCGGGCTCACCATCGCCGGCCAAATCACCCGCACCGCGCTGCTGCTCCTGGGCAAGCCCGAAGCCAGCAGCTGGTTTGACGGTTTCATCCCGCGCATCACCTGGAGCCTGTACGGCGCCAACGGCCTTGTCAAAGCTTACGAACACTTCGACATGCCGCTGTTGTTGGCGGTGGACCGCGTCTATGCGAAAATCCGCAACGAAAAATACCGCTACTTCTCCGGCAGTGAAACCCTGTTCCCCGACGAAGTGAACCAATACGAGCCGGAGCTTGTCAAAGAAATCATCAACAACTGCATCGCCCACCAGGACTACCGCCTGCGCGGCAAGATCAACGTGGAAGAATTTGAGGACAAACTCGTCTTTATCAACGAAGGCGCCTTCATTCCCGAACACATCGAGCGCGCCCTGGAGCCGGGCTACAAACCGCCCTACTATCGCAACACCTTTCTCTGCAACGCCATGACCAACCTTTACATGATCGACACCAATTCCATGGGCATTCCCATGATGTACCAAATCCAGCGCGAGCGGTGCTTCCCGCTGCCAACCTACGACCTCACCGTGCCAAATCGTGTCAGTGTCACCGTTTATGGCAAGATCCTCGATAAGAACTACACCCAGCTGCTCCATGCCAACAGCGATCTGGACATGCACACCGTCTTTCTTCTGGACAAAGTGCAGAAGCACACCCCCATCGCCAAAGACGACTATCAGCAGCTGAAAAAGAAGCGGCTCGTTGAGGGACGCTATCCAAACATCTACGTTTCCTTCAAAGTGGCCAACATGGTGGGCCAGCGCGCCGACTACATGCGCAACCAGGGCCTGGACGATGAAGTGTGCAAACAGCTCATTCTGAAAGCGCTGAAAACTATGGGCAGCGCAGGCAAGCAGGAACTCATGGACGTGCTCAACCATGCCTTGCCGGAAGTGCTCAGCGACCAGCAGCGCTCCCGCAAAGTGTCCAATTTGCTGCAGGCCATGAAAAAGGACGGCCTCATCATCGCTGACGGCAGCAACCGCTACGCCAAATGGCGCCTGCGCGATTAAAGCGTGAGGGTGGAAATATTTCGCTGCGCTTGCCGACGCACATGCGCATCAATAGCCACCAAGGCGCTCCAATGCAGCACGCATGATCCCTCATCGCACCCCGTTGCAGCATTGAATATTGCAATGCTGCAGCGTGCGCCTTATAATAGGAAAGAACATGTCATATATACAGCCCTTGTTGTCCCAGCGACAGCAGGGGCTTTTGTTATTTCCCCTGTCGCCGCGGTGGGGGGATGATCAATTTTTGGGGGGACTTTACTTTCTACGTTTTCTTCAAGGGAGGATGCCCTTGGCGCCCTGTGGCTATTGAGGCTTGCATAGGGGGCTTTTTCTTTTTTTAGGCGTCTTGGATGATGTGGCAGACATAGAAAACGATTGTGCACGTCCATTTTTTCAGGCAGGAGGGCGCGCCCGCCTTTCCCTGCCAGGGCAGGGCGGCGCGGCGCAGCCGGTCTTTGCATGCCAGGCTAAGTCATCGAAGGGGGGAGTAAGGCCACAGCATTTCTCCAAG
>JAXJBF010000118.1:0-4598 GCA_036303105.1 Peptococcaceae bacterium | reverse complement strand
TTCAGGCAGGAGGGCGCGCCCGCCTTTCCCTGCCAGGGCAGGGCGGCGCGGCGCAGCCGGTCTTTGCATGCCAGGCTAAGTCATCGAAGGGGGGAGTAAGGCCACAGCATTTCTCCAAGCCAGGAAGCAACGACAGAACCATGCCGCGCAGATTTAGTTGGCGCAGGTGTGTGTCTGGTGAAAGAAGATTCGACGAAAAGACTTCCTGGAGGCCCAACCGCTGACGCGGTCGTGGACGTACAGGTCCGAGAAGGCGAGCGGCGAGTCTTGCCGAGGGCGGGCCGACCTGCACCGGCAGGGAAAAACCGGTTCTGAGCCGCGCAGACCAATGGCGGCGCCCTATGCGGAGGGGAAAAGTTCCGCAGAAATATATTTGGGAGGGAAAAATATTGAATAAGATCTCTAAAAAGATTATTTCGCTGGTTACCATGGCAGCCTTTGTTCTGACCTTGGTTCCTGCGGCTGCTTTTGCAGATACTGTAGATCTGAACAATGAAAATACTCAGGTCACTCTTGATGATCAAAAAATCGTATTAAGTAACGATACATCAAATCCTACGGCATCTGCTGAAGCTACTGTTAAAGTAGGTACTACTGCATTAAACAGCCTTAACGACAGAGTTGTACTTTGGGTTACCGATAAAGAGGGCAACGTGCTTACTTCCGATAAAGTAACCTTGTCTACGGATGCGGCGCATACAGGCAAGTTGGATTCTAGTTATGCGTCATCTATAGGAGCAGGATCATGGGGACCAGCATGGTGGCTTCACGACGTAAGTGCTAGCAGTGAAGTGAAGATTACTTTAACATTTAAATCTGCAGGCACCTATACTTTGAATACAGCATACTATAATGGCCAAAACCAAGCTGACTTTGCAGCTATTAAAGCTGGTGGGCAAGAAGTTGGCACTGTAACAGTTGTCAAGGCTAGTGATGTTGTAAATGTAGCAAAGAGTGCTTTGCTGATTAATGGCAGTCAGGCAACTGCAGCTGCTACCCAGGGCACCGATGCTCAAGCTGAATTCATGGTTATTGGCAATGACAGCAAAGTAAGCAGCTATCCATTAAATGCAGCATCTGGTGACGCTGTTTATGTATGGGCTGAATTGAACAACAGAGTTGTTGATGACGCAACCTTCGGCGATGTCTACGCAACTGCAACTGATAAGAAAAATGACATTGCTCCGATCGGTAAAGCTGTTCCAACCAATGTAAAAGACGTTTGGAAACTTGTTGATAATGATGGAAACGCCCTGTCTGTAAAAGATGGCTATGTAGTTGACTTCAATTTCAACGACAATGGTAATGGCTATCAGATCTTTGCTGGTGTTGCAGATGATAGTCTTTCAACTTCTAATTCTGTAGCAGATATTGATGAAGTTGAACCAATCACTGTTAATGTTGCTGCTGCAACTGTTAAAACCAGCGAAATCACCTTCACCAATGATGTAACTGATGCTACCGTTGCCGCAGTTGCTGGCAAAGATGGTGAATATACTTACACCATTAATGACGACGTTACCCCAAGTGATGTAAAGGTTTATAAGGTTAATGGTCAAGCATTGACTGAAGATGGCACTGCAGCTGCTAATGAAGAATTAAACGTAACCGCTAAGCGCGGCATCACTTTAAAGGGCCTTTCTGATGAAGGCACTGTAACCACCAATGCACGTGGGGAATTCTCTTTTGAATTTACTCTGGCTGAAAATGGTGAATTTGATATTGAAGTCAGCGAAATCAATGGTGACGCATCTTCTACCCTGACTGTTGTTCAAGATATGTTCTATGTTGGCAACATCAAGACTGTAAAAGATGGCGGCTATCTCTTAGCTGGTAACGATACTAAACATGATACGACAGAAGTTGGCACTTCAGACTATTTTGCTGATGCTGTTCAGTTCGAACTGACCGATGTAAACGGAAATAAAGTGACAGGTGTTACCCCTAATACTAATGCATACACTTTAACTGTTGATGCACCAAAAGATTCTGATTTGACAGCAGACGAACTGCAGCTTGTTTGGGATGCTGCAAACGAAGTTTATACTCTGCAGTACAACGACAAGAACAGTGATGGTAAAACTAAAGACCTGACTCCAGGTGAATACACTGTTAAGGTTGCATTCAAGAGCAGTGAAAAAGCAGCAACCGCTACCTTCAACCTTGCTAAGTTCGGCACTGTTCAGGAAATTACCACCGATCTCGTAGCAATTGCTGGATGGCCTAACAATAACAACAACGCCATCAAAGCGATCGATGACGAAATTGCTCTTGGTCAGACTGTAAAGGGTACCGCTTATCTCGTTGATGAAAACGGCATCAAAGTAAAAGCTGATGGAGACGATCTGAACATTGGTATCAATGGTTCTAACTCTGCATCTGTTGTCGCAAAGGACGCAAATGATAATCCATTCTACTTTACCTTGGCAAGCAACACCGCTGCCAACGAATCTTTGATCGGCTCCACCGTTACCGTTAAGGTATTCGATGAAACCCATCAGAAATATGTTGAAAAGACTCTGACCATCGTGAAGGGCTACCTTGCTGAAACCCTGTCCTTCGATCCTATCGAAGGCCCTATCAATGAAGATAATACTGTTGCAGTATCTGTTGTTGATGAAAACGACAAGCTTTCCAAAGTAAATGGCGATCTCTATGCTTACATTGAAAAGCAGAGCAACGCTGATGCTTATGTTGATCTTAAAATCAATAATGAGAATGTTAAGGATGGGAAGGGCGAACTGACCCTCTACAGCGATCAGGAAGGCACTGTTGATGTTGTTGTCGTTGTTAAAGCTGACAATGGCGAAATGTACGGCAAGACCCTGACCTACACCTTTGGCGCTGTAGACCCAGCTGCTCAGAACACCGTTGTTATGACCATCGGTTCTACCGATTATGTTGTCAACAACGACATCATCTCTGGCGATGCTGCTCCATATGTAGACAGCAACTGGAGAACCATGGTACCATTCCGCGTACTTGGTGAAACCTTCGGCGCAACCGTAGATTGGGATCAGGACAACAAGACTGTGACCTACACCTATGGTAACACCACGCTGACCATGACCATTGGTTCTACCACCTACACCGTAAATGGTGAAGACAAGACCATGGACACTGCACCAGTACTGAATGGTGATCGTACTTATGTACCAGTACGTTTCGTAGCTGAAGCACTTGGCTATGAAGTTACTCCACTTCAGGACAGCACTGGTCTTACCGCAAGCGTTGTATTTCAGAAGTAATTAAAGAGAAATTTCCTCTTTAAACATTCAATCACGCTTCTGGAAAACGTTCGTGATAGAAACCCTCGTCTCCTTTGGGAGGCGAGGGTTTTTGTGTTGGACAGATGGGCGGCGCAGTCACTATAATATAGGAAAGAAAGATGGATGCCATCAGAAAGAGAGGGTGCGTATGGAGAACACGTTTCAGTTCCTGATGTATCAGTCGGCGGATGAGGATGTTGTGGTCAATGCGGTGGTGAAGGATGAAAGCATTTGGCTGACGCAGAAGGCCATGGCTGAGTTGTTTGGGGTGCAGGTGCCAGCGATCAACAAGCATCTGAAAAATATTTTCGCCGAAGGCGAGCTGGTGGAGGAAGCGGTTGTTTCCAAAATGGAAATAACCACTCCCCATGGCGCCATGGCGGGCAAAACGCAGACACGGGCGACGAAATTTTACAATCTTGACGCGATCATTTCGGTGGGCTATCGGGTGAATTCGCACCGTGCCACGCAGTTTCGTATTTGGGCGACGGGTGTGCTGAAAGACTACATGATCAAGGGCTTCGCCATGGACAACGAACGCCTGAAGCAGGGCAATACGGTCTTTGGCAAGGATTATTTCCGCGAACTCCTGGAGCGCGTTCGTTCGATTCGCGCCAGCGAGCGCCGCATTTGGCAGCAGATCACGGATATTTTTGCCGAATGCAGCATTGACTACGACAAAAATGCCGAGGTGACGCGCGCGTTCTACGCCATGGTGCAGAATAAGTTTCACTACGCCATCACTGGGCAGACTGCGGCGGAGATTGTTTACACTCATGCCGACCGTGACAAGGAACACATGGGCCTGACCACCTGGAAGAACGCGCCGGAAGGCCGTATTTTGAAATCGGATGTGACGGTGGCGAAGAATTATCTGGACGCCAAGCAGATTCGTCAGCTGGAGCGCACTGTGAGCGGTTATTTTGACTACATCGAGGATCTCATCGAGCGTGAGAACGTGTTCACCATGGAGGAATTCGCCGCCAGCGTGAACGCGTTCCTAGCGTTTCGGCGGTATGACATTCTCGAGGACAAGGGACGCGTTTCCAGCAAAGCTGCCCGCGAAAAAGCGGAGGCAGAGTATGACGCGTTCAACAAAACACAAACCATTGAATCGGACTTCGACCGCGCTGTGCGCGCCATGCTGAACGAAGCCGACCGATAGCCGCGCTGTCTCTTTCAAACACCGTGCCAGGGTACGCTGGCGCGGTGTTTGTGCGTTATGGGGCTTTTGTTATTTCCCCTGTCGCCGCGGTGGGGGGATGATCAATTTTTGGGGGGACTTTACTTTCTACGTTTTCTTTCGGGAGGATGCCCTTGGCGCCCTGT
>JAXJBF010000117.1:0-71521 GCA_036303105.1 Peptococcaceae bacterium | reverse complement strand
TGACACAGATGATCGCCAACTTCGACGCCGCGCTGAGCCATCCGGACGACAACGACCTGGCCCGGCTCACAGCAGCGGTAGAGGCTGTGTTGTGAAAAATCATTGAATAAGGATGGAATGCTTTTAAAATGAAAAAATTGTTACTAACGATTGTTAAAATCGTCGTATTCTTTATCGGCTGGGCGCTGCTGGCAACGGTGCTGCCGATTCCAGATGACGCCGACGGCGTATATTGGCGCTTTTTTGCGGAGCTGATGCCGCTCTTGGCAGTGGTGATTTTCAATGGACTGTTTTGGCTCATTGATCGCCGCAGCGTGCCGATCGGCCTGTGGGGCGCAGGCAGCGGACGGGCAGCAGTGCTCGGCGTGTTCACTGGCCTGGTGTGGATCGGTGCGGCAGTCGGCTTATTGCGAACGTTGGACTGCATGACCATTGATGGCGTGCAGACGGTGCCGCAGCTATGGCTGTGGCTGGTGGCACTGTTTTTGAACACAATGATGCAGGAACTGTTGGTGCGTGGCTATCTTTATCAACGCATTAAGGCAAGTTACTCCGTGCCGGTGGCAGCTGTCATCAGTACACTGATCTTCCTTCTCTGCCATGGCGGTGCATTGGAAGCCGGTTGGCTGCCATGTGTCAACATCGTGCTCATGAGTCTTTTTGTCACCGCCGTTTTGGAATATACTGGAAGCCTTGTGGCGCCAGTGATGATTCACTTCCTCTGGAACAGCATTGGCGGCATCATTCTTGGCGGTGTATCGCTGGCCGATGATTATCCACATATGATTGATATTACCATGCATGGCAATGCCCTGCTTTCCGGCGGAGTGTTCAAAATAGAAGGCAGCCTCATCGTACTTATGCTCAATGCGGTGTTCTTTGCAGTATTCGCCGTGCTGGCCTGGAGAAAGCAGCGAAAATAAAAATAGTAAAAAATCCCCAGTGTTTGCAGCGTTGCGCTGCAAACACTGGGGATTGTGCGTTTATGATCAATCGTCCGCCATGTGGCGTGGCATGGTCCAGGCGTGATGATCGGTGTGGAGCAGGTGGTGGGCTTTGTCGCCGCATGGTTTGCCGAGGTAGAGTCGGTAGAGATCGAGGATGTCTGGATTTTCGTGGCTGAAACGAATGTCCATATCGCGGTCGATTTTCCAGAGGGCGGCGCCGCGGTAGACGTTGAGGTCGATGCCGTCGACGATTGGCTGGCCGCCACCGCCGACGCAGCCGCCAGGGCAGGCCATGACTTCGACAAAGTCGTAGCGGGCTTTGCCGGATTTGATGCTGTTGAGCAGTTTGCGGGCGTTGCCAAGGCCGCTGACAACGGCAACTTTGACGTCACCAGCACCAGGAATGGTAAAGGTGGCTTCGCGCCCTTCGCCAAACTGGGTATCGCGCACTTCGGTGAAGTCATCGGCATCTGGGTTGTAGCCGGTGATTTTGGCGTAAGCGGTGCGCAGGGCAGCGTCCATGACGCCGCCGGTGGTGCCGAAGATGGCTGCCGCACCGGTGCTGGTGCCGAGTGGATGGTCGAAATCGGTGTCGGGCACATCATCGAGAAGAATGTGGTCGGCACGCACCATGCGTGTGAACTCACGGGTGGTGAGCACGATGTCAACATCCGGATCGCCGCAGGCATCACGCAGTGGCTCGAGGGCGGCTTCTTCTTTTTTAGCGAGGCATGGCATGATGGCGATCATGCAGATTTTATGCGGATCAACACCAATACGATCGGCAAAGTAGCTCTTGGTGATGGCGCCGAACATTTCCATTGGTGACTTGGCAGTGGAGAGGTTGTCGGTCATTTCCGGGAAATTGGATTTGAGGAAACGCACCCAGCCAGGGCAGCAGGAGGTGAACATTGGCCATTTGTATTGGTCGCGGTGGGTGAAGCGTTCAACGAATTCGCTGGCTTCTTCCATGATGGTCAGATCGGCGCCAAAGTTGGTGTCGAAGACGTAGTCAAAGCCGAGCTGCTTAAGCACGCCGACCATTTTTGGCGTGGAGAAGATGTCTGAGTCGATCCCCAGTTCTTCAGCCCAGGCAACGCGCACGGCTGGAGCAACCTGAACCACGGTGATGATGTCTGGGTCGGCAAGAGCTGCGAGCACTTTTTCGGTGTCGTCGCGTTCATGCAGGGCTGCGGTTGGGCAGTGGGTGATGCATTGGCCGCAGAAGGAGCAATCGGCTTCGCGGATGGTGCGGTTGTAGCTGACGTTGACGGTGACGCGGGAACCAGTACCGGCAACGTCCCAGATGTTCAGGCTTTGAATTTTGTCGCAAACCTGGATGCAGCGCATGCATTTGATGCACTTGGACGCATCACGGATGAGGGGTGAGGTTTCGTCCCAGTCAAAAGGTGCGATGTCTTTTGGAAATGGATTGGAAAAGACGTTGAGTTCATAGGCTACGCGCTGAAGTTTGCAGTTGCCGTTGCGCATGCAGGTTGGGCAGTTGCAGTTGTGCTGAGACAGGATCAGCTGCAGGTTGGTGCGGCGGGCAGCGCGCACACGTGGGCTGTTGGTGTGGATGACCATGCCTTCACTGACGGTGTCGATACAGGCAGGAACGAGGTGATCGATGCCTTCGACTTCGACAATGCACATGCGGCAGGCGCCGATTTCATTGAGGCCTTCCCAGTAGCAGAGGCTTGGCACTGGATGGCCAGCTATTTCGGCGGCTTTAAGGATGGTCATGCTCTCTGGCACGTTGAGCGAAACGCCGTCAATTGTGATGTTTACCATTTGGTATGTCTACCCCCTTTGAAGATGCCATAGCCGAAGTGGTCGCAGCGCAGGCAGCGGCTGCTTTCTGTCATGGCACCTTTTTCTGTGAGTCCGCATTCAATGCAGACGAAGTCATGTTTGCGTTCGCTGGCTTCGCGTTCGGTGGTATTGACGCGGGCGTGTGGTGGTTTGTCGTCGAGGCTAGGGTCTGGAATGACGACATCGACGGTGATTTCATGGTTGAAACCGAGGTATTCGTCGATGTTGGCAGCGGCGACTTTACCGGCTGCGATGGCACGAATGGCACTGGCTGGACCGGTGACGCAGTCGCCACCGGCGAAGACGCCGTCCATGTGTTCATCGGAGAGTCGGCTGTCGCTGAGCGCGCTGATGGCGCCATGGAAGACAGGAACACCGGCAGCTTCAAAGGCGCGGGAGTCGATGCCCTGACCAATGGCTTCGACAACGACGTCGGCAGGAATGCGGATTTCTTCGACCTCGTCGGCGGAAAGTGATGGACGGCCGCGTTTGATCAGACCAGTGAGCTGTTTTTGCACAATGAGGGCGGTGACATGACCGTCGTCATTGGTTTCGATGCGCACTGGTGCGTGCATGGTGAGCAGCTCAACGCCTTCAGCGATGGCACCTTCTACTTCTTCAGGCAGCGCGGTCATGTCTTCCTGGCGGCGACGGTACACACAGGTGACTTTTTCAGCGCCAAAGCGAATGGCAGAACGGGTGACATCCATGGCCACATTGCCGCCGCCGATGATGACGACGTTCTTGCCAGCAAAGTCTGGATAGATGTCATCCCCGATTTGGCGCAGGATTTCGACGGCGCTGTAAACACCTTCGCTGGCTTCGCCGTCGATACCCGACTTTTTATCGGTGTGGGCACCAATGGCGATATAGATGCAGTCGTAGTTGGCATCAAGCGCGGCAAAGGAAATGTCTTTGCCCACTTCGGTTTCGGTATGAACTTCAATGCCCAGGGAGAGAATCGAGTTGATTTCACGGTCCAGCAGTTCACGTGGGAAACGATAACTTGGAATGCCATAGCGCAGCATGCCGCCCAGCTGCTTGAATTTTTCATAGATCGTGACCTGGTGTCCCATCAAGGCCAGATAATAGGCACAGGACAGGCCGCCAGGGCCGCCGCCAACAACGGCGACATGTTTGCCGGTGGCTGGTGCGCAGGCAGGCTGCGGCACATCGCCAGCTGTATCCACAGCATAACGCTTGAGTCCGCGGATATTGAGCGGCTCATCAAGCATGGTGCGGCGGCAGCGTGCTTCGCAAGGATGTTCGCAGACATAGGCGCAAGCCACTGGGAATGGGTTGTCTTTGCGGATCAGGCGCACGGCATCGGCTGGACGACCAGCGCGAATGAGGGCAATGTAGCCCGGAATATCAACGCTGGCTGGGCACAGTGCCACACATGGTACTGGCTGTTCCATATTGCCGAGGCAGCGGCGGTTTTGAATGTGTTCGATGTAGTCATCACGGAATCCGCGGAGACCGGTGAGCACCAAGCGTGCAGCATGGGTGCCGATGGCACAGGATGCAGTGTTTTCGATGATTTCTGCTGTTTTTTCGAGAACGTCAAGATCTTCCATCTTGCCTTTCCCGTCGAGAATGCCGCGCATCAGATTGGCCAGCTGACCAAGCCCAATGCGGCAAGGGACACATTTGCCGCAGGTTTGTGCATGGCAGAGATTGAGAAAGTTCAGCGACATGTCGACTGGGCACAGCCCTGGGCCAGAAGCGATGATGCGGCGCTCCATGTCATGATAGAGTTGATCCACCACCATTTGTGCTTGGTCGGGCGTGTTGATATCCAATCTACTCATTATATAGTACACCCCTCTTTGGTTAAAAATCGTCAAAATATGTTGTCACATTTACACCCTATTATGACACGTTCTATCGCGACTGTCTATTCATTATCTGTTCACGAAATATTTATCATTTCAATAGAAAAGACAGAGGCCGGGAGCCTCTGTCCGAAAAAGGATGGCTATTAAATAACAACTGCGCTGATATAAGAGACGGCGCAGGCAATGACACCAAGGAGCACGCAATATTTGATGGTTTTGCCCATGATGGCAGAATCCACACTCTTAACACCTTCGATGCTGCCGATGGCGGCTACCGCAACAGCAATGCTTTGCGGCGAGATGATTTTGCCGATGGCACCGCCAGCCATGTTGGCTGCCACGAGCTGCACAGGATCAACGCCGAGCAATGCAGCCACCTCTGTCTGCATTTGTGCGAACAGCACACCGGCAGAAGTGGTAGAACCTGTGACGAACGTGCCGATGATGCCGACAATTGGTGCCAAAGCTGGATAGAAGGCGCCTGTGAGATCAGCTAGCAGCATGGCAATAGACGACGTCATGCCGCTGTAGCCCATGACTTTGGCCAAGGCAATGATGAAGACGATGGTAATGATGGCTTTCCACATGCCTTTGATGGTTTTGACGAGCACGCGGCCCATGGTGGCGATGGAAGCTTTTTGCAGAAAACCACCAATGACGCCAGCAATGAAAATCATTACGGCTGAGTTGAGAATGGTCAGCGAAATGGTGGCTGGGTCGGCACCAGAGTAAACGCTGAAAGTGATCACAAAACTGGACACCCAGGCATTGACTGGTGCAATGAGCTTGGAGGTGCCAATGAGCAGAATCAACATGAGAATGTATGGTGACCAGGCAGCCACATTACCAAATGGAATGTCTTTAAGATGCGCCTTCTCTTCACTGGAAAGATTCATGGCAAAGACTGGGTCATCGGTTGGCTTGCGTTTGGCAGCGAGCACCAGCATGACCACCAAGCTGATGGTATTGCTGACAATGTCAACAAGTTCTGCCCCAACGAAGTTGGCGATCAGGAGTGCTGGCAGCACGTAGGCAAGACCAGCGATGAGCGTGAATCCAAACATATCTTTGAAAGCATTTTTAGAGTGCTCTGTTTTTCCGATCAAAGCAATGATAAGAAATGGACTGATGAGTGCTGGGATTGCAAGAATGTTCATCGCAGGGCCGGCAATCAGTGCAGAATCAATGCCGACGAGGCTGGCTGCTGTTGTCGTTGGAATACCAATGGAGCCAAACGTTGGCGGGGTGGCATTGGCAATGAGGCAGGCGATGGCAGAAAACAGCGGGTTGAACCCGAGTGCCACCATCATGGCAGCAGGAATGGCAACAGCGGTGCCAAAACCAGCCACTGCTTCCATAAAACCGCCGAAACCCCATGCCAGAATGAGGACCAACACACGTTTGTCATTGGTGACGGAGGTCAGCATGTTTTTGATCAGTTCCATGGCCTTGGTTTCAACACAGAGATTGTAAGCGAACATGGCTGCGATGATGATAAGACCGATTGGCCAAATGGCACCAATGAAACCTTCGATGGAGGCGGTTAACGATTCGCCAACAGTGAGACCGACCAGGGTGTCATCAAAGGCCAGCGATTTAAAAATGATGCTCTCTACGATGGAGATGGCCAGAGCCGTGAGACAGCCGATGTAGCCTGGCAATTTCAGCACCAAGAAAGCGATGAACAGCCAAATGATTGGCAGCAACGCAAAAATAAAATTGAGTAGCATAGTATCCCTCTTTTCTATTCGCAGTGGACAAATGTCAAAACAGTGCGAACATTTTTATGTTGGTTCTATTAAATAACAGAATATTCAGTTTGTCAATGGCTAGAAGAAAAGTGGGTAATAAAAGAATTTTTCTGTTACAGTACAGAAAATAAAAAGCTGCGACGTTTCAATGCGAAACGTCGCAGCCATGGGCAGATTTATTTTTGCTGAAAGGTACTTGTGCCGAGCGTTTGTCTGAGAATGTGTTCTGTTTGGTCAATGATGGCGATGGCTGTACGCATGTCTTCTTCATCAATGCCGGAGAAAACTTCGGCAACATGATTGTGAAAGCGTTCAATATAGTAGTCGTACAAGTCTTCGCCATAGGGCGTGAGCACAAGCGTTTGGATGCGTTTGTCTGTGGCATCTGAGCGTTTTTCTACAGCGCCGTGTTCTTCTAGGGTGGCAATCATGCGGGTGATACTGGGCATGGTTCCCTCAAGGTGATTGGCTACATCGCTGATACGGACAGCATCTTGTTGCTGTGCCAATTGATGAATGGCGTCGATGACCTTGACTTGTCGTGGGGTCATCCATTCTGGCAGCGGCGGCAGATACTTGATGATGCGTTTGGCTTTGTGGCAGGCGTCCATAAATGCGCGCGTAAGAAGCGTGTCCATCATAATCCCTCCAATTTGTGAAGTTGTGCACATTCTAGTATTGAAGCCATTTTATGGGGAATGGGCGTGTTTGTCAACATTGACCCGCTCAGAGGCGGAAAAAAGCACGCTGTCCGCCGACAGCGTGCTTTTTGCATGCATTATTTATTAAGTTTGCCGCTGCGCAGACCTTTTATTGCGCAGAGAACCATGATGATGCCAAGGACAAAGTTGAGATACAACGCTGTCTGCGTACCGTTGGCGGTACCTTGGGCAATGTCGTTTGGCAGTGCAGCCTGACCGAAGGTAATCAACGTGGAAGCAACAGCGGTACCGATGGCGCCAAATAACTGCTGCAAAGTGTTGATGACAGCGGTGCCGTCTCCATATTGATCGCCTGGCAGATTGCGCAGAGCAAACGTGGTGGTGTTCCCGAGTGCCAGGCTCTGGCCGACGCAATAGACGACGCAGATGGCCATCATTGTGTAGGCGGAGACGTGAACCATAAAGAGCATTTCCAGTGCGAGATCGATCAGAATGAGGATAACGCCGACTGTGACAGGAATTTTTGGACCAATGGTATCATAGATGCGGCCGCAGAATGGGTTCAGCACAGCGCCGATGATGCAGGCTGGCAAAACAATGCAGCCGGCGACGAAAGCAGACACACCACCGTGAAGCTGAAACAGGTTAGGAATCATGAAGCCGCGGGTCAGTGTTGCAAACTGTGCGAGCAGCAGCGTAATCAGACAGAAGGTGAAGGCTGGTGTCTTGAGAATATCAAGGTTTAAAAGCGGTTTCTCAACCTTACGTGCGTGCTTGACAAAAATTGTGAGCAGAACCACAGCAACAAGCAATGGCCCCCAAACGATTGGACTGCTGAAGCCAACATGGCTGATGGTTGATGTTGGATAGATGATACACAGGAAACTGATGCCCAGCAGCAGGAAGCTGACAATATCAAACGGTGCTTTTTGCAGTGCGCGGGACTGACGGAGGCAGGTAATACCGAAGATGCCAGAGAGGACAAGCACTGGCAGCATACTGCCGAAAATCATGCGCCAGCTGGCGATGCCCACGATAAAACCACCGAACGCTGGCCCAAGTGCTGGACCGAGGACGATGACCAGTGTGGCAATGCCCATAATGGTGGCAGTGTTCTTAAATGGTACCTGTTCCAAAATGATGATATTCATCAATGGAATCGAAATGCCGCCGCTGATCCCCTGCAGAACACGGCCAATGAGCAGCACCGAGAAGCTTGGTGACCAGAGGCCCAGTAATGTGCCGACGGTGAAGAACAGCCAGGAAGCAATAAAAAGGTGCTTCATCTTGAAGCGTTTGGTCAGCCAGGATGATGTTGGAATAACGATAGCAAGTGTCATGAGATTGACCGTGGTGACCCATTGTACAGTGGATGTTGGAATGTCAAATTCCTGCATCAGTGTTGGGAAGATGACGTTCATTGCCGTTTCAAACAAAATTGCAGTAAAACTCATCAGACCCAACGCTAAAACTGAGATGATGAGACGTGCGTCAAGGCGACGCTCAAATTTGAATTCACTCATAGGCAGAGTTAAACCTCCTTCGAAATAGATGTGATAGAAAATTCATCGTCTTTAAGCAGTGCCCAGGCTTGCTCAATGACGGTGACGGCAGTGCGAAGTGCATCCTCATCGATTTCAACGAATAATTCAGCAACATGGGTGTGGAAGCGTTCCACATAGTTGTTGTAGAGCGATTCTCCATAAGCAGTGAGTGTTAAATCATGGCTGCGTTTGTCGTTGCTGCTTGGCGTGCGTTTTAGTACACCATGCTTTTCTAATTCACTGAGCATACGTGTCACACTGGGCTGTGTGCCATTGAGATGTTTGGCAACATCGCTTGGCCGTACAGATGTTTGCGTTTGCTGCAGTTGATGAATGGCATCAATGGCCGCTACTTGCCGAGGTGTCATCCAATCAGGCAGCGATGGCAGACGGGTGATGATGCGTTTTGCCAAATGGCAGGCATCAAAAAAACTCCGCGTCAGCTGGGTATTCATAGTAATTCCTCCTGTAAATCTCCTTACGTTCAATAATTACCCAAGGAAACATTTTATAATTAATGAGCTAAAATGTCAATGTGCTAAGAATTTATTACAATTGCAAAAAAATTTCCACATAAAAAATAGAGGATCAAAAGTGGATCCTCCATTTTTCATGATGATTTAGCGTGTTGCTTTTTTCTGGCTGCGCAATGCTTTTAATGCGCAGAGTACCATAACGATGGCCAGCACAAAGATCATATATAGTGACCATTGCGTACCCACCTGTGTACCTAAAGCGAGGTCATCAGGATGAGCGGCCTGTCCAAAAGAAACGACCGTCGAGGCAACGGCTGTGCCCACAGCGCCGAACAGTTGCTGCAGCGTATTGATGACAGCGGTACCATCTGCGGTGCGTGTGTCGGGAAGACTGCGGAGCGCAAATGTCGTGGTATTACCGGTGCAAAGGCTCTGCCCCAGACAGTAGATGATGGCAATGCCCATCATCACATAGGCGCTGACGTGGCACATGAAAAGCATCTCCAAGGTATCTTCGAGCAGGATGAGTAGAAAGCCAATGGTAATTGGCACTTTTGGACCAACTTGGTCATATAGACGTCCACTGAAAGGGTTGGTGATGGCGCCGATGAGGCAGGCTGGCAAGATGATGCAGCCGGAGAGCAGGGCCGAATCGCCATTGGTAAGCTGGAAAAAGTTTGGAATCATAAAGCCGCGCGCCAGTGTGAAAAACTGGCAGAGCAGAAGTGCCACCAGAGAAAACGTAAAAGCTGGTGTGCGCAGAATGGTAAGATTCAGCAAAGGGGCTTCGCGTTTGTCGCAGTGCTTTTTGAAAAGTACCAGGAAGACCACTGCAATGATGAACATGATCCAAATCATTGGGCTGGTGATGCCAACATGACTGATGTTGGACAATGGCACCAGTAAAAAGATGAAGCAAATGGCCAGCATGAGAAAACCTTTGAGGTCAAAAGGCTGTTTTTCAATGGCAGAAGACTGGTAGATGCAAGTCAGTCCGCCGATGGCAGCAATGATAACGAATGGCAGCAGGCAGGCAAAAATCATACGCCAGCCAGCAATGCCGACAATGAGCCCGCCGATAGCAGGCCCAAGCGCAGGCCCCAGTGCAATGGTCAGTGTGGCAAAACCCATGATGGTGGCGGTTCTGTTGCGAGGCACCTGCTCAAGGATGATGTTGCTCATCATTGGCATGGCCATACCAGTGCCGATGCCTTGCAGCATACGGCCAATGATCAGTACCACGAAACTTGGCGACCACATGCCAAGAAGTGTGCCGATGAGAAAAAAGGCAATGGCAACACCGAAAAGTGTGCGCGTTCGAAAACATTTTTTCAACCAAGATGAGGTTGGAATAATAATGGCAAGCATCAGCAGATTGATGGTGGTGACCCACTGAACGGTGGAAGTGGTGATGCCAAACTCCTTCATTAATGTTGGAAAAATAACGTTCATTGCAGTTTCTGCACATACACCGGTAAAGGTTAAGAGACCGGTCGCGACGACCGAAATCAGTACGCGCGTATCCAGGCGACGTTCAAATTGAGACGTACTCATGGTTGGTTAGGGTTCCTCCTTTATAAACTTACTTCGAATAATTATCAAAGGTAAATATATTCTATGTCCATCCCGTGAAATAGTCAACCATTTTTTTCCGAGAAAATGAAAAACATGCTATACTATAGAAAGAACTATCTTAAGGAGATGTTGATCTATGAGAAAAAGCTTAGGCGTTCAGCCAAGAATTTATCCAGAGCCAGTATTTATCATTGCCGCGTATGACAAGGATGGTACGCCACAGTGCATGAATGCTGCTTGGGGCGGAATTTGCGCGTCCAATCAGATCATGCTGAGTTTAAACCCTGCGCATAAAACGGTAGAAGCGCTGCGCAGCGCTGGTTATTTCACTGTCAGCATGGGGCAAGCCGATCAGGTGGTTTCCTGTGACTACGTTGGCATTACCAGCGGCAACAACGTTGCTGATAAGTTTGCTCGTGCTGGTTTTCATGCCACCACCAGTGCGTTGACCGGTGCACCAATCATTGATGAACTGGCTTACACGCTTGACTGTGAGCTTGTCAGTTACGACGAAGACAGCCACATTCTTATTGGTGAGATTATTGATATCAGTGTTGATGAAAGCGTGCTCACCGACGATGGCAGCATTGATGTGGCTGCCCTTGCACCAATTAGTTTTGATCCAAATACCAAAAAATATTACAAACTTGGCGAAGCTGTTGCTGATGCAAGAAGTGTGGGCAAACAGCTGCAGGGAGAATAAGAGCACTTTTATGAGCGCTCCTATTATTTGAAAATCCTCGCGCGTCAAGCTTTGCGCCTTAGCGACAAGTGCTTCGTTGCTAAGACGCAATTTTTGTATACTGAATCAGCATGCAGCGGTTTGTGCGTATGAACATTATTGTTATACTGAGCGTAGGAGGTGTGCCGTTATGGAATTGCGGGTGTTGCGATATTTTTTAATGGTTGCTCAGGAAGAAAACATCACCAGGGCTGCCGCCTTACTGCATTTGACACAGCCAACACTGTCTCGTCAGATGATGCAGTTGGAAGATGAATTGGGTGTGCAATTGTTTCAGCGTAGTCGGCATAGCATGCAGCTGACGGAAGAAGGGTTTCGTTTCAAACAGCGCGCGCAGGAAATTGTGGCACTGGCCGACAAAACACTGGCAGAATTCAGTCATCATGAAGAAGCGCTCAGTGGAGAAATTGCCATTGGCTGCGGTGAGACGCAGAGTATGTCCTTTCTATCGGAAAAAATGCGACGCTTTCGCGCATTGTATCCGCAGGTGCGTTTTCAAATTCACAGTGCCACCGCTGGAGATATTAAAGATAAGATCGAGCAAGGCCTTTGGGACCTTGGTTTGCTGACAGAGCCTGTAGAGGTCGCCAAATATGAATTTATTCGCATGCCAGCTCGGGAACTCTGGGGTGTATTGGTGCCCAAAACATCGCCACTGGCTGAGCAATCTTATGTAACTGCAAAGGATTTGACGGGCGTGCCGCTTTTGCTGCCTGGACGTGAAACCGTGCAGCATGAATTGTCTGCTTGGTTTGGCACGTACGCCGATGATTTGGAAATAGCAGCTACTTACTCATTGATCGTTAATGCTGCCAATATGGTACGCCATCATGTTGGTGTGGCCTTGTGCTTTGAGATGGATTTTCAGTATGAGACGTTAACGTTTGTTCCTTTAACACCAGTGCTTGAAACTGGGGCTGTGGTTGTGTGGAAAAAGAACCAATTGTTTCAGCCAGCGACTCAACAGTTCATTGCTTTTTTGAGCCATAGAGACGAAGCATTTCTCGAAATGTAATATAAGCATTGGCTATAGTCATGTTGCATGGCTTAAAATGGTAGGTGTCAAGAAGACACCTGCCATTTTTTATTGCAAACAATCTAGGACACCATAGATTAAAGAATTAAGGAGATGAGTGATGATGAAAAAATGGAGTATTGCTGTGACGCTTGTGTTGTTGCTGGTCATGATGGTCGCCTGCGGCAACACATCATCGTCCACATCCTCTGATAGGCCTGAGCAAGGCAGTGCTGTCCAGGAAGCGGCACTGGTGGTGTATTTTTCGCGCACAGGACATACCGCTGCTGTGGCGGAAGAGATCCAAGAACAAACAGGTGCGGATGTTTTTGAAATAGTGCCTGCTGAGGCTTACAGTGATGACTACGATACGGTAACGGCAGTGGCGCAGGAGGAACAAAACAACAATGCACGGCCAGCAATTCGTGACAGAATTGATAATCTTGATCACTATGACACGGTGTATGTTGGTTATCCTATTTGGTGGGGCGACATGCCAATGATCCTGTACACTTTTTTCGATACCTATGACCTTTCTGGCAAAACAGTGCGGCCATTTTGTACCAGTGGCGGCAGCGGTTTGTCACAAACTGTTGAGGCGATTCGGGATCTGGAACCCGATGCCACAGTGACGGAAGGATTGCATATTCGTGATGCTGAAGACAATCAGATGTCATCAGAAGTGACAGCATGGCTGACAGACAGCAGTGTTTGATGAATAGGAAAGGATGAAAAACCATGAAATACACGACACTCGGACGATCCGACTTAATCGTTTCACGTATTTGTATGGGCTGCATGGGTTTTGGTGATGCTGCAAATGGTCAGCATTCCTGGACCGTGGATGAAACCACCTCTCGCAGCATCATTAAACATGGCCTGGAACTAGGCATAAATTTTTTTGACACAGCCATTGGCTATCAAAGCGGCACCAGTGAGCAATATCTGGGACGCGCATTGAAAGATTTTGCCAAGCGTGATGAGGTTGTGGTCGCCACCAAATTTCTACCACGCACAGAAGAAGAAATCGCTCGCGGCATCAGCGGACAGCAGCATATTGAGCGTATGTTGGACAAAAGCCTGCAAAATCTTGGCATGGATTATGTAGATCTCTATATCTATCATATGTGGGATTATCAGACACCTCTTGTTGATATCATGGAAGGGCTCGATCGCATGGTCAAAGCAGGAAAAACGCGCTATATCGGCATCTCAAACTGCTTTGCCTGGCAGTTGGCAAAGGCCAATGCATTAGCAGAACGAGAGGACTTTGCCGAATTTGTTTCTGTACAAAGTCATTACAACCTTATTTTTCGCGAAGAAGAACGAGAAATGGCGCAGTTGTGTGCGGAAGATCATATTGCTATGACCCCTTACAGTGCCTTAGCAAGTGGGCGCCTTGCCAAACATCCAGGTGAAACCTCCAAACGCATTAAAGAAGACAGCTACGCTCACCTCAAATACGATGCCAGTGCGGCGCAAGACAACTTGATCATTGCGCGTGTTGCTGAACTGGCAGAGCAGCGCGGTGTGACCATGACTGAAATTTCTCTGGCCTGGCTTTTGACAAAAGTCACTGCGCCAATCGTCGGTGCTACCAAAATGCATCACGTAGATGGTGCAGCAAAAGCTGTTGACTTAACATTGACGAAAGAAGAATGCGATTATCTGGAAGAATGCTATGTGCCGCATCCGCTTGTGGGTGTTATGGCACAAAACACACCAGCAGCTGCCAAGGACAATCATGTGTGGTCCGTTGGCAATCAAAAAATATGAACATAAACGGTCATGATATGAATGCAATACGGACAACAAAGCCCCTCGGCATGGAAAACATGCCGAGGGGCTTTGTTGTCAATATTGCTAGATAAGATAGATTAAAGTTGAGAAAATTAACAGATTTTATGTTTGGTTTGAAGTTCTTTTGCGATATCACGTGCAATTGCAATAAATGTGTTTTCTATTTCTGTAAGTGGATAATAAATATTTTTAAAAATAATAACAGATACAGAAATATCTTCCTTAAGAGGTATATATGTAAGTTGGTTTGCAAGTAAATGACTTGAGTTTTTTTCGAAAAGAAAATCATTTAGGGCAAAGGTAATTGCCTTATTTTTTGTAGTTAAGAAATCAATTAATTCTTGGCTGGTAGTATTAATTATTTTATGAGGATGGATATTATTGAAACCAATATCAGTCCAATTGGACTGAGTATTTAAGATGAAAGGATATGTAAATGCTTCATTTAATGTAACAATTTTTTTTTGTGCGATTTCATGATGCTTATTTGCACAGATTCCAACTTTACTGCTATAGATACTTTCAAAAGATATATCATTACTGTATCTTTTTAGTAATATATCACTAAAATAGCCGTTTAAGAAAAAACCAATACCTAGATAATTATTTTTTTGTACAAAAGAGAAGATAGAGTCCATATTCTCTTCTCGAATATTTATATCAAGATTTGGATATAATTTATATATACGATGTAATATTTCTGGTAAAAATGTGGTATTGAAATTGATTGTGCTACAGATATTAAGTTCTGTTTTATTAGAAGTATTTTTTTTTGCAAAAACTGCTTTCAAATCATTATATTCTTCTAATAAATGGGCAACCTTTTCATAAAATAAAAGACCATCTGAAGTTAACTGAACGCCTTGTGGATATCGGTTAAAGAGTTTTGCATCTAATTCTGTTTCAAGTTTTGATATTGCTTTGCTCAAGTTTTGTGGCGTGGTAAATATTTCATTAGCTGCTGATGAGAACGAACCGCAATTTGCTGCTTTGAAAAAATAATTTAGTTGTTCAATATTCATTTTTATGTCCTCTTAATGAAAAGTATCAATGACAAGCAATATATAAATATATTAGCATCAAAAAATAGTTGTTTTAAATAGGGAAAATGTGTAAATAATGGTTGCTTTATATAAAAAAATAAAATGATTATAATAATAATAACAAATACATTGCTGGTTGATCATTTCTGGGAGGTTATTAAAATGAGCGAAAAAGCGAAAAAAGTAATGGTAATTGGGTTTGATGGAGCAGATCCAAAGTTCGTAAATACTTTAATTAAGCAAGGTAAAATGCCAAATTTTCAAAGGATGCAAGAAATAGGCACGGTTACAAAAAATGTTGGAATGATTGGTGCTTTGCCAACAATAACACCTCCTTGCTGGGCCACATTAGCAACGGGTGCTTGGCCTGGAACTCATGGAATAACTTGTTTTTGGAACCATACATCAGGACGTAGTTTAGATGATTTGGATCTTGGATGGAATTCAAAACAGTGTGAGGCAGAATTTATCTGGGATAGTTATGCAAAAGCTGGGAAAAAATCTATTGTGTTTAATTATCCTACGGCTTTTCCGCCAACTAGCACAGAAAACGTTATCTATGTAGATGGTACAAATGCTGAATTTTTTAGTAGTGCACGTATCGATATGGATCGTTTATATTTCGCAAAAGCTGGGGATTTTGAATTAAAGTCTTCTTTTGCTGGGAAAAATGATACTGGTGCTGGCTGTGTTATGACAGAAGAAATCGAAACAAAAAAATTCGAAGTTACAGAGACTGAAGCAGAATCAAATGAAGGCCATTTTGATGATTTATTTGAGGTAGGTCATGTAAATGAAGGTGTTGCTGTTGGAAATGAAGCAGAGTGGATGTCAATTATTGATAAGTTTGAAACTCCAATAAAAGAAGCACATGGTTGGGAGTTTGATCTTCCAAATGGAGCTTTAGAAGTTGTGTTGCCTATGAATTCCGGGCGATTAAGAAGAATGGGCTTATTAGTGCCTGATGAAGATGGAAAATATAAAACTGTAAAATTATATGGCAAAAAGAAAGAAAGTGGTTTCTTAGGTGCTGTAAATGTAGGGGCATGGAGCGATTGGATCTATGATGCTATGGCCGATAAGAAAGGTAATAAGGTAGATGTTGTTTATAAACTCAGACTTTATAAGTTAGCAGAGGATGCAAGTGAAATGGAGTTATATGCATCTGCTGCAATGGCAAAGGAACTTGGTGAAGATCATGTTTATCCTCGTGGAATTGCAAAAGAATTAATGGATAATCTGGGCCCGTTTGTATTACCATCAAATGCAGGTAGACCATATCCGTATATTGGGCAAGAAACATGGGCAATGAATAATTTGTGGGCTGCAGATGCAATAAATTATTTGCTAGACAACAAGGAATGGGATCTATTTTACTGTCATTTACATTCAATTGATGTTGCAAATCATAATATGTTATCTGATATTTGCCCAGAAAGTCCTCGCTATGAGAAATTCCATGATCTTTTGGTGAAATATTATCAAAATATTGATGAAACGTTGGGTAAGATGCTTTATCATCTGAACGATGGTGAGACTACTATATTTGTTGTATCTGATCATGCTGGTTTACCAAGAAAATACGGATATCCAAAACCTTTGATTGCCGATTCTTGGGGGATTGTTATTGATATCATGCGTGATCTGGGATATGTAAAAACGAAAAAAGATGAAAATGGTCATACGCAGATTGATTGGGAACATACGACAGCTGTGAGTCAGCGGAGTGGGTATATTTATGTAAATTTAAAGGGAAGAGAACCTTATGGATGTGTAGATCCTGAAGATTATGATGCCTTATTAGATAAAATAATTGATGATTTGTATGCATATAGAGATCCGAAAACAAATGAACGTATTGTTGATTGTATTGTAAAACGAGATGGTATGGAAGCACTTGGTCTTTACGGGGAGCATGTTGGCGACTTATACTTCCTTTTGCATCCACACTGCACACAGGATCATGCCGCCTCCTTTAGCAGCACGGAACATTATGAATTTTCTATGAAATGTTTATTCTTTGCAGCGGGTGCAGGCATCAAAGAAGATTATGTAATGGAGAGACGCGTGCATCAGGTTGATTTAGTTCCAACAATTTGCGCATTGCAAGATGGCCCTGTACCAGATAAATGTGAGGGTGGGATTATATATCAGCTTCTTAAGTAGTTGTAAATGATAGTAATAGATATTTGCGAATAAATAATAAGTTTATTCGCAAATATCTTATCATAAATTGTTAGAAAGGGAGGGAATATTTATGTCAGAAAGTATTGATAACAAAAAAAGAACTTTAATAAAATGGATTGTATCTATTGTTATTGCATTGATTCCACTAGTTATTGGAACAAATGAAACATATACACCACAAATTCAACATTTTCTTATATTCACTCTTCTGGGGATTTGCTTATTAGCGTTTGAGTTATTAAATGGATTTGCTGTGTCGTTTTTGATGATTGCAGGTTGGGTTTTGACGGGAGCGACAGATTTTGCCGGGGCAATGGCGTCGTTTACAACGACAAATTTTATTATGATTGTCACAGCGATGGTTTTTGTAAATGTGCTGCAAAAAACAGGGGTTCTTACAAGGTTAGGATATTGGTCAATTCTTAAGGCTGGTGGCTCATTTAAGGGTATGATTTGGGGATTATTTTTTACAATAATTCTTATTCAATTTGTGGGTTTTGTTTTGATGATGGTATTATGCTATGCGTTGGCTTATGCAATGTATAAGGCTTTTGAGTTAAAGCCAAGTGATAAGGAAAGCGTTGTTATTGTATGGGTTACTTCGTTGGCAGCTATTACATCTGCTGTATATTTGTATTGCCCAATTACAGTTACATTAGTAAACGCATCAGCTGGTACTGTAATTGAAGGATTTAATCTTGTATGGTATAAATTAATTTTTTATAATGCGCCAATGTTTTTGGTAAGTATTTTCTTAGTATGGTTAGTGTTAAAATGGTATGAAAAATCAACGAAAAAGATTGATGTTTCAAATGTAAAGGGTAAAGAATATTTTCGTAGAAAATATTCTGAATTAGGAAAGATAACACTTGAAGAGAAAAAGTGTGCAGTATTATTAATTTTATTAGCATTATTCCTTTTTACTCAAGAATTTCATGGATTAGATTCTGCATATGGTTTTTTGTTTGCAGCTGTTTTGAGCTTTGTACCAGGTATCAATTTAGCGGACAATAACTGTATTAAAAATGTTGGATGGGATAATATTTTTGTGTTGGTTGCATTTTTAACGATTGGTGATCTGGCAACATCTCTTGGATTGACATCTATTATTTCTCAAGCAGTGATTCCTGTTATTGCTCAGATGGGTAATTATTGGAGCCCTCTTGGTACTGCTGCATTAGCGGGATTGGTAAATTTTGTTTTATCACCATTTGCAATGACGGCTGCTTTACCAGGACCGATTGCAGCGTATTGTCTTGGAGCTGGATTTAATCCTTTGGTTCACATTGTTTCACTATACTTAGCTAAAGAGATTATTTTCTTACCATATGAATATCCAGCGTATTTGATTCTATTTGCCTTTGGAATGGTAAAAATGGGTACGATGATAAAAATCTGTACAATTAAATCTTTATTGATATTACTTGCCTTAGTTGTTGTCATGATGCCGTACTGGTGGCTGATTGGATTATATTGATATATTTTACAATGTAAAATGAAAAAACACGTTTCACTCATGTGCTTTTCATGAGTGAAACGTGTTTTTTTATTTCACCAAACGATAGATCGCGTCGGCGAAGATGGCAGTGGCTGCTTCGAGGTCGGCGAGGATGAGGCTTTCGTTTGGCTGGTGGATGACGACGTCACTGTCTGGCATGGTCATGCCGTAGGCAACGGCGTGGGGAATGATGTGGGCGTAGGTGAGGCCGCCGATGGAGAGCGGTTCGGCAGGTTTGCCGGTGTGATCGGTGTAGACGTCGAGGAGGGTGGTGACGAGAGGATCGTCGGCTGGAATGTAGTGCACGTCTTTCATACCTGTTGGTTCGCCGATGATGGCACCATAACGCTGACGCATGTGGGTAACAATGGCATTGGCACTGGTGCCGCGTGGGTAGCGAATGTTGATGAGGACGGAGCCGCTGCCATTGTCGTAGCGAATGATGCCAGGGTTGACGCTGACATCGCCCATGACGGTGTCGTGGTGAGCGATGCCGAGGCGTTCGCCGTAGAAGTCTTCGTGCAGGTCTTGACCGAGAAAACGTAAGAAGGCATTGGCATCACCGAAGTCATAGTCGGCGAGGAAGGCGGCGAGGGTGGTGGCGGCGTTGAGCCCCACCTGTGGTTCCATGGCATGGGCGGAGCGCCCATGGCAGGTAAGGGTGAGCTGGTCGCCACTGATGTCGGTGCTGCCATTGGCGGTGTTATTGCTAAGATAGGTTTCCCAGGCGGCTGCGAGATCGGTGCAGTGGTCGCTGGTCAGGGTGCAGGTGGCATGTTCAGGCACGATGTTGGAACGAATGCCAGCTTCAAAATGGAGGAGTGCGCCGTCGACGCCATTGTCAGTTCCTTGGAAGGTGACCGGTAATTCGAGGATGCCTTTTTCGCCATTGATGAGCGGAAAATCAGCGTCTGGCGAGAAGGCCATGTCGGGCATTGGCTGGTTGGCAAAGTAACGCTCCATGCATTGCCAGCCGCTTTCTTCGTCGGTGCCGAGGATGAGGTGGATTTGGCAGGATGGTTCAACGCCGGCGTCACGCAAAAGTTTAAGGGCGTAGTAGCAGGCCATGGCAGGGCCTTTGTCGTCACTGGTGCCGCGACCATAGAGGCGCCCGTCGCGGATGGTTGCTTCAAATGGTGGTGTGTCCCACTTGTCGGTTGCTGGGACGACGTCGAGATGGGCGAGAAGGCCAAGAATTTTTTCGCCTTTCCCAAAACGGATGACACCTGCAGCATGTTCGATGTTTTCTGTTTCAAAACCGTCACGGGCGGCGAGGTTGAGCATGTAGTCCAGGGCGGCAGCCGGCCCCGGGCCAAAAGGTGCGTCATCGCTGGCAGCTGCATCATCGCGCACGCTTTCGATGGCAATAAGTGGTGCCAAATCGTCGAGCAGTGCTTTTTGGCAGGATGTTGCCTGCTGCTGCCAGTAGTCTTTGGTTAATGTCATAAGAAAATCACTCCGTTTCAAGAAATTTTTGTCTATCCATTGGTGAATGGTTGCTATCTGTGTATAATAAAACTATACCAAAAATGATGGTTTTGGGAAATGGCCTGCCAGTTGTTACCACGAAAAAATGGTGGCTTTCTTAAGATTTGATGGGAATGTGATAAATTGGTTTCAAATGAAATGACAATTCGTTATAATATGAGGGTATGGTGCCCGATGTTTTTCTTTGAAAAGGAGACAAAATGGACTTAAAAAATTTTTCAGTGTTTCGCATATTGGTGCTGATTTTCGTGGTGGCACTGATCGTCTACGGTGTGTTCAATATGGACATGGTGGGCAATTTTGTCGGCTGGCTGGTGAAGCTGGTGCGGCCGTTTTTGATCGGGGTTGTTATTGCGTTTGTATTGAATGTGCCTTTGCGCTTCTTTGAGCGGCGGGTGTTTAATCGCATTCAGAATCCGCGTTTCAAGAAGATGGAGCGCGGCATTTCAGTGCTTTTGGCGATCATTCTTGTTTGGTTAATCATAGGATTGGTGATCAGCGTGGTTGTCCCACAGCTGATTTCATCGCTGTCGTTGTTTGTGTCAGCGGTACCAAGCTATTTCGATTATTTGACGAATTTCCTGTCAATGTTTGAAAAATACAGCCCAGCGGTTGCGCATTTCAGTGAGCAGCTGCAGAATCTTTCACCAAGCACGTTGGAAAACTATCTCAACAGTCAGTTGAACGATAGAATTGCCGAATTGACGTCGGTGTTGGGATCCGCTGTAATGTCTACAGTGTCTTTTGTGGCTTCGCTGGCTTCCAGTTTGGTGGAAGTGGTTGTGGCATTTATTTTCAGCATCTATATTCTGTTCAATAAGGAAACGTTGGCGGTACAGGCGCGTAAAATTTGCTTTGCATTTTTGTCTAAACGCGTGGCTGTATATTTGGTGCATGCTGCGCAGGTTAGTTTTGCCAAGTTTTATCATTTTATTATTGGGCAGCTGACAGAGGCAGTCATTTTAGGAACATTATGCACCATTGGCATGCTTATTCTGCGGTTGCCGTATGCACCAATGATCGGCGTGCTTACAGGTTTTTGTGCGTTGATTCCAATCTTTGGTGCGTTTATTGGCGGTGCTGTGGGTGCTTTGCTGATTCTCACTGTCAGCCCGATCAAAGCGTTGACGTTTTTGATTTTTTTGATTGTTTTGCAGCAGTTGGAAGGGCACATCATTTATCCGAAAGTTGTGGGCGGTTCGGTTGGACTGCCAGCGATGTGGACCTTGTTTGCAATTACTGTGGGCGGCAGTCTCTACGGCCTCGTTGGGATGCTGTTGTCGGTACCTTTGTTCGCGGCCCTGTATTATTTGTTTACAGAGATCGTTTATGCACGCTTGGCACGTAACAACATTTCGGCCGATGACCAGCTGATTCAGTCTGGCGTGGATGAGGGACTGCGCATGTAATGACAACGGTTCAAAAGGAGGAAGGGGTATGCTTCTGCCAAACGATGCAGTTGCTGGCAATTGCCAGAACAGCGTATTGGCTGTTGAAAGAAGGTGGACGCCATGACGACGGAACGGAAAAAAACGGTACGTTTGTCCTTTGCGGCGCTGGGCGTTTGCTTGAATATCCTTGGCAGTTTTCTTGTCATGGTTACACGGCTGCCTATTTACGGCGACACTTTTGGAACAATATTTGTAGGGGTATTCTGTGGTCCGTTTTATGCTGTTCCGTGTGCGTTGCTGTCGAGTTTGTTGAATGCAAGCTATGATCCCTTTGCCATTCCGTTCATTCCTAATGGAATCACAGTGGCTTTGTTTGCCAGTTTGCTGCGGCAGCCAAACATGGCTCGGCTGCCATTGGTGGTGAAGGCGCTCGTTGTTGGCTTGCCAGCATCGGTGGTTAGCGCGATTGTGAGTGCCTTTGTTTTTGGAGGAATTACCTCGGCCAGTTCAGCGTATATTGTTCAAGTGTTGTACGGTGTGGTTCACTTGCCGCTGTTCATCAGCGTGTTTGTGGTACAGGTGCTTACGGATTTTGCTGATAAATTTGTGATTCTTGCACTTGTGACGCTGATTATTCAGCGGATTCCACAGAGAATTAAAGAAAAAGTATAAGATTTTGTTACCAATTCGCTATGTTTCTGCGACCTTGGTGTGATATAGTAGCGATGTCAAGAAGCGATTTACATTGACATGGAGGATAACAATGAAAAAGAAATTTATCTCAGCCCTTGTGCTGATGGGCCTTTTGGCCATGCCTATGGCTGCTTATGCCGATGCTGCCGTTGGGGATCAGATTGTCACCATCGGGACAAATTTGAATCAGCAGCAGCGCCAGGAAGTACTGGAATATTTTGGCGCAGGTGAAAATGCGCAGATCATTGATGTGGACATTTCAGAAGAACGTCAATACCTTAGTGGCAAGGTGCCTGATGCACAGATTGGCAACAGTACCAATTCCTGTGCAATGATCACCTATACCAAGAAGGGCAGTGGTGTTAACGTCACCACGCATAATATCAACTATGTGACACCGGATGCTTACAAGAGCGCCATTCTCACAGCTGGCATCAACGATGCCGATGTGCAGATCACAGCACCAATCGAAGTCAGCGGTACTGGTGCCTTGACGGGGATCATGAAAGCCTACGAAGTATCTACCGGTGAACAGATCAGCGAAGATGTTAAGCAGGCTGCAACGCAGGAGCTTGTCACCAATGCTGAACTGGGGCAGGAAATTGGTGATGAACAGGCCAACGATCTGATCAACACCATCAAACAGGAAATTGCTGAACAGAAACCAAACAGTCCGGAAGAAGTTCAGAGCATCGTCGATCAGGTGCTGCAGCAGCTGGGAATTACGTTAACAGATGAACAATATCAACAGCTTCTTGACATGATCAACCAGCTTTCACAACTTGACATCGACTGGGATGCCCTGGCCAACAATGTATCCAGCATCATTAGCCAAGCCAGCGATTATTTGCACAGTGATGAAGGCCAGAGCTTCTTGGCTAAATTGCAGGATATTATCAATAGCTTCTTTGACTGGCTCCGCAGCGTTTTTGGCGGTGATTCCAGCGACACAACCAGCGATCAGAATTCAACCACTGGTGTTGTCGATGGCACCAGTGACAATAGCACAACCCAGTCTAGCGAGTCTGTTCAGACCACCGATGACAGCATGAACAGCGGCACAACATCTGCCGCTGCTGACCAGGGAACGGCTGCACAGGATGCTGCAGCAGAACAACAGGATACCAGCACACAGCAGCAAACCACTGATGACAGTGCGGCATCTACTGATACAGCCAGCAACACCGAGAATACCGATGTTGCGGCATAACACAGAATGCACAAGCAAAGGGGCTTGAAGCAATGCTTCAAGCCCCTTTTTCCGTAAAAAAACAGCAGATGTCAGCTGACATCTGCTATAACATGGCTGCTAAAATTATTGAACACGTGCCTTGCCCCAGAAGCAGATGCACACACAGCCCGGACCGCTGTGCCCGCTGAATGTGGCGCCTAGTGGGCGAATGACAAGATCAACAAGCTTTGGAAATTTTTCGCGGATCAGCGCCGCTGTTTCTTTTGCGGAAGCCAGATCAGAGTGAGCGATCATGAGCTTGCCGCTGTAGTTATAGCCATCAATGGCCACCTCGCCAATGCGTTCAACAATGCGTTGAATGGCCTTTTTGCGCGTGCGGATCTTGTCGCTCATGACAATCTCCCCTTTGTTATTGGCAACCATAACGGGGCAAATTTTCATTTTTTGGGCAAGAATGCCGGCGTAACGTGGGATACGGCCGCCTTTGATAAAATAGCTGAGGTCGGTCGAAAAGAAATAATGCTGCATGCTCTGGCGATGTTCTTCAATCCAATCACGAATCTCTTCGATGTTTTTTCCAGCATCACGTAAATGTGCCGCCTCTTCGACGATCATGCCATAACCAACAGAGCCGCTGAGAGAATCAACGACAATGAGTTTGCGTTCAGGAAATTCTTCCAGCAGATGACGCGCTGCCAAAGTGGCAGAATTGAACGTGCCAGAAATGCCGCTGGAAACAGAGATATGAAGGATATCCTTACCAGCTTCAAGAAATGGGCGGAAAAACGCTTTATATTCTCCAACGCTGACCTGTGAAGTTTTCACATCATGGCCGTCGACCATATATTGATGCAATTGTTCTGGGCTGATGCTTTCACCGAAATCATCGAGATAATCTTTTCCGTCCAAGATAACATGATAATAAACCGTTTCGATATTGAGTGCCTTCATGGCCTCACGGGAATAGTCGACCGGGGTACAGCAGCTGATCACAAAATTATTCAAGGGAAACCCTCCATTTCATTGACCTCTACTGAGGTTCTTGCTCTATTTTATATGAAAGTGTATTTGAAGGCAATATGATATTAAATAATTTTGAAAACCAGATAAATGTTAGGAAAAGTTTACATTATAGCAGTGAAAAAATTTCGCGCCTTCAAAATATTGAAATAATTTCAATAAAATTATTGACACTGGGAACAATAAGGTTTAATATATTGACAACAATTCAGGATAATGAATGATTGCTTCATGATCTTGAATTTTTGAAAAAGCGTCCGGAATGTGCACAACACTTTTTCAGAAATTTTAGCAAATGCAAAGAGAAAAGAAAACTGAAGGTTTAATCGATGTTTTATAAAAAGCATGGAGAAAACGGGAGGAATTACTATGGGAACAACCTTAATCAGTGCAGACAATACGTGGGCACTCATGGCAATTACCTGTGGCTGGGTTGCGGTGTCAATCTGGGCAGAACAGCGTTTTACATGGGCGTCGAAAATCTCTGGTGCAATTATTGCCTTGATTGGCGCCTTGGTGCTGACAAACTTTAACATTATTCCAACACATGCGCCATGGTTTGATGACATTGTTTGGGGCTATGTGGTGCCTCTGGCCATTCCGCTGCTGTTGCTGCAGTGTGACATGCGCAAGATTTGGCGTGATTCAGGGAAATTATTGATCATGTTCTTGATCGGTGCTTGCGGAACAGCGTTTGGTGCCGTCGTTGGTTTTTATATCTTGCAGGGCCACATTCCATATCTGGCAGAATTGGCTGGAACCATGACAGGTACTTACATCGGCGGTGGTGTGAACTTTGCAGCGTTGTCACAAGCGTTTGATGTGCCTGGTGAAATGATCGCGGCGGCAACAGTTGCAGACAACTGCATGATGGCCATTTATTTCTTCGTATTAATTGCAATTCCTGGTATCAAATTTTTCCGCGATCACTACAAACATCCTCATATGGATATGGTCGAAAATGTAGGTATCAGTGATGAAGCCAAGACGCGTGCGGCAGCATTTTGGGATCGCAAACCGATTTCTCTGCGCGACATTGCTGTTGATGTGGCCATTAGCGCCATCATTGTTTGGATCTCCAAAATCATCGCAGGATTTCTGGCCGCAACCATTCCAACATCCAATGTATTGTTCAGCATGTTGAATGGTCTTTTCGGCAATGAGTATTTGATTATGACGACCATTGCGATGATCGTTGCAACTGCCTTTTCCAAACAGCTTGAAGATACCTCTGGCACACAGGAAATTGGCACATACTTGATTTACCTCTTCTTCTTTGTCATCGGGGTGCCAGCGTCCATTCCTCAGATTCTGCGTGAAGCACCGCTGCTTTTTGTTCTCTGCGCAATCATCATTGCCATCAACATGCTTGTTTGCTTTGTTTTTGGGAAACTGTTCAAATTCAATCTCGAGGAAATCATCGTTGCCTCCAATGCAAACATTGGCGGGCCGACCACAGCGGCAGCCATGGCCATTTCTAAGGGTTGGATTAACATTGTTGGGCCGATCATGCTGGTTGGTACTTTCGGCTACATTATCGGGACCTATGCGGGTACCTTTGTCGGGCAGATATTGGGGGTCTAATGCCTGGAAAGACCTAAAGCGATGATAATATAGTAAGAAAGAAGATGATTTTGTGGTATTTGATGGACATACGGATATTTTTACAGATGTATTGGTGAAAAGGCTGGAGGGAGAGACGCACGTTCTCGAACACCATCATCTGGAACGATTGAAAAAAAGTGGCATCGAAGGCAGCTGTGCGGTGTTGTGGGTTGATCCACCCTACACCAGCAATTATGCAAAGCGCCTGGAGCAGCTCTTGGTCGCTGTGAAAGAGGAAATGGACGAATGCCAGGGTGCTGTTATGGTGCGAAACATAGCGGATATTGAAGCGGCAAAACAAGCTGGTGATTATTACATCCTTTTAGGGGCGGAAGGCTTGAGTGCCATTGGTGAAGACACCGATAAGCTTGATGCACTGTATGACTTTGGGCTGCGCCATGCAATGTTAACCTGGAACGAAGAAAATTGCCTTGCCACTGGAGCTGGCGGCAATCCAGCGCGTGGCCTGACCGAGGCTGGTAAGAACATGCTGCGCCACATGGAAGCCAAACACATGATTGTTGATGTCTCGCACCTCAATGAAAAATCGTTTTGGGGTGTGGTCGACACAGTAAGCTGCCCAATCATTGCATCTCATTCTGACGTGCGTGCATTGGCTGATGTACCACGCAATCTTCGTGACGATCAGTTAAAGGCCATCGCCGAAAGCGGCGGTTTTGTGGGACTCAATGCCTTCAATGAATTCATTAGCCGCGACCGTGCGCTGCAAACCAGTGACCAGTTGATTCAGCATGCGCTGTATATGGCAGATCTCATAGGCGTCGATCATATTGCCTGTGGCTTTGACTTTACAGATTTTATTTCCTACGAAACGGCCGGCAGCTTTAGCAGTGAAGTCAATGCTGTCACCGAAGGATTGGAAAATTGCATGCAAGTGCCATCGCTTATGGATAAGATGCGCCAAGCTGGTTTCAGTGAAGAAGAGGTCGAAAAAATTGCCTACAAAAACTGGCATCGTGTGATTCGGCAGGTGCTCCAATAAAAAAAGCGTTTTTCGCGATTTGATCGCGGAAAACGCTTTTTTATTATTAGAAAAATGCTGGCGTCATTGCCCAAATGGATACACAATCCTCATCGCCATTGTTAATGTATTTATGGGGCAGTGTGCTGTTGAAATAAATGCTGTCGCCTTCTTCCAAGACGTATTCTTTGCCATTTAGGAATACAGTGAGCTGTCCTTTCAGAACATAGCCGCATTCCTCACCGTCGTGTTTCAATGGTGTTTGTTCATAGGCACAACCGCTTTTCAAAGTGATCTCAGTCATATCAAGCAGCCGTTCTGGCGAACTGGAACTGAGCAGTTTGTAATAGCTGCTGTTGCCATAGAGAATCACCACACGATGATCGTTTTTGCGAATAATAACTTTATCGTCGGTTTCATCTTCATCAAAAAAGTAATTGATGTTGGTATCGAGTGCCTGCGCCAATCGCCAAATACTGACGACCGATGGAATCACCATCTCACGTTCGATCTGACTGATCAGGCCAGTGCTGACTTCTGAGCGCTTCGCCAGCTCCGCAATGCTCATTTTCTTGCTATTGCGCAGTTCGCGCAGTCTGCTCCCATGAAAAAGTGCCATAGGAATCCCCCGTCCATAAAACAAATTGATTACGTGTATTCATCATAACACTTTTCAATTGTATAGGACAAGACCGTTCAATAAAAAACATTAGGAGAATGATTCTTGCCAGAGCGTTTTGCAGAGCTTGTTATTTGTCGACCGCTAAAGATGGTAGTTGCCATGTGTTTACCATGTTTGAAAGCAGCGCTTGAAAGGCTGGATCATTGCGCAGAAAATCGTATTCTGATTGAGTTTGCATTTCTCGTACGAAAGCAGTGGTGAAGGTGGTTGTGATGTCTGGCAGTCGATCAGCAGCAGCGAGGCGATAGAACTGGGGCAAGCTGCTGCCGCTGTTCCAAGGTGTTTGAAGTGCAGAGAAAACGGTATTGATGGCATGCAAAGCGGCGGCACGGTCTTTTTGCATGAGTGCCAGCACGAGGTGTGGGCTCGCCGCCTCATGAGGCCAGAGTCCGAAGAGGGTGATCAGTTGCTCGGTCAATTGAGCGATGGCGGCGGCTTCATCGTCGTGGCCGGCTTTCACTTCAAATTCAATCAACTGCATCAGTTGGGTGTGTAAAGCAATAACTTTTGCAAGAACCTGGGATTCGCTCATCAAGGCTGCCTCGTCGTAGGCTTCGCGAGCAGCCAGCAGGCGGATGGTGAGCAGGTTTCTGTCAGTGTCTGTGTCTGGCAGCTGATCGATCAGCTGCTCGGCGCGGTCGAGGTCGCCGCTGCTTAAGGCCAGGGTTGCCAGCTGCCAGCGTGAGGCGAGACGTAAAGCGTCGTCTTCGCTTTCGGCGCTGCGGTCAAACCAGGCGATGATTTTTTCTGTGTATGATGATTTTTCATTGGCTGGCAGGGTAGAGAGGGTAAGCGCGGCATGGAGCATGGTGGCGGCGGTATAGATCAGGCGATGACAGTGGGGATAGTCGCGGATCTTTGTGTCTGCGGCGGCAAAGGCGCCAGCAGCATCGTTGCCAATGGCCTTGGCGTAGAGTTCATTAACGAAGGCTGCAATTTCTTCGTCGGTCAGTTCTTCGTGGAAGGCAAAGAGGGTGTTCATGTCTATCTCAAGAAGACGTGCCAGGGCTGGCAAGAGTGTGATGTCGGGCATGCTGACGGCACGTTCCCATTTGTTCACAGCAGGGGCAGTGACGCCAAGTATGGTGGCAACCTGTTCTTGAGTGAGACCTTTCTCTTTGCGATAGCTGCGAATCTGTTCGCCGATGTTCATGGTTGATTCCTCCTGTGTGTGGGTTCAGGTACCTGTTGATTTAAGTATAACTTTCAAGGTGGAGAAAAACCAGTGAAGCGTTGTCAATCATCACACGCAGAAAATTAACCAGTGTTCAAAAAAAGCTCCCCGGAAAACGGAGAGCTTTATTCTTAACCGATGCCGAGCAGTGCCAGGCAGAGCTTGATGACGCCTGCCAAAATCATGATTGGCACAGCACCAAATTTTGTTTTACGCAAAAGCACAAAGCAGAGTGCGAAAATGACGATCATGAGCCAGTTCGTTTGTGCAAAGTCAATGATTGCATCGCTGCCCCAGAACGCTGTGATCAAAATGGAGACCCCAGCTGACCCAATGAGGGCCACTGTTGCTGGACGCAGCGTGCTGAGAATGCTTTTGAGACCGCTGGCATTGCGATATTTGAGATAGAGAATAGCAAGTATCGTCACAATGATACAGGAAGGGGCGATACAGCCAACGGTTGCCAGGATGGCTCCAGGCAGACCAGCTACTTTGATGCCGACAAAGGTGGCGGCGTTGATGGCGATTGGCCCCGGCGTCATTTGCGAAATGGTGATCAGGTGGGTGAATTCTTCCATGCTGATCCAGCCGTTGTTGGTGACGATTTGATCTTGGATGAGCGGCAGTGCAGCATAGCCGCCGCCAAAACTAAACAGCCCAACCTTAAAGAAACTGATGAATAATTGTAAATAGATCATTCTTGCCCCTCCTTTTTCTTTAAGAGCAGGGTGCGCAGGATGCCAAGAATGATGCAGACGATGACAATGTCTACAACACTGATGCCAAACACACAGGTGGCAATAAAGGCAGCGACCATGATCAAATCAGCAAAGGGTGAACGTCCCTTGACCACGCCGGCAGCCATGTCGTAAACGACAGAAGCAATGACAGCGCCAACGCCAGCCTGCATGCCTTCTAATAGTTCACTGACGATGAAATTATCGGCGAACGCATCGTAAAAAATCGACACCACGCAGATGATCAGAAATGGTGGCAGCACCGTGCCCAGTGTGGCGGCCAGTGCTCCCAGCAGCCCACGCAGTTTGTAACCGGTGATGATTGATCCATTGACAGCAATTGGTCCTGGTGCAGATTGTGCGATGGACACCATATCCAGCATTTCGCTTTCCTCCAGCCAATGGTACTTGTCGACGAAACGGTCTTTCATCAATGTAATGATGACGTAGCCGCCGCCGAAGGTGAACGCACTCAATGTGAATGTTGCGCAGAACAATTTCCACAGCGACACTTTTTCTTCTCCCATATCCATCCTCCTTCTTTGCAGTGAAGACTGCACTAAAAATTATAGTACGACGACGTCATTCTGTACAACAAAGGTTTTTTATCATCAAATGCGAAAGCAAAGAGCCACTTTCGCAGCGAAAATGGCTCTTTATGATTGTATGGCTTTATTGTTGAGCGTTTTGCATCAATTCTTTTGCGCAAACGAGATAATAATGTCTGCCGTTGGCGCTGGTTTGCATGCGTCCCAGGCCGATCAAGGCATTGGCTTTCAATGTTTTGGCTTCAGGTACAGCTATACCTGCATTGAGGAGAATATCACACAATTCTGCAGCCCATTGATAGCGCTCGTCTGCAACACTTTCATTGATTTCTTTCAGCAGCCGATCGGCGCCGCCCATCATACGAAGCATGTTTTCTGCGTGTTCTTTGACAGGAAGGCTGCTCAGGTGTGTAGGGTTGCCATCGAACCAGCCCAGATAGCCGTCAAAAATGGCGCGAACCGTCCATTGAACCGTGCCGTAGTATTCCTGCAAATAAGGAAGGTTGGCAAAATGCTCTGGCAAAACGACTTTCTCTACCAGTTCATCTGGTGTCAATCCTTGATCCATGCCTTTTAGTGTTTCAGTGAGCACCCATGAAATGGCATTTCGATAATTGGTTAAGACGTCATGAATGGTGTCTTTGCCACGAACGACGGCGGTGTGTCCCGGCAGCAGAATTTCGGCGGGATAGTTTGACATATTGTCGAGAGCGTCGATCCAGGCACTGATGTCACGGTATTGGCTGCCTCGAATGGCATAGAGATTTGGCCAAGATTCATAGTAATTGTCACCGCAGCAAAGAATGTTGAAAGCAGGCAGCCAGACAAAGAGCTGGTCGTCGGTTTCGCCTGGTGCAGCGATCAGATGAAATTCGATGCCGGCACGTTCAAGTATGGTTTTTTCTCCGTCAATGAGCTTGTTTGGCGCCAACAGGGCGCGGGTGCTGAAAGGATTGTTCCAAATGCCAATGCCTACACAAATATTTTCTTCTTGAGTGAGTGTTGGCCCAAATTGACGTTTGCCTCTCTGCTGACTGATGTTTTTTATCAGATTGCTGTGCCCATAGACCGCTGTTTTGTAAGAATGGGCGATGATTTCGGTGCTTTCGTTGGCAAACACACCAGCACCTGATGTATGGTCAAAGTGGGTGTGGGTATAGATGATGGTGTTTACAGGCTTATCGGTAATTTTTCTCAGTTCGACAAGGGCATCTTCAGCGACTTCTTTGCCGTTTAGGCTATCGATCAGCACGCAGCTGTCATCGCCTACAACAGCGATCATATTAGAGCCACCAAATCCAGTAAAGAACCAGACTTGATCGTTGATCTGTTCAACCCTTCTGGAAAAAGATTGAGCATGTTCTTTAAGTTTTGCTTCGCCTGCGAATGAATGAGTAGAGATGGTCATTGTAATTCCTCCTTGGTGGTCTACGCTTCGTTGTGTTGTTCTGTACGTTTAGTATAAACGTACAGAAAATAACTGTGAAGTACGCACAATATTGTGCCTTAGTCACCGAGGGGTAACCATAGTATGCAGACAAAGCATGTTTGGTTTACTGTGAAAACTGGGTTCCTTTCAACGAGGTGAGCCATTCTTCGATGGTTTCTGCAAGTGCCAGCTGTTGTTTAAGAACGGCGATGCCCGTGGCTGGAATGTCGGGAAGTGGCTCTTTTTCAGCAAGATTGTCCAGAAGATAGGCCTTAAGAACGGCAATGTTTTGTTCAATATCGGCGATGCAGGCGCGCTGTTTGTCCGCTGGAAGGGCGTCGAGATTGACGATGACGGCGTTGAAGTCTAAAAAGAAGCGGATGGGCTGTGATGCGATGTCGGCCATCAATTGCTCAAACGCTTCATGACCAGCTGCGGTCAGTGTGTAGACGACTTTCTCAGGCATTTTCCCTTCTTTGACGGTGGTGCCAGAGATCAGGCCTTTCTTTTCAAGTTGGAGAACCTTTTTATAAATGGAAGGTGTACTGATCTTCACCCAGCGGGAGATGTTGCGGTAGTCGACGCGTTTTTGAATGTCGTAGGCGCTGAGCGGTTCTTTTTTCAGCATGCCCAGCACGACGAGATCGATGGTTGCCATAATGCGCTCCTTCCTGTGCATGTGTTGTTTGTGTTTTTTATAGTATGAGGAACAAGAATATTTGTCAAGTTGGCTGAGAAACATCTGCAAAAGAGCCAGATTTCAATCTTTTTTCAATTTCTCAGTATACAATGATAAGTTGGAGGGATAATGATGAAAATTTTGTTGGTTGAAGATGAGGCGCGAATGGCGCAAGCGCTTTGTGAGCTGCTGCGCCAGGAAAAGTATGCCGTGGAGTATTGTGCAGAAGGGAACGACGCCTTAGCAGCTGTGGAAAGTGGCGTTTATGATGCCATTGTGTTGGATGTGATGCTGCCGGGAATGGATGGCTTTACGATTGCACGAACAGCACGGGCGAAAGGCATCCAGACACCAATTTTAATGCTGACGGCAAAAGATGACGTGGATGATAAGGTCACAGGGTTGGACAGCGGTGCCGATGATTATTTGACGAAGCCGTTTATGACCCAAGAACTTTTGGCACGGTTGCGTGCACTCATCCGACGCACCTTTAAAATGTCAGATGGTATGTTGCATTTTGGTGACATTAGCCTTGACAGCCATACATTTACGCTGTCTTGTACATCGAATGGGCAAAGTGTCCGATTGAGTGAAAAAGAATACCATATCCTTGAATATTTGATGATCAATCAAGGGCAGGTGTTGAGTCGTGAGCAGTTTGCTGTAAAGATTTGGGGCATGAACAGCGAGGCGGAATACAACAATGTAGAGGTGTATATGTCGTTCACGCGTAAAAAGCTGAATTACGTTGGCGCAAAGACGATGATTAAAGCGGTACGTGGATTGGGCTATGAATTGAGGATGGAAGATGTTTAAACAATCAAAACGGAAGATTGTGGCTGCGATCATGGCTGTTTTGGCATTGCTGTTTATTGCCACCCTTGCGGTCATCTATACTTCCAGTTATGCAGAGGTTGCGGCATCGAACAGAGACATGCTGGCCCGTTATGCCGAACTGTTTTCGCTTGACAGACAGCCTGGGGATGAGCCGATGATTGAGAGCGAAACGCTCAATGGTCCGCCTGAAATGACACATTCGGAAAAGAATGCTGCGTTTCATTTAGCCACCTTTTACTCTGTCGCCATTTCGGATGATGGCGCTGTTCTGGCCATGGATAATGACGATGGGAGCGTGTATGATGATGCTGCGCTGCAAGGCTATGCGGAAACAATTCTTGCCAGCGGCAAACAGCAGGGAGAGATGGCGCATCTTCTATATACCACTGCTGACAAAGAGGGGTATACATTGGTGGCATTTATGGACAATACACTCATGCAGCAGAGCATGACGACGCTGTTTCGTAATACCATCATGTTTGGCGGATTGATGATGGTGGTGTTGTTCTTTGTTGCTGTTTATCTGGCGGGTAAGATTGTTAAACCGCTGGAAGACAGCGACCGTCGTCAAAAACAATTTATTTCCGATGCTGGTCATGAGCTGAAAACCCCTGTTTCGGTGATTGGTGCCAATGCAGAGCTTTTGGCGCGAGAGATTGGCGCTGATAATCCTTGGTTGTCTAATATCTGCTATGAAAATGAAAAGATGGGTCAGCTGGTTGCACAACTGTTGGCGCTGGCTCGAGCTGAAAATAGGCCAGCGGCAATGAAGCGATTGAATTTTAGCCGCTTGGTTCAAGGGGAAGCGCTGCCTTTTGAAAGTGTTGCCTTTGAAAAAGGGCTGGTGTTGAACTGCCGCATTCAGGAAGATCTTTTCATCAATGGTGAGGAGGGTTCCTTGAAACAGCTGGTGTCAATTATTGTGGACAATGCCATTGATCATGCTCAAGGCGAGCAGGAAGTCGTACTGACGCTTCAGGCAGCACACAATCTTGCACAGCTTACGGTGATCAATGGCGGTGCGCCCATTCCGGAAGCGCAATGCACGCGACTATTTGAACGATTTTATCGGCTCGATGCGGCACGTCATGAGACAGGGGCGCACTATGGACTGGGACTGGCCATTGCAAAAGCCATTGTTGTGGCGCATAAGGGACAGATCCAATTGCAATGCCGCGATGGCAAGGTGATATGTACCGTTCAGCTGCCGCTTGCAAAATCATGACCTGCCTTCAATATTTGTTCAATCTTTCTTCGCTACAATGGCAGCATTGAAAGATAGGAGGACAGTCATGAAAGTACTCAAAAAAATTATGGCGATGCTGATGGTGTTTGCTCTGTTGTTTGCTTGCTGCGCTTGTACAAGCAGTGAAGACGATCAGACAGCGACAGCCAGTGTGGCCGATTTAGAAGAAAAAAATTACATTGAAGACACTTTAAATCTTGCCAACAATGCAGACCAGGAATGGACATACGAAGCCGAAGCCGATGCCTGGGTAATGTCCATTGTTTCTGCAGTGGCTTATCCAGAGCTGCCTGATGAGCAGGGGGTATCCGTCTGTGTGCCGGGCGCATACGTGACAGGCATTGATACCAATGGCGACGGTGATGAAGACATCACGGCAGATACCTATAGCGAGGCGGTCAAAGGTGCTCTGGTTATTGATCACGAGGCGGAAGTCACTAGTACCAACGGTCAGGTGTATACGGCAGACAGCGCTCCCGTCATATTGAACACTGGTGCGGCTGGCTATAGTTCCAGCACAAACACTTTGGCAGCGACCACCTATGCGGCCGAGGGCTATATCAATGTTAGCTGCGGCAATCGCGGCAAACAGGATACCATTGAAGACGAATCAGGCACAGTGACCTATACTGGCGATGCACCATGCTGCCTGGTTGACCAGAAAAATGCAGCGCGTTATGTAAAGTATAACATTCTGCTGGGCAATTTGCCGGGAAATGTAAATCGTTTTGTTTCAACAGGTGGTTCTGGCGGCGGTGCTCACGCGACAATGTTTGCAGCGACCTCAAACAATCCAGACTTTTATGAGTATGAAATTGCCTGTGGGGCGGTTGGCGTCTATGCGTTGTCCGATGGGGGCTATACAACGACGGTGACCATTGATGGCAGTGAGTACGACATTTCCGATGGCGCCTGGGGATGCATCGCTTACAGTCCAATCACATCGTTGTCTGAAGCAGACATGGCGCTGGCATTTGAATACTACATGGATACCACTTATGAATTTGGCACCCCATTCCAAGAACAACTTGCCAGCTATCTGTCTGAAGCGTATATGGATTATATCAACGATCAGAATCTGACAGTGGAAGAGGCAGATGTGGGATTTGATCTCAATAATGATGGTGACAAGGATGATGAGATTGCACTTACCATCGATTATGATCCGGACAGCTATCCGGAAACCAACGGTTATCATGGCACTTATTTGGATCTCTACCTGGCTGAATTTCAGTCAAATCTGCAGTGGTACCTGGACAATCTTGACTATGCCGACGATTGGACCTGGTTCGATGCTGATGGCAATGCACTCAGCGATGATGAGGTGGCGGCGATGAGCAGCGAAGACAAAGCAACGGCTTTTATTGAAGGCCGTTATGCAAAAGGCGCCAGCAATGGGCCTGGCGGTGGTATGCCAGGTGGAGCCTTGCCTGAAGGAGGTATGCCAGGCGGCGGTGCCCCAGGCGACAAACCTGACGACGGTCAGGGCATTGCCAATGCAGATATTGCTGCCAACAGTGCAGGCGATACGATGACTGTTGGCACACCGGATGCTGGCACCACACAGGCTGCTGGCAGCGGTGTAGATTCGTCCAACTATGCAACCTATGATGAGATGGTTGATGCCTATACTGCTGATATTGAAGAAATTGAAGCAGGTGATGAATATGGCAACAACATTGTAGATCTGTATGATCCATTGCAATACATTGGTGATGACGACACAGAAAAGCCAACTTGGGTCAGAATGGTGATGGGCGCTTCAGAAGGGGATATGTCTTTGTTTTCATCGCTGAATTTGGAAATTGCCATGTTGAACGCAGGCATTGACGCCGATGTTGAATGGCAATGGGATGGTGGTCATGTGCCATCGGAAATTTTCAGTGAATCTTTCAGCTTGTATGTTGATCAGATGGTTGGCGAATATGCAGAAGGCAACGAGATTGAAACGCCTGATGCAACACCACAGACAGCAAATGGATCGGCTTCTGAAGCAACCGGCACCGATATAAGCAGCTGGGTAAATGATGATGACCTGGAAGATGTTTCGTTTTCATTGGCGGATGCTGTTGCCTATCGCACAAAAGGTGCCAGCAAGGCCGTGCCGGGATTTGATGCCATTGACTATGGACAGGAGGACTATGTATTTGGCAGTTCTGAAAAAGACGCACGGCATTGGGACAAAACGCTGCTGACGATCTTTGAAGACCACGCGGATGTGTTGGCACCTCTGTTTAATCAGAGTGATGCGTCAACAGAAAACTGATCACTGGCGTGAGCTGGTAATGAATCATAAAGAACCGCAGAAGTTTAATGGCTTCTGCGGTTTTTTTATAGAATCGTTTGTTGCACTCAGCATGAATACAAGCGATCTTGACAGATTACTATAAAATATAGTATGATGTGCGGCGTATAGCTATACTATAATTTATAGTAGTGTCTTGGACGAAAGGAGAACCATGATGAACAAACAGACAAGCAAACTGGATCTTTTGAGCCATGCGCCGGTATCACAGGCGTTGCTGGCGCTTGGCATACCGATCATGATTGGTATGCTCATCAATGCACTGTACAATCTGGTCGATGCGTATTTTGTGAGTGGGCTGGGCGCGGCGCCGTTGGCGGCTGTCTCTGTCACCTTTCCGTTGGGGCAGGTTGTTGTGGGCCTGGGGCTGATGTTTGGCAATGGTGCGGCGTCGTTTTTGTCGCGGCTTTTGGGGCGCGGCGATCGGGCGCTGGCCAACCAGGTCGCCAGCACGGCGTTGTTCAGCAGTGTGCTGTTGGGTGCTGTGGTGATCGCATTGGCGACATTTTTTCTGGCACCGCTCTTATCATCACTGGGTGCCACGGCGACGATTCTGCCGTACGCACTGACTTATGCGCGCATTTATGTGATTTCCTGCCTTTTCAATGTATTTAATGTGACGATGAACAATGTTGTGAGCAGTGAAGGCGCTGCAAAGATCACCATGTGTGCCATGCTTTTGGGGGCGGTGCTGAACATTGGCCTGGACCCGCTGTGCATTTATGGCCTGGGGTGGGGCGTAGCAGGTGCTGCCATCGCCACCGCTGTGTCGCAGTTGGCATCGACACTGGTGTATTTGTGGTACGTTCTTCGTGGAAAGAGTGCGTTTTCCTTCGGTATCACATATTTTTCACCAAGCCGCCGCATCATGGCAGAAATTTTAAAGATCGGCGTGCCGACGCTGGTGTTTCAGCTTTTGACCAGTTTGTCAGTGGCGTTGATCAATCGCGCCGCGAATCCTTATGGTGATGCTGTGATTGCAGGGATGGGCGCAGTCACACGCATTGCGGCCATGGGAACGCTGGTGGTGTTCGGTTTTTTGAAAGGGTTTCAGGCTGTCGCCGGCTTCAGCTATGGCGCCAGAGATTTTGCGCGTCTGCGGGCAGCCATTCGAACGGCACTCCTGTGGTCCAGCGGTTTTTGTGTGCTGGCTGGTTTGACGGCGGCAGCGCTGGCACCACAGATCATGGCTGTTTTTGCCAAGGGGCAGGCCGCTATGCAGACAGTGGGTGCAGCGTCGCTGGCGGCGAATGGTTTGTCGTTCATGCTCTTTGGTTTTCATACGGTTTATGCGTCGTTGCTTTTGGCGCTTGGCAAAGGGCGGGCGGGGCTTTTCCTCGGTGCGTGCCGACAGGGTATCTGTTTTCTGCCAGTGATTGTACTTTTACCGCTGTGTTGGGGCGTGGCAGGCATTCTTTATGCGCAGCCGCTGGCTGATGTGCTGACGGCTGTGGTTACCGTTGTGATGGCTGTGCAGGTGCACAGAGAGCTGGCACAGGAAGAAGGCTGCGCTGTTGCGCAAAAATGGTGAGCGCGTGTCTTGCTGCCATGTTTTCTGCGTGCTACACTGAGCATATCAATGGTATCGTTGGCTTATTTTCATAAAAAGGCGAGATGAAAGATGAAACAGCAAGCAGATTATAAAAATTGGCTGCCAGAATGGCTGTGCCCTATGGGGGTGGCTGGCTGCAGCGTGTGTGCCGCTGCCTTGGCAAGTGCTTTAAAAAAGCAGCGAAAACAGGGCGTAGGAAAGCGGTGTTCCATTGTTGCCGGAGTGGCAATGCTGGTGATGACGGCATTGACTACATGGGCGGCCTTGCTGACCCATGCTTTTTCATACAGAAATGAGAAGGGCGTGGCGCGGCGCATTTTGAACGGTGTCAGCGCTCAGGTTAAGCTGCCCGATGGTGGCTGCGGATTGGATGTCGGCTGTGGCAGCGGCGCATTGACCATCGCCTGCGCGAAACAGAATCCCCAGGCACGAATGGTGGGCGTGGACCTTTGGGGCAAAAACTATGCTTACAGCCGCGAGGTTTGTGAGAACAACGCGCACCTCGAAGGCGTTGACAATGTGACGTTTTGCGCTGGTGATGCGCGACAGCTGGATTTTCCAGATGAATCCTTTGATGCGGTGACCAGCAATTTCGTGTACCACAATATTCCTGCGGCAGACCATCAGGCGCTGCTCCTGGAAACGCTGCGTGTTTTGAAAAAAGGTGGTGTCTTTGTCATTCATGACATCATGCCGCGCAGTAAGTATGGTGACATGGATGCTTTTGCGGCGCAGCTGCGTGCGCTTGGCTATGAAGAGGTGCAGTTGCTTGAGACGACGAACGGACTCTTTACAAGCCGAGGCAAAGCGATGCTTATGCGCATGAATGGCGCCAAGTTGTTGATTGGCAAAAAATGATTATAAAAACAGCCCTCGCTTTTGATGAGCGAGGGCTGTTTGCGTCAGCGCACCGTGGTTTTGCGATAGACATGGTACATAAGCGGCAGAAGCAGGAGAGAAAGGACGCCGTAAAGCACGAAGAGAATGGGCACAGATCCAGTGATGTGTCCGAACACATTGTAGAGGTTGAAATCGTCCAGCACCTGGCCAAGCTGCAAGAGTTGGTCTGGCAGCAGGCCGAGGAGGCTTGGCAGCACTTCCCAGCTGGACAGCAGGCTTTTGAGAAAGTTGGCAGCAAGCACGAGCGCATAGGGCACGATGATGCCCATGACCTGTGATCTGCTGACAGCACTCACAAACATGGTGAGCAGCGAGAGAAAGAGGATACCAAGATAGCCGCCAACGATGGTAAGGAGATAAGCCTGCCCGATGGTGACGTTGTAAAAGGCTTCCCATTTCAGCAGCTGGTAGGCGCACTGGGCACCGTCGGTGCCGAGCAGAAGCAACAATACCGCTGTGTAGAACCCGATGGCGAGCCAGTAAAGCAGCGTCACAATCGACAGACCGGCGGCAATCTTGGCACGCACCGCCTTGCTGCGGCCCAATTGGCTGGAGAAAAAGATGGCGTCGGCTTTCCAGCGGCCTTCGCAGGGAAAGATGCCAGAGACAAGGAAGATCATGACGAACAGCAAAAAGAGAATCAGAGTGGGTGCGTAGTAAATGATCGTGTCCCAACCTTCTTTATAACTGTTGATCAGGGGCGTATCCAGCGCTTCGTAATGCTCGATGAGGTAGGCCTGTTCAGCGGCCGAGAAGTTAACCTCAGGCTTGGAGAACCATTCTTCAAGATTTTCCACGCGGCGTTCATAAAGATGGCCAACGTCATCGGCACTGACGGTGTTGACGAGAAAATAGTCGTAGTTGTTGAAGCCGCCAAAGGTCTGTGCAATCAGGCTGCGGATCGTTTCGTAGCCTTGGGTGCGGGAGTAGGCGGCGTTTTGACGCTGCACGTCGTCGGATTGGTAGTCGTCGGAAGTGACGATGGATTGGTTGACAGTGATGGCTTTGCGCAGCATGGCGTCATCGATGGGGCCGCGCCATTCTTCCTGGGCGTCGCGCAGGGCGCGGGCTGCTGCCGGGCCACTGAGGGAATCGCCGTTGCTGTCTGTGTAGGAGACGTAGAGGGTGGCTGCGTAGCAGATGACCGCCACGCCAATGACCAAAACGAGCAGGGCAATCTTGCCGCCGGTGCGGCTGAATATTTTTTTCCATTCATAACGTCCCATGGTCGTCACCTCCTGCTTCGCCAAAATAGTAGAGAAAGACATCTTCAAGCGTTGCTGTTTCAAGCATGGCATCAGGACTAGGCTTCACCGGAGACACAATGCGCAGCTCGGCGCTGTCGTGGCCTGCTTTGATGTTCGCCACCTTGAAGCGGGCCACATAGGAGGCGACCTCGCTGCGCGGCACTGTGAGCCGCCACACCTGGTCGCGCATTGAACGGATCAGGTCTTCGGCGCTGCCTTGTTCGACGATGCGCCCGGCGTTCATGAGCCAGATCTCGCCGCAGGTGTACTCCACATCGCTGACGATATGGGTCGACAGCAGCACCAGGCGGTTTTCTGAGAGCTCGCTGATGAGGTTGCGGAAACGAATGCGTTCGTTTGGGTCGAGGCCCGCCGTTGGCTCATCAAGGATGAGGATGCGCGGGTCGTTGAGCATGGCCTGCGCAATGCCGGCGCGCCGTTTCATGCCGCCGGAGAGTTTTTTCATCTTGCGTTTGGCGGCGTTGTCCAGGCCAACTTGGTGCAGCAGGGTATGTACGCGTTCCTTGGCCACCGCTGGGCGCATGCCCTTGATAGCAGCGATGTAGAGCAGGTAGTCATAAACGGTGAAGTCTGGGTAGAAGCCAAATTCCTGCGGCAGATAGCCGAGCAGGCTGCGATAGGACGCGGCCATCTTGAAAATGTCCTGCCCATCGAAGGTGATTTGTCCACGCGTGGGCGTCAGTAGGGTGCAAAGCATGCGCATGAGCGTGGTTTTGCCGGCGCCGTTGAGGCCGAGCAGACCATAGACGCCGGTGGTCATGGTCAGCGTGACGCCGTCAACAGCGGTGAAATCACCGAAGCGTTTTGTAAGATCAGTCATACAGAGTTCCATGTAAGGATCCCTCCCATTGTTTGGTCGATGCCGTCATCCAGCGATGGATGACAACTACAAGAAAAGCCAGACTGGCGACAAACAACGTCAGCCATATTGGCATGGTAATCGCCTGATAGAGGCGGTCGTTAAGCAGCAGCAGCCACCAGGCGCCGCTGGTCAGCAGACAGGTAAGAATGGCGAAGGGGCCATTGCCGCGCCTGTCTGCGAGAATGGCAAAGCAGAGGCCGGCGGTGACTGTCAGCGGCAGCAGAAACTGGGTCAGCAGCGTCACCAATGGGAGCGCATAGACCCAGGCCGCTGCACAGCAAAAGCCTGTGATCAGGACAATATCCACCAAACCAAAAAGCAGCAGCCGCGCCGCGTAAATGTGGCGCAGCGAATAGTAGGTGGTGCATTCAATTTCCAGGCAGTCATAGGTGCGATTTTTGGCACATTCAGGCACCAGCAGAATCACAAAAAGCGCTGCTGCAACAGCCAGGCTGCGGCAGAGTGCGAAGGTATTCAGGCTGGGCAGTGCCAGCGCCAGCGCTAGCAGCAGTGCGCCTTGTGCCAGCCACCAGCGCTTCTGAATCAGCTGCAGCTGTGTGCGCAGAAAGCTGTGGAATGGCAGCGGTGTTTCGGCTTCTGCCTGGATGAAACTGGCGCGTGCCGCGGCGATTGTGGCAGAAATGTGTGCTTCCTCCACCGTTGGTGCAAAGCCTTGGGCATCGTTTTTGAGCTGTTCATCAAGTGTCATGGTTGGCGGCCTCCTTTCCAAGTTGTTCGCTGAGCTGGAATTTTGCCTGGCGCAGGCGGTATTTCACCAGCGGCAGGCCGATTTCAAGCACGTCAGCAATCTCACACAGTTTCAGTCCCTGGTAGTAATGCAGGATGATCACCTCGCGCTGCTCTGCAGGCAGCTGCTCCAGCGCCCACTCCAGAAGCAGGTGCGTGGTGGTGCTTTCCTCCTGACTGGTATCGGTCAGATGGCTGGCAAGCTCTGCATCGTCTGTGGGCAGCGGCTGCTGCTTCTTCCACTGATTGCGGCAGAGATTGGCGGCGATGGTGTAAAGATAGTTTTTGGTTTTTCCTTGGTAGCGGTATTCGGAGAGCTTGGCGAAAAAGCGGACAAAGGTTTCCTGGGTCAGGTCCTCGGCCTCGCGCTGGTCGCTGCTGTGGAAGGTGCAATATTTGAGAATGTCGCCGTAATACTTGCGCACAAACGCGTCCAGCGCTGCTTCGTCGCCTTGTTTCATTTTTCGGATGGTGAGAAAATCAGTGTCCACGATGCCCTCCTTTCACCTGAGCAGTCAAAACGTTTTGGCAAGCGATTGAAGATCGCGCTCTACTTATCATAACAATCGAGAATGGAAAAAAGATAGGCGAAATAAAAAAAACAGCCAGCGCTTTTACCGAAGTTTATCGATAAGAGCGCTGGCTGTTGCTCATAAAAAAGAGCTGTCACTGATGCGACAGCTCTTGTGAGGATGAATTATTTGCCGTGCTTGATGGAAGTGAGAAGACCACCTTCGAGCAGGAGGCGTTCCTGACGTTCGCCAAGTTCGAGGGCGAGTTCGTAGGTTTTGCCGGTGGTTTCGTTCTTCACGGTTACGCTGCGTGCCTTGACCTGTGCTGGCAGATCAGAGAAGCTGAGCACATCGCCGAGGTTGAAGTCGTCGTAGTCGGCTGGATTCTTGAAGGTCAGTGGCAGGATGGCGTTGTTGATGAGGTTTGCTTTGTGGATACGTGCAAAGCTCTTGGCAATAACAGCCTTAACACCGAGATAGAGTGGTGCAAGGGCTGCGTGTTCACGGCTGGAACCCTGGCCATAGTTGTCACCAGCAACGATGACTGGTGCGTATTCCGTGTCTTGCATGTCCTGGCAGCGGCTTGGGAAATCTGCATCGGATGGGGTGAGGCAGAAGTTTGCCAGATGAGGAATGTTGGAACGGAATGGCAGCAGTTTGGCGTTGGAAGGCATGATATGGTCGGTGGTGATGTTGTCTTCCAAATAAGCGGCAACTTTGCCGGTGAAGGTTTCAGGAACAGGTTCGCCCAGTGGCACGCCCTTGATGTTTGGCCCTTTGACCAATGGGGTGTGGCCGATCTTTTCATCGCTAGGGAAGATAAAGAGATGATCGTCACGGTCATAGCGTTCAGGCACCTGAATGCCTTCCAGGCGGGTGTCGCCGGCAGGGCTGGTCAATACGCCAGTGATGGCAGAGATGGCTGCAGTTTCAGGGCTGACGAGATAAACCTGAGCGCTCTTGGTGCCGCTGCGGCCAAAGAAGTTGCGGTTGAAGGTACGCAGGCTGATACCATCGGTGTTAGGTGCCTGGCCCATGCCGATGCAAGGACCGCAGCCGCATTCGAGGATGCGGGCGCCGGCTTCGAGGAAGATGGAAAGAATGCCATCGGAAGCCATCTGCTTGAGGATGGTGCGGGACCCTGGAGAAATAACAAGGCTGACGTTTTCAGCAACTTTCTGACCTTTGAGGATGGCCGCGCAGCGTGCCAGATCCAGGTAAGAGGAGTTGGTGCAGCTGCCAATGGCAACCTGGTTGATCTTCATGCCAGCAAGGCTTTCAACGGTAACAACCTTGTCTGGGCTGTGTGGGCAGGCGGTCATTGGTTCCAAAGTGGAAAGATCCACGTTGATGGTCTTGAAGTAAACAGCATCATCGTCAGCAGCCAGTGGCACCCATTGATCGCCACGGCCCATGGAATCCATGTACACCTTGGTGTTTTCATCGCTAGGGAAGATGGAGCAGGTTGCACCAAGTTCTGCACCCATGTTGGTGATGGTTGCACGTTCAGGAACGGAGAGGGTGGCTACACCGTCGCCGGTATATTCATACACTTTGTTGACGCCGCCTTTAACAGTTTCCTGCTGCAGAACATAAAGAATGATGTCTTTTGCAGATACACCGGTGCGCAGTTTGCCGGTCAGGCGTACTTCGATAACGTCTGGGCAGGTGATGTAATAGCTGCGGCCGGCCATAGCAGCGGCAACGTCAACACCGCCGGCGCCAATAGCGATCATGCCAAGGCCGCCGCCAGTAGGGGTGTGGCTGTCAGAGCCGATGAGGGTTTTGCCAGGGATGCCGAAGTTTTCGAGATGCACCTGATGGCAGATACCGTTACCTGGGCGGCTATAGGTGATGCCGAAGTTTTCAGCGGCACTCTGGATGAACAGGTGGTCATCAAAGTTTTCAGGACCGCTCTGCAGCATGTTGTGATCGATGTAAGCCACAGAACGTTCTGTTTTTACGCGGTCAATGCCCATCGCTTCCAGTTCCAGGTACGCCATGGTACCGGTAGAATCCTGGGTGAGGGTCTGATCGATGCGTAATCCGATTTCGTTGCCCGGTTTCATTTCACCATCGGTGAGGTGGGCAGCGAGAATTTTTTCTGTCAATGTAGGCATGGGTTTCCTCCTTGTGGTAATCCTAGAATAAAATAATTATACGCTTTCTTGAATTTCCTTGCAAGATGGAGGACTGTGGTTTACGCTAAATGCAATGGTGGTCGTTGCATGGTGAAGGGGGAGCTGCTTATGTGGAGAGCGCTGTTGAATTTGATTTTTCCAAATCCCAGCATGTGTGTGCTCTGTGAAAAGCGAACAGAAACGCTGACCATTTGCGAGGCGTGTTTGATGCGTTGGCGGCGGTTTGCTGAACTTGAAGGTCAGTGCCGGCGCTGTGGGCATTTTGGCTCGCGGGCGCCGGTTTGCGACACCTGTCGCGATTGGCCAGCGTATTACGTGGGCAATACTGCTTTTCTTCCTTATACTGATACGGTACGCGAGGCCATTCTGCGCTTTAAATATCATGGCGAACCTTGGCGGGCGGAAGGTTTTGGCGCGCTCGCTGCACATTGGCCGGCGCCGCTGGTCGATGCTGTTATTCCTGTGCCGCTGCATAAGGCGCGCTTGCGCGAGCGGGGCTACAATCAAAGCCTGCTCTTGGCGCGTGAACTGAGCCGTGTTTGGCAGCTGCCGCTGCACGACGACTGGCTGCTGCGCGTGGTCAACACGCGTCACCAGGTTGGACTGTCGAAAGCTGAGCGTATGCAAAACGTGGCTCAGGCGTTTTCTGTGCCGGAGAAGGTGCAAGCGCAGCTGCGTGGTCAGTGTGTGCTTCTTGTGGATGACGTCATGACCACTGGCAGCACGCTGCTCGCTTGTGCGCGTGCGTTGCGCCGTGCCGGCGCCAAGCAGGTGCAGAGCGTGACGTTGGCAAGCGCCCTGCGTTGACATGCATGGTATGCAGTGTTTTATGCATAGACATTGCTAATAGCTTGTTATAAAGCGGGAAAAAGCCCTAAATTATCCTGAGAATGGTCAGAAAGTGATTGAAAAAATATACACGTCGCTCTATAATAACTGTATATGTTTTATCTATCACATATAAGAGGAGAAGAGATATCATGAAAAACAAAAAATGGATAGCAATGTTGTTGACAGCTGCTATGGCTGTTACGCTGTTGGCTGGCTGTGGCGGCGGCAGCAACGATGCTGCTTCTAACAGTGCAGCTGCTGAAGGCAGTGCCTCCAGCGAATCTTCTAACGTGGTCGTTGTAGGGACCAACCCAACCTTCGCTCCATTCGAATATCAGGATGACGAAGGCAACATGACCGGCTTTGACCTTGACCTGATGCAGGCCATCGGTGAAGATCAGGGCTTCGATGTGGAATTCAAGTCCATGGAATTTGACGCGCTGATTGGTGCATTGACCACTGGTCAGATTGATGCCATTGCTGCAGGCATGAGCTTTGATCCAAAGCGCAACAATGTTCTGTTCTCTGACCCATACATGGATGCTTCTCTTGGCATCATGGTCGCAGCTGACAGCGACATCACCGGCGCTGATGATCTTCAGGGCAAGACCGTTGCTGCTCAGATCGGTACCACTGGCGCCGATGAAGCAACCGCTCTTGAAGAAGCTGGTACCGCAACTGCCAAACTGCTTGACAACTATAACACCTGCGTGCAGGATCTGCTGACTGGCGGCTGCGATGCCATCATCATCGACATCCCAGTTGCACAGTCCTATCTGAAGGATCATGCTGATGAAGTAAAGCTCACCGGCGAACCATATGCTTCTGATTACTATGGCATTGTTGTTGATGAAGACAATCAGGCTCTTCTGGATAAGATCAATGCTGGTCTTGCAAATGTCATCGAAAATGGTAAGTTTGACGAACTTTGCGCGAAGTATGAACTTGATGTTCCAGAATCTGTGAAGGATGGCAGTGCAAAAGATGCCGTTGCTGACATCATGAGCGGCGCTGAATAATATTTGTAACAGGTAAGATAAGAATGAGATGCAGCCATGACTGCATCTCATTCTTTGCGTTTATTCCCTAAAGGAGGATAAAATGGGCGATTTTTTTACAGCATTTTTTGATGTGCTGCCTAAGCTGATTCCAGGCGCTGGGACCACCCTGTTCCTCACGGTCTGTGGTGTGTTCTTTGGGATCATTATTGGTCTGCTTATGGCGTTGATGAAGATGGGGCGCAATCGCGTGCTTAAAGTGATCGCGAATGTTTATATTGAAGCGCTTCGCGGTACACCACTTTATGTACAGATTTTCTTATGGCATTTTGGTGTGGCGAGCATCATTGCAGAACTGTTCTTTAATGGTAAGTTCAGTTTCCCACTGCTCGTTACAGGGATTGTGGTGCTGTCACTGAACAGTGGGGCGTATGTGGCCGAAATTTTCCGCGCTGGGATTCAAGGCGTCGATAAGGGACAGGTGGAAGCTGCACGCTCTCTTGGCATGACCCACAAACAGGCCATGCGCCTGGTTATTTTGCCACAGGCGTTCAAGCTTGTCATCCCACCACTGGGTAACGAATTTGTCATGCTGCTGAAGGATACGTCTCTGTTGGCAGCCATTGGCTTGTCAGAAATCATGAAGCGTGGGCAGATTTATACTTCGGTTCATTTTGAACCGTTCCCAACCTATGTTGCCGTTGCCTTGGTTTATCTTGTATTAACATTGACCTTTACGCGCATCATCAACTGGTATGAACGCCGTCTGCAGACGGACAAGCGCTGATCATTAGGAGGTTATTGAACAATGATCGAAATCAAAGACTTACACAAATCCTTCGGTGAACTGGAAGTTCTTAAAGGCATCACCGAAACCATCAAAGATGGAGAAATCGTTTCCATCATCGGGCCATCCGGTTCTGGTAAGAGTACCTTCCTGCGCTGCATCAATCTGCTTGAAGAACCAACCAGCGGGCATATTATCATTGATGGCCAGGAGATCACCGATCCAAAAACGGACATCAACAAAATGCGTGAAAATCTCGGTATGGTGTTCCAGCGTTTTAATCTCTTCCCTCATAAAACAGTGCTGGAAAACATTACCCTCGCGCCAATCAATGTCAAGGGCATTGCTCAAGAAGAAGCAGAGAAAACCGCACGTGAATTGCTGCAGCGTGTTGGCCTGCTGGACAAGGCCGACAGCTATCCAGCGGCACTTTCTGGTGGTCAGCAGCAGCGTGTAGCCATTGCCCGTGCGTTGGCCATGCATCCAAAAATTATGTTGTTTGATGAACCAACATCAGCTCTCGACCCGGAAATGGTCGGCGAAGTATTGGCGGTTATCCGTCAGTTGACCGAAACTGGCATGACCATGTTGATCGTTACCCACGAAATGGGCTTTGCGCGTGAAGTATGTGACCGCGTATTTTTCATGGACCAGGGTTACATCATGGAACAGGGAACGCCGGAAGAAATCTTTAACAATCCAAAAGAACCACGTACCCAGGATTTCCTGGCGAAGGTGCTTTAATGAAAAGCAAAGCGACTGTCATTTGTGGCAGTCGCTATTTTTATAACAGGGAGGCGAGCCAATGGACCTTTTGTTGGTGGAGGACGATGCTGTGATTGCATCAGGGCTGGTATTTGCGCTTGAGCAAGCCGGCTACGGCGTGTGTCATGCTGGAACTGTGGCCATGGCGCAGACAATGTTGAACGAAAAAGCACTCGACTTGGCAATTGTTGATATGCAGCTGCCTGATGGTGATGGCTTCACAGTTGGCGAAGCGGCGCTGGCCCGTGGGGTACAGGTGATTTTTCTCACCGTGATGGACGAGGAAGAGCGCATTGTGCGTGCGCTCGATCAGGGGGCAGCCGATTATGTGACCAAGCCATTTCGTTTGCGTGAATTGCTGGCGCGTGTGCGACGGGCGTTGCCGCATGAGGAATCGGTATTGAGCATGGGCAAGGCGCGCATCGATACGGCGTCGGGTCGGGTTACGGTGGCTGGCCAGGACGTGGCGCTGACGGCGCTGGAGTATCGGCTCTGCCTGATTTTTGCGATGCATCGCGGACAGCTGCTGACACGGGCGCAGATTTTGGACCAGCTTTGGGATCAGAATGGCAACTTTGTTGAAGACAATACGCTGACCGTGTACGTAAAGCGGCTGCGTGAAAAATTGGGGGATGCAGTGACCATTGAAACAGTGAGGGGGCTTGGCTATCGTGTGGATGCGTAAACAGGAGCTGAATGACTTATCAGGCATGCTGCGCCGAGCAATCAATGGTGAGCCTGTGGAATTTCGTGACAACCAGGAAGGCCCCCTGTCGCTGCTGAAAAACGATCTGCACACCCTTGTGGCGCAGCTGGGGGCAGAGCGTGATGCCGCCAACGCTGCGCGCGCCGAGTTTGCAGAGTACATGGAGAACATTTCTCACCAGTTAAAAACACCGGTGACCTCGATGATGCTCATGGCTGATTTGCTTGAGGGTGCGCCGCCGGAACGTCAGGAAGAATTTTTGGCAAACATTCGCATGAGTTTGGCGCGCATGGATTGGTTGGTCGATACGCTGCTTAAATTGGCGAAGCTGGACGCTGGGGCGGTACGATTTGAACGGCAGGCAGTGACGGCACAGGCATTGTTGGATGCAGCGCTGGCGCCATTGGCGATTTTGTTGGATGTCCAGGCTCAGCAGGTGATGTTGAGCGGCGATGGCATTCTGCATTGTGATCGACGCTGGACAGTAGAGGCTTTGATGAATCTTTTAAAAAATGCCTGTGAGGCCTCGCCTGCCGGCAGCACCATCGTTGTGGACTGCGGTGACAATCCGCTTTATGAATGGCTTTCAGTTCGTGATGCCGGGGCGGGGTTGTCGCGGGTAGAGATGGCTTCGCTGTTCGTGCGTTTTGCCAGCGCTTCGGATAAAAAAGGCGTTGGCATTGGGCTGCCGCTGGCGCTGGCCATTGTCCGTGGTCAGCATGGTGACATCGATGTGGACGCTGGCGGACATGGCAAAGGTGCGACCTTTACGCTTAAATTTTACAAATGAGCCTAAAACATCTTGTTCCTGTCACCGAGCAGTCACATTGGTTTGTTATGATACAACCATAGAGACAACAGGAGGCGATGAATTATGGCAATCCTTCAAGTGGAGGCCCTGACAAAAATCTATGGCAGCGGTGAGACAGCGGTGACGGCGCTGGACCACGTCAGTTTCAGCGTCGAAAAAGGTGAGTTCATTGCCATTGTCGGTGCATCTGGCAGCGGCAAATCGACGCTCATGAACCTGATCGGCGGCATCGATGAGCCGACATCAGGCCGTGTTCTCATCGACGATCAGGCCATCTATGACATGAACGAAAGCGAGCGGGCTATTTTCAGACGCCGCAATATTGGCATGGTGTTTCAGTTTTATAATCTGGTGCCGACGCTGACAGCGGCGGAGAACATCATGCTGCCCTATCTGCTCGATAAGCGCGAGCCGGAAAAAGCCAAGCTGAACGAAATTCTGGAAATGTGTGGGCTCACGGAACGCGCCGATCATCTGCCGAGTGCGCTTTCAGGCGGACAGCAGCAGCGTGTGTCTTTGGGACGGGCGCTGATCAACGATCCGGCGTTTATTCTTGCCGATGAGCCGACCGGCAACCTGGACAGCCGTGCCAGCCGCGATGTAATGGCGTTGCTGCAGCTGGCCAATCGGCGTTACAGGCAAACCCTTCTGCTCATCACCCACGATGAAAAGATCGCGCTCATGGCCGATCGCGTGCTTACCCTCGGTGATGGGCGGCTGCTGTCGGATGAGCTGTTGAAAGACCGGCGAAAGGGGGCGCGTTAAAATGCGTCTCTTTCTTCATTTGGCAGCGAGTCAGTTTCGCGTCAACCGCTTGCGGAGCTTTTGGACGGTGGTGGCGGTGGTGCTGGCAACGGCGCTCATTACCTGTGTGACCCATTTTGCTGCCAGCGGTGCGGCAATGATCCGCGAGAGCGTTGGCGGCGGACTGACGATGTATAGCACCATGTATGTGCGTGTACTGGTGGTGCCGGCAGCATTTCTCAGTGTGCTGATTATGGTCATGGCCATTGTGGTTATCTCAAATGTTTTTCGTGTCAGCGCCAGCGCACGCACGGCGGAGTTTGGCACGCTGAAGTGCATCGGTGCAACGCCGGCACAAATTCGCAAAACGATGCTTTGGGAAGCGATGCTGCTTGCGCTCATCGGCATCCCTCTTGGGCTTCTGCTGGGATTGGGGCTGACAGCAGGCGGCATTGCCATCGCGAACCATTTCTTTGACGAATTGAACGCCCTCACCCACATCATGTTAAAAACGATGACTTTTCGCCTGCGCTTTGTGCTTTCACCATTGGGCCTGCTGCTGGCGATAGTGCTTTCGTTGCTGACCGTGCTCATCAGCGCCTGGCTGCCAGCACGCAAAGCGGCCAAGCAGAGTGCTATTGCCAGTGTGCGCGGTCGTGATGCGGTAAAGATTCGCGCACACCGCAGCCATCAATGGATGGATGCGCTGGTGATGTGTGTCTTTGGGCCCGAGGGCTTGCTCGCTCATAAAACATTGACACGCAGCCGCCAGACTTTTCGTACCACGGTGGCAGCGCTGGCGGTGGCGGTGGTGCTTTTTGTATTCATTGGCTTTCTCTGGCATCAGGCAGGCACTTTCAACGCGATGATGACGACTGACGATGGCTATACTGTGACAGCCGATTATCAATCTGCCATGGCCCATGACGACACTGCGTATGTGGCACCAATTTCTAGCACGCTTGGCGATGCCATCACCAGTGAGCTGGCAAGTTACGATGGCGGCACCGATGTGTTTGGCTTTGGCAATGACTACGAACGTTACGATGTGACGCTGGATACCGCATCGCTGACGCCGGAGATTCGTTCCTACTATGAATTGGATGGACAAGCGACAGCGGCCTTCGATGTGGAGTGCATTGTTTTAGACCAGCAGCATTATCAGACGCTGTGTGCGCAGGCAGGGGTGCCTGTGGGGAGTGTGCTGCTCATTAACAACGACCGGCTCAACATCAAAGGCTACAGCACCGACACGGTCTTTTTCAAGGAGGTGCCTCAATCGCTGAAGCTCGAAGAAACCGATGGCACAACCACAGAAGTGACGATTGGCGCGGCGCTGGATGCCGGCGATGTGCCGGATGTGCTCTATTATCCGAACACCAATCCAGTGCGCCTGATTCTGCCGGAGATGACGCTGCGCCAATACAGCTGGCAGGCAGCACCGGCAGACATGCAGGGCTTCATGGATTACGCTGGGCAAGTCCTTGCCGAACATTTTCCAGATCAGAGCAGCGACAATTATATGGAACATGGCTACAGCGCCCGCGTCTATGCGACCGAGGATTATTTCAAGGTCATGAATATTGCCATTGTGCTGGCACTGGTTTTCCTCGCCTGCTTCTGCGGGCTGCTTATGCTCATTGGCTTTACCAACGTGGTGAGCACCTTGTCCACGAATGTGCTCATGCGCTCGAGCGAATTTGCGGTGCTTCAAAGTATCGGCATGACACCGGAGGGCTTGCGGAAAATGCTTGCGCTTGAGAGCATTCTTTGCAGCCTGCGGGCCATTCTCATCGGCGTGCCGCTGGGTGTGCTTTTGACGTACCTTGTGGCGCTGCCAGTGCGCGCCGCTTTCCCTGTGCCGTATCATTTTCCGCTGCTGCCGATTCTTCTTTGCTGCGCGGGCGTGCTGGCTCTTACGCTTTGCATCACCACGCTGGCTGCGCGGCGCCTGCGGCGGCAGAACATCATTGCGCGCATTCGCGCTGGACAGCGCCTGTATTAGTTGCCACAAGCGGCAGCATCGTTTCGCGATGCTGCCGCTTTTTCTTTGTCGGTGCCGCGCGGCTTGCAACCGCTGAAAAAATTGTTTATAATAAACAGAGCTGAGTATATAGGATCGGCAAATCTATGAAGAAGGAGGAAATTGTTATTTCTAAGCAAAAACCAAAAGATGGCGTCAAGATCATCCCACTGGGCGGACTTGAAGAGATTGGGAAGAATATGACAGCCGTCGAATATAAGGATGAGATCATCGTCATTGACGCAGGAATGTCCTTTCCAACGGAAGATCTGCTTGGCGTAGACTGTGTGATTCCGGATATCACGTATCTGACGACCAACAAGGAAAAGGTAAAGGGCATCGTTCTCACCCACGGTCATGAAGACCACATTGGTGGCTTGCCGTATGTTTTGCGAGAACTCCATGTGCCTGTTTACGGCACACGCCTCACGATCGGGCTGCTCGAACCGAAGCTCAAGGAGGCACGCAACCTTGGCAAGCAACGATTGGTGGTCGTCAAGCACGGCGAACCGTTTCGCATCGGTCACATGGAGGTTGAACTGATCAAGACCTGCCATAGTATTCCGGATGCAAGCGCCGTTGCCATTCACACGCCGTTGGGCATTATTTTTCACACGGGGGATTTTAAATTCGACCAAACACCGGTCGACGGGACCACGACTGATTTCCAGCGCATTGCAGAAATCAGCGCCAAAGGGGTGCTCCTGATGATGAGCGATTCCACCAATGCCACCCGTCCTGGGTTCAGCATGAGTGAATCGTCGATTGGGGAGACCTTTGACAAGTTGTTCCCACATATTACAGGGCGTATCATTATTGCAACGTTTGCTTCAAATGTGCATCGTCTGCAGCAGGTGCTGAATGCTGCCCATGCCAATCGCCGTAAAGTGGTGATTACAGGCCGCAGCATGGTCAACACCATCAACGTTGCAAGTGAATATGGCTATATCAATGTGCCACCAAATACCCTGATCGAGATGGATGAAATGCGTCAGTATCCAGACAACCAACTGGTGATTCTCTGCACGGGCAGCCAAGGAGAACCGATGGCTGCACTGTCACGCATGGCGATGAATGAGCATCGCCAGGTGCGTATTGGCGCTGGTGATACGGTTATTTTCTCGGCCAGCCCAATTCCAGGCAATGAAAAGCTCATCAGTAAGGTGATTGACATGCTCTTCAAACTTGGTGCCGATGTTATTGATAACACCGACCAACGTGTCCATGTTTCTGGACATGCCGCCCGCGAAGAGCTCAAGATGATGCTTAATCTTGTGAAACCAAAGTATTTTATGCCTGTACATGGTGAGTATCGGATGCTGTTGTCACATGCAAAGCTTGCAAAGGAAGTTGGTATCCCATCAGAAAACATCATCGTCACAGAAAACGGCCACGTTGTGCTGGCTACCCAGCATCGTGTGGGCTTAGCAGGAAAAGTGCCTGCGGGTCGTGTGCTGATCGATGGTTTGGGTGTTGGCGATGTTGGCAACATTGTGCTGCGTGATCGCCGTCAACTGTCACAGGATGGGATCTTTATTGTTGTGGTGACCATCGATCGCAAGAACAAGCGCGTTGTTGCTGGGCCGGATCTCGTATCCCGCGGCTTTGTCTATGTGCGTGAAGCCGACGAATTGATGACCGATGCCCGCGCGCGTGTCGAGAAAGCCCTCGACCAATGCATGAAAGATGGCGTCACCGATTGGACCAGCATCAAGCAGGCCCTGCGTGATGTGACAGGGAAGTTCTTGTATGAACGCACCCGTCGTCGTCCGATGATCTTGCCAATTATCATGGAAGAAAGTTGACGTGTAACCTCGTTTGTTCCTGTGGAATGAGCGAGGTTTTTGATTATCTGTTTGAAGGAGGATGCGAAGATGGACTGTCGATTGGGATTGATCCAGCTGGCTGCTGGTGACGACAAGGCTGCCAATTTGAAGGCGGCCCGCCAGGAGATTGATCGTGCTGTTCAAGAAGGTGCTGAATTGGTTATCCTGCCGGAAATGTTCTGTGTGCCTTATGAAACATCACGTTTTGCCGACTATGCCGAAGCCGAAGGCGGCGAGGCTCAGCAGATGCTGGCGGCCGCTGCTCGGGAAAACCACTGCTGGCTGGTGGGTGGTTCGATCTGCGAAGAAGACAATGGCCAGTATTACAACACCAGTTATGTGTACAATGCGAATGGCGACTGTGTGGCCAAACACCGCAAAGTGCATCTGTTTGACATCGACATTGAAGGCGGCCAGTATTTTAAAGAAAGTGATGTTTTGTCGCCAGGCACGTCGCTGACCGTGTTTGACACGCCATGGGGGCGTGTGGGGCTGGCGATCTGTTTTGACATTCGTTTTGCAGACATGGCAGCAGCCATGGTCGATGCCGGCGCACAGCTGCTCATTTATCCTGCGTCGTTTAACATGTCCACGGGTCCGCGCCACTGGGAGCTGTTGTTCCGCGGCCGCGCCATGGATGGTCAGTGCTATGCCGTTGGGGTGGCGCCGGCGCGCGATGAGAACGCAAGCTATGTATCCTGGGGGCACAGCTTGGTGGTCAATCCATGGGCAGAAGTGGTCTGTGACCTTGGCACAGCGCCAGAGACACGTGTGGTGACCATCGATATGGATATGGTTCAGGCGGTGCGGCGGCAGATTCCGCTGGGCCGTCAGTGAGAAAGGAAGACGATCATATGAAATACAGTTTTGGATTTATCGGCTGCGGCAACATGGGCCGCGCCATGCTTGCTGGTGCTTTGAAAGCAGGGCTGACCACGCCGGACCGTGTGGTGGTGCATACCAACACACCGGCCCATCAGCAGGCGCTGGCAGAGGAGTACGGTGTGGCTGTGTCGGAGGCCAACCGCGCACTGGCGAGCGAAGCGGAAATCATTGTTTTAGCGGTGAAGCCAAACATCTATAAGCAGGTGCTTTTGGATATTCGCGGTGTGCTTGTACCAGGCCAAATCGTGGTGGCCATTGCACCAGCCTACAGCATCGCCTCCATTGCTGCCCTGGTGAACAATCCTGGCGTACGCATTGCACGTGCCATGCCAAACACTCCGGCGCAGATCGGTCAAGGTATGGCAGGGCTCTGCTTCTCTGAAAACATGTTGGAGGAAGAACGCGCTGCTGTGACGCGCTTCTTTGAAAGCTTTGGCAAAGTGGCCGTTGTGCGTGAAGATGTGATGCATGCGGTAGGTTCTGTCAGCGGCTCTTCGCCAGCCTTTGTGTACATGGTCATCGAAGCCATGGCAGAAGGTGCGATCAAGCTGGGCATTCCTGCTAAGGACGCTTACACATTCGCAGCACAGTCGGTGCTGGGCGCTGCGGCGCTGGTGCTGGAAAGCGGCGAACATCCTGCTGTGCTGCGTGATGCAGTCTGCTCAGCCGGCGGCACCACCATTGCAGGTGTGGCTGTGTTGGAAAAAGAAGGCATGAAGGCAGCGCTCATCGATGCCATGGATGCTTCTTCGGAAAAATTCCTTGCCATGGAGGCGCAGGCAGCTGCGGATTTGACATAACCTTGTGAACAGAAGCAGGCGGCGAGAAACGCAAAGCAAGCATTTGTGTTTCTCGCCGTTTTTTGTCATTCTGAGATGATGAGGGAAAGCGGACAAAAAGCGTGGTCTGTCTTTTAATCACACAAAGGTTGTGTTATAATTTTTCCATTAACTGTAGTTGTTTAGAAACGAGAGGAAGTTGATAACGTGTCAGAAACCATTCAAGAATTAGCCGCACAAATCAAGGCTTGCGATTGCAGCCAACCATATATTTACGTCAGCTATTCCACCCGCGATGGGGCAAACGTGTATGCCGATGTCATCGCTTTGCAGGAAGCTGGCAAAAACCTTTGGATCGACGTTGAATCCAACATGACAGGGGATGGCTACAACAGTACCATTTTTGGCGCCATTGCCAACCTCAACTGCAAAGGTGTTCTGTTCTATCTCAGCGAAGAATCCATGAGCTCAGCACAGTGTGCCAAGGAAGTGGCCTATACCAAGAGCCACGCTGTCACCGATGAACGTGCTGCACTGCCAGTGGTTGTCGTTGATCTCGATGAAGTGGACAACCTCGATATTGAAAAGTACGTCAACGGTAAATTGTATGGCCAGTTCAAGGATGAATACCTCAGCGAAGCCGAAGCGGAACGTATGAAAAAATACCGCGACAAATACAACAACCGCGTCGACCATGTCGACACCAAGTACAACCTCTGCGAAGTCATTCTCGATGTGCTCAAGGATCAGGAAGCTGGCCAGGTGCCATTCACCGAAGATGCTGGTGACCGCGTAGCCTACGTATCGAAGATGCTCTAAGCCGCAGTGAACGTTCAACCAGAAGACGCTCGTCGTCTTCTGGTTTTTTTATGAACCGCGGTGGGCAATATTTCCCGAAAATGGCCGGCAAAAACCATATTTTTCTTGACGGCGCTCCGCCAATTCTGTATAATTAATTTTCGGATATGGGTGTTTTCCCAGATCGAAACCGCCTGCGTCGGGTTGGAAAACGCAGCCCTGCTGCTACCTAGCCGCAGCGAGTATTCTCAGGGAGGAGTGAAAAAAATGTACGCTATTATTGCAACTGGTGGCAAACAATACAAAGTTGAAGAAGGCCAGACTCTCGATGTGGAACTGCTCCACGCTGAAGCTGGTGAAACTGTTGAAATCGACTCCGTATTGATGCTCAACAAGGACGGCGAAATCGTTACCGGTAAGCCTTACGTTGAAGGCGCTAAGGTTAGCCTGAAGGTTGTTGAAAACGGCAAAGCACCTAAGATCGTTGTTTTCAAATACAAACCTAAAAAGAACTATCGTCGTAAAAAAGGTCATCGTCAGCCTTACACCCGCGTGACTGTTGAATCGATCGTTGGCTAATGATCCAAGTGACGCTTTACTATGACACAGATAACCGCCTGGCAGGTTATGAATTTTCCGGCCATGCAGAATCCGCTCCTTATGGCGAGGATTTGGTCTGTGCTGCGGCTTCCACCCTGGCCATTGTGACTGAAAACAGTCTGGCTGTGCAAGGGGTGCACTACGAAGCCGAATTAGACGAAGGCTATGTAAAATTGATGTTATCACCGATCGCAGATGATCGCGAAGCGCTCATCGCGGAAGCGGTGCTGAAAACGTTAGAAGTCGGAGCCAGCGCGCTGGCTGAGACATATCCGAACTACATCAAAGCAAACAGTGTTCATGTTTGAGGAGGTGGACAAGATGTTCAAACTCGATTTGCAATTATTCGCATCTAAAAAAGGGGTAGGTAGTACCAAGAACGGTCGTGATTCCCACTCCAAGCGTCTCGGTGCGAAGAAGAGTGATGGTCAGACCGTAAAGGCCGGCAACATTCTTTATCGCCAGAGAGGGACCAAGATCCATCCGGGCGCTAATGTTGGCAAGGGCGGCGATGATACCCTGTTCGCAAAGATCGACGGCGTCGTTCGTTACGAAAAGGGCAACAATAAGACCCTGGTCAGCGTTTATGCTGCTGAATAAGAAGAAAATGGGGGATGACCGCTCGGTCATCCCTTTTTGTTATTTATAAGAAAGAGAACAATCATGAAGCCTAACGAAATCGAAAAAATGCTCAGTGATGCCGAAATGCGCGTTGCTGCTGAAAAACGGCGCTTGCTTTTATGGAGCAATGGACGCCTGATTTCCGCGCTGGCAGTATTGGTGGGGCTGGTGTTTGGCATTCGCAATGATCTTTTGCCAGGCTACGCGCTGGCAGTGGCAGGGGTGATCTGTTTCTGCTATTTGGTGCATCGGTTCAATCAGCAGCAGGCAGTTATAGAGCTGGCTCAGAATCGCCTGTTGGTGCTGCAGCGCTATGACGCACGCTGCAAAGGAGAATGGTACGATTTTGCAGACGATGGTGCCAGCTATGTACGCAAGGACGATTTTCTTTCCAGCGACCTTGATTTGTTCGGGCCGCGCTCGTTGTATCAATATATTTCTGTGGCGCACACCATTGGTGGGCGTGATGCACTGATGCGTCTTTTGACGCGTCCGAATCTCAAGCACATTGCAGAGCGTCAGGCGTCGGTGCTGGAACTTTTGCGCGACGATGCCCTGGCCATCGATTTTGAAGCCCTTGGTCTCGCGAAGGATCGTCGCCGCGAAGAGGATGAGCGCAAAGCCGAAGCCAAACTGCGCCACTATGCCACCGGAAAAGGCAACAGCAGCGTACCTCAGGTGAAACTTCTTGCCTTGGGGATGCCTGCCATCACCCTGCTTTTGGTGGTGACAGCGCTTTTAGGTGTTACTTCCTGGATGATGGTGCTGTATTGCTTCTTCCTGCAGCTGATTGCTTCGGTGCTGCTTTCTGGCAGCATTCAAACCGAAAAAGAAAGCGTCATGGTGTTGGCCCGACGGCTGAGCCGCGCCGAGGAACGCATCAATGTGATTCTATCGCCGGATTTCCAAAGCGCCTATCTGCGCGAGATGCAGCAACAGCTGGCCAATGCCGGCGAAGGAATCCGCAGTCTTAATCGCATTGTCAATGCCTGGCAGCTGCGTGAAAACTTCGTGTTGTATTTGCCATTGGTTGGGCTTTTGGCCTGGGACTTCAACTGCTGCATGGCGCTGGATAGTTGGCGCAAAAAATATGGCACGTCGTTCGGCCTCTGGATGGATTGGCTGGGGGAAGTGGAAGCGCTCTATTCTCTGGGCACGCTGTCACGCATGCGTTCTGATGAAACGACGGTACCGGACATTGTGCCTGGTGCGCCGCTATTGGACATGGTGGATGGCAAACATCCGCTCTTGGACCCTCGCACCGTTGTCGGCAATGATTACAGCCAAGGCGGTGACACCGTCATCATCACCGGCAGCAACATGAGCGGGAAATCAACCTTCATGCGTACCATTGCGCTTAACGCAGTGCTGGCTTATGCTGGCGGAACGGTTATGGCAAAACAGTTCCGCATCAGCCCAATGCGTATTTTTACATCCATGCGTGTCAGCGATGATGTCAGCGAAGGCATCAGCTCCTTTTATGGTGAAATTCTGCGCATTAAACAAATGGTCAATTGGTCGCAGCAGCAACAGCCAATGCTGGTTCTTGTTGATGAGATCTTCAAAGGGACCAACTCGGCAGACCGCATCATCGGTGCGCAGGCGGCCATTCGCAAACTTTCGCATCCATGGATGATGACACTGGTGACGACGCACGATTTTGAGCTTTGTGCTCTTGCAGATTCGCCAGAAGTTAACGGCAAAAATTACCATTTTGAAGAACATTATGAAGGCGATGCCATCGCTTTTGATTATAAGATCCGTCCAGGCCGCTGCAGGACCACCAATGCCAAGCATTTGATGCGCATTGCAGGCCTTTTGGACGATGAAGACCCTGTGAAAGAAAAGGAGGATGCCCATGTTTTATGATTACGCAAAGGTCAACGTAAAGGCCGGTGACGGCGGCAACGGCATTGTTGCTTTCCGTCGCGAAAAATATGTGCCAAAGGGCGGTCCGGCCGGCGGTGACGGCGGATGCGGCGGCTCCATCATTCTGCGTGCTGACGAAGGCTTGCGCACCTTGATCGACTTCCGCTATCAGACCCATTATAAAGGCAAACGTGGCGACCATGGTTCCGGTGCCAAACAACATGGCCGCAGTGCCGATGACATTGTGCTGCGGGTGCCAGTCGGCACCGTGGTTCGCGATGCCGACACCAAGAAGTTGCTTGGTGACCTGCGCCATCATGGTCAGGAAATTGTCGTTGCTCAGGGTGGCCGCGGCGGGCGCGGCAATGCCCGCTTTGTCAGCTCCACCCATCGTGCACCTGCTTTCGCTGAAAACGGCGAAAAGGGTGAAGAACGTTGGATCACGCTGGAATTAAAACTCCTGGCAGATGTTGGCTTGGTTGGTTTTCCAAATGTTGGCAAATCAACGATCATCAGCCGTGTATCGGCGGCCAAGCCAAAGATCGCCAATTATCATTTTACGACCTTGGAACCAAACCTCGGCATGGTGCGCGTAGACGCTGGCCGCAGTTTTGTCATCGCAGACGTGCCTGGCCTTGTTGAAGGCGCTGCCGAAGGTGCTGGCCTTGGTCATCGCTTTCTGCGTCATGTGGAACGCACGCGTGTGCTGGTGCATGTGGTGGATCTTTCTGGTTCAGAAGGACGCGATCCTCTCGACGATCTGGCCATCATTCGCGGCGAACTGGAACGCTATGCACCGCAGCTCAATGAAAAGCCAATGGTGATCGTTGCCAATAAAGTGGATTTGATGAGCGATGAGGACCGCGAGGCGGCGCTTGCGCGTCTGAAAGAGGCTTATCCGGATGTACGCATCTTCCCAATGAGCGCAGCCACCGATTCGGATTTAAACGACTTGGTCTATCATTTGGCTGATGTGTTGGATGCCATTGGCCCAGTGGAATACAGCGAAGAAGACTTCGAACCTGTCGAAGAAGAACCGGCCAAGAAAAAAGAAGCGCCATTCCATGTCATCAAGGTTGCGCCTGATGCTTATGAGGTGGTGGGACCGGAAATCGAAGGCCTGGTCAACCGCACGCAGTTTGAACGCGATGAAGCGGTGGAACGCTTCATGAAGATTCTCGACAACATGGGCATTGAAAAAGCCTTGCGCGAAGCAGGCATTCAAGATGGCGACACCGTCATTGTTGGCCCAATGGCCTTGGATTATTTGGAATAAGCCATGGTTGCCGAATGGTTGTGGACACCGGTGCTGGTGCTTTTTCTGACCGGGCTGGTGGTGCCGCTTTTGCGTCGACAGCCAGTGGTGGTGCCGCTGGCATCACCGCTGACCTTTCTGGCTGCTGAAATTGTGGTGCTGGAATGGCTGTGGCAAGGCGGCTGGACAGCTGGTGTGCGTTGGACGACGCTCATTTGCTTTGTTTTTGTAGGCTGCATGATGATCCAGCAATCGTTTGGCCGCCGTCGCTGGTTTGTTTTTCGTGGCGGCGGCTTTCGACAAGAGCCGGAGATTTACGACATGGTGGCGCAGGCCATTCGGGAAAGCCTGCAGGAAACCCGGCTGCCGCCGGCGACGGTCATCTGTCGTTATGATGGCTGGTTGGGCCTGACACCGTTGGCGCCGGAAACTGAACACATCCTTATCAAGCATTTGGATGATGCACTGGCCGACAGCAAATGGCAGCGTTTTGGTATTTGGCATCTTTTCTTTGGCGTGCAGTGGGCGGTGCTGTGTGTGGCACTGATCCGTCAATTTGTGGAACTTCGTGGAGGGGTATAGACATGGAACTGAATACAATATTGTTGATTCTGGCAGCTGTCCTTCTGGTGGCAAGCCTGCTCGTTAAGGGCTATGGCATGATGCAGCTGGCCAACAAGAACCTGCCACAGGAAGAACGCATGGCGCGCTATAAAAAGACCATGCCACTGACCTATCTCATGCTGCTTCCGGTCATCATCATCGTGTTGTACCTGGTACTTAACAAATAGTCGATAAAATAGGTCGATTTGTCAGATAATGTTAACATTTTGTTGTTTATCAAACCCTTGTGCTTTATAATAGAAGCACAAGGGTTTTTCTGTGGACTTTTGTTTTCATTATAATCAAAAGAGGTGGTACCCATGATAAAAAGGCTATTGACGCTTGCCGTTCTGGTGATGGTGGCGCTGTTTTGTGTGACAGGTTGTGGCAACGATAAAAAATCGGAGGAACAGACCACTTTTGCCAGCAGTTTGTACGCTGCGAAAAATCCGTATATAGAAAATACCAGTGCGAACAATGATCTGGCGCGGCTTATTGGCGTCAATTCCTATGGGAAATACACCCTGTCCGTACAAGATGATGAACATCCATACACACTGCAAATTCGCTTCATGTATCTTCACAGCGATGCCGATCTAGCGACCATGGATCAGAACATGGTCAATATTGCGACGCTTCTGTTGGCGCTGATTGATGACTGCGAACAAGTCAGCTGGAGTTATCCTGGCGATTCCGGCCTTGTAGAAGGCGCCGTTGGTGTAGACTATATCAACGAAACACTGGGAACCGATGTGAAAGCTGCCGGTCAGGATGAAGCGTCCTTTACAGCACTGTGTGATCGTCTCTATCCAGACAAAGCAGCGACTGGGGATACGACCGAAGAATAATAACGACACAACAAGGGGGACCGTTCACAATGGGAGCGGTCCCTTTTCGCCTATTGTCAGCTGGTGGAAAGGAGGGAGCAGGATGCTCTGGCTCACCAAGCTCAAAAAACGCCTGCCTTTTGGCCGTAAACGCGCGGTCAATAAAGCGCTGCGGCGGCGTAAAATGGAAAAATACATGCCGTATCTTCTCTTCCTGCTTGGCGTTTTGGCAGTCATGATTCTCATCGTGGTACTGCTGATCATCAAGGTAGGCATTCCATTTTATCAAACCATCAGCGAGCCAAACGCTGCGCGCGATTGGATACTTTCGTTTGGCAAGTGGAGTTATTTGGTGCTTTTTGCGATCGTCTATCTTCAAGTGGTCATTGCCATCCTGCCTGGGGAACCGTTTCAAATTGCCGCTGGCTTGGCCTTTGGCCCGATTGTCGGTTCATTGCTCAGCACCCTTGGCACACTCCTGGCGTCCATTACGACGTTTCTGTTGACGCGCATCTTCGGCTATAAACTCATCGAATTCTTTTTCTCTGAGCGCACACGCTCGAAAATGGACCTCAGCGACTATAACGAAGAAAACATCGAGCGCATCGTTTTTATTGCCTTCCTCATTCCTGGCACCCCAAAAGATTTCCTGGCTTATGCTGTCGGCCTCACGCCGCTGTCGCTGGCTTCCTGGGTCCGCATCACTGTCATCGCCCGCTTTCCGCCAATCATCATGGCGACCCTCGGCGGTCAGGCACTCAACAGCGGCAATCTCAAAGCAGCTGCCATCACCCTGCTCATTGGCAATGTCATCAGTTTGTTTGTCTACTTAATCTACGAAATCCACCATCGCTGGAAAAAATATCATGCGTAATGCTGCAAAGCGCGCCTCCTTTCGCTTGAAAAGAGGCGCGCTTTTGTGTGGAGCGGCTGGGAAATGGTGGTCTTTTGATCGATTTCATGAATCAAGCGTAACAGAAGAAATCGGTTGCAAGAAAACAGTTGTCGTATATGAGAAGAAAAAGGGCCAGCGTAAATATGTTATTGATACTATGAATGTTCATAAAATTTTTGCTGAATGCGTGTCGAACTTTAAAGCAAGGGCGCAATCAGTGCGGAACTTTGCTAAGAAGAATGATTCGTTTAAACAGAAACAGCGTTGCGCCATAGTAGATTGCATAGATGGTGAAAAAAATAAGAAGGGTGATAGAGCCGTATAGAGGAATTAAATGGTCTTGTAAAATTGCCTCACCAAAGAAAACCTGTGTACCAATCATTAGAAGAATCGTAAGTAAGACCGGGAAAAACAATGGAATCATAAACACCGCAGACAGTTCTTTTCGCATCAAGGAACATTGCGTTTGGCGGGGAATGCCCAGACGATCAATGATTGCGTAATTCTTTTTGTTTTGATCGATGGCAGACAATTGCTCAAATGCCAGAACGGAGCAGGAGAGAATGATAAAAATGATGCTCAAGTACAGGCCGCAGAAAGAGATTGTTGTGAACCCAGTCAATGAATTGGCAACACCCCAGGCTTTTACAGTGACACCCAGTGTTACCTTTGACGGAAGCTTCTGTCCTGATAGGAGGCAGGGTTGCCAATTGCTGCTGTTTAGAAATTGCTTCAATTCATTTTTCAGCTCTGGATATCCGCCATCTGCCAGTTTCATCACCAGGCGGATTTTCTCTCCGGACAGCTGGGAAGCTGCTTCATCCGGCAGCACCAGGACATATCCTTTTGTCCCGGCCATTTGATATTGCTCCATTGGCTCTGTTAGGATCGGAGTTTCGGCGAGCGTCAGTGTCTGACCGTTCAGCGTGATGTTAGGCTGCTGCTCCAAGCCCTGTCGAATGCCGTCCATGTAGTTCCAGGTATCACAGTGAACCAGAAATTCATTGTCGGACATAGAAATAGGTGAAAGTCCGAGAATCGCTCGTAGGTGGTTATAGTCGGACAAGGCCAAGGCTTCAATGGCTTCATTGGGAACCGCGTACAGGTAATAGGTTACGCTGTCCTCTACCTCGCAGCGTTCCTCCACAAAGGCATGAACAGAATCCATGCTGCCTTTGGTTAAAGGTGCGTCAATAGCAACACCGACGTCATAAGGATAGTAGGCCTCCATGTTGGCTTTATAGCCTGCGCCCATCGTCAGCCCTATGAACATGGCTGTGAGCGAAAGAGTAAGCAGGATTGATACCACTGCCATCGTGCGGCCGGAAGATTGAACGCGTCTGCCAATCTGTCCTAGAGAAAAAAGTGTTTCCTTTTGATATTTCCAGTGTGGTTTTTGTTTTGCGAATTGGTGCAGCAGAAGAGGAAGATGCAGATGGAGTTTATAAATGCTTGCAAGAATTATCAGGCATGCGCCAATACTGTACAATAATGCCTCATTGGTTTGAATGTGCAGTCCTTTTTTAAGGAGCAGCACACCCATCATCATGGCGGCAAGAGCAAACAGGCAAGTCAGAATGCCTCGAATGAATGAGCGACATTCAGCTGGTTCATTTTTCTGGCTGTCATAGAGCAGATCGATTATTTTCTGACGCCGGATGATTTTAGCTGCACGAAGCATACCAAAGCCAAACATTAGGATGAAAAAGAAAAGCGTCACTATCCACGCACGAAAAGAAAACAGGATTTGATAGCGATGTGGTATTTCAAAAATATTTTGGACCAACTGATTCAATACGCCCGACAGGCCGGTTCCAATCAGAGTGCCCAGCAAAAAAGCAGCGCCGCCAATGACGCCATTTTCTAGGAGAAAGAGATTTCGGACAGTTTTCACTTCCATGCCCATCAACTCGTAGATTGCAAATTCTTTTTTGCGCTGGTCCAACATGAAACGGATAGCGTAGCCGACTATAAACGAAGATATGAAGGCGATGAGTATCGACAGGATTAAAATGCCATAGGTTAGCATGGACATATTTTCTGTCATAGCCAAAATATCTGCGGAAAATCCCAACGCCAGAAAGGCAATCATTAATGAAGCTGTCAGCATAAGTGTCACAAAATAGATGATATAATCTCGCAGGCTTCTGCGAATGTTTCGAAGTGCCAGTTTAGCATACATCATTCACGCCCCCTCCCATCATGGTGAGGACATCCAAGATTTTTTCAAAGAAAGCCCTGCGAGAATCGTTTCCTTTGAGAATTTCTGTAAAAATTGTGCCATCTCGTAGAAAAAGAATGCGGTTTGCATAGCTTGCAGAAAAGACATCATGTGTCACCAACAATATCGTTGCTCGAAGGGCTGTGTTGATGTGTTGGAGAGTGGAGAGCAGCATCTGGGAGGAGTGGCTGTCCAAAGCACCGGTGGGTTCGTCTGCCAGAATCAGCTTTGGTTCGTTGATAAGCGCTCTGGCGCATGCACAGCGCTGTTTCTGACCACCGGAGACCTGATAAGGGTATTTGTCCAGAATATCGGCGATGTTTAACTTGTCAGCCATTTTCCACACACGTTCATCAATTGTTTCTGCAGGCGTTTTATTGATGGTCAGAGCCAGTGCGATGTTTTCGCTAATGGTCAAAGTATCTAGTAGGTTGAAATCCTGAAACACAAATCCGAGATTTTCTCGGCGAAATTGGGCCATCTCTTTTTCGGTGATTTCGGTTACATCGGTTCCATCTAGATAGATGTGTCCTGCGCTGACCGTATCAATGGTGGAAATACAATTAAGCAGAGTGGTTTTTCCAGAACCGGATGCACCCATGATACCGACAAATTCCCCTTCTTGAATGGAGAAGCTGATGTCTTGCAGTGCTTTGGTGATGTTATTGCTATTCCCGTAATATTTTTGAATGTGATCTATTTTTAAAATGTTGGTCATAAGACAATCACCTCCGCTTTCTATTGTAAAACAGCGTTATGGTTGTTTGTATCATCTTTTCTTACAGCGTTCTAACAGAAATGTAAGAAGTGCAGGACAGTGATCAGTCCTGCACTTCATGGATCAAATTATTTATATGAAAAGTAAGCGTGAAGGTTGTGCCTTTTTCAGAGGATATAGCCGCCAGCCCAATATCAAGTTTGTCGCAAAGTCGTCTGCACAGATAAAGACCAATTCCTGTTGTGTGTTGGATCACACGTCCATTTTCCCCAGTAAATCCTTTTTCAAAAATGCGCGGAAGATCGGCGGCAGAAATGCCAATGCCATTGTCTCTTATCATCAAATTTGTTTGGTAGTTCTGCTTTTGGACCGAAAATTGGATAATGGGTTGTTCGGAACGGTATTTGACAGCGTTGGCGATCAACTGATTCAGAATGAAGCGCACCCATTTTTCGTCAGAATAGACAGTGTCCCCCATTTCTTCTACTTCCAGCCGTACGCCACTTTGGAGCAGCAGGTATTTGTTGTCCGCAATCGCTTGATGAATTACCTGAGACAATGATATTTTTCGAATAGAATAGTCTTTTTCGGTGTGTTCGCTACGGGCATAGTAAAGCGCTTGTTCGGTAAAGCGCGTTGTTTTTTCTAGTTCTAAAAGCAGGGCTCTTGTCCAATCTGATTGATGATTTTCACACAACAGTTTCATGGCTGTGATGGGTGATTTTATTTCATGGACCCACTGCTCAATGTATTCTTTGTATTCTTGTTGTTCGCGTTTGACGTCACTCACTTGCTCTAGCATTGCCTTTCCAGCCATTTTCAAAAGCTGATAATAAACTTGATCTTCTGCTTGTTCAGGACGTTCCATTACTTCTGGAATGAGATAGCGTTCCGGAATTTGTTCGCTTATAGCCAAAAGCTGCCGCATTTTCCGGTCACGCTTCCAGTAAGTCAGCAACAGTCCTGACAGCAATACCAGTATCCATACTGCTAAGATCATTAGTATTGCAGAAATAGAATTGCCGCACACCAGCAGGAACACTGAAAGTACAATCATGCCAACCAAGTTGGTCAGCAGAAATGGGATTCTGTTTTTCCAGTATAGTTTGCGATTCATATGATGTACCCCTGGCGATGTTTTGTCTTGATGAAATTTGTCAGGCCGATCCTTGCCAGTTTTTCGCGAATACGATTGATATTGACACTCAGCGCATTGTCATCGACGTATAATTGGTTGTCCCATAAGTATTCAATGATGTCTCCACGCAAGCAAATGTTGCCGGCATGTTTAAAAAGAAAATAAAGGATTTTCAATTCATTTTTGGTTAAATCTATCTGTTGTTCACCATAGGCTAGGATGCTGGATTCCAGATGTAGGATTACGTCTTTGTAATAAAGTTGTGTACACTGTTGTAATGGATAAGCACGTTTGAGCAAAGAAGTGATTTTTGCCAGCAAAATTGCTGTGTTGTAAGGCTTTGTGATAAAAGCGTCGCCGCCTAGCATGATGCTGTTCAGCTCATCCATATCTGTTGTGCAGCTGGTCACAAAGATGATCGGTATTTGAGAAAAAGTGCGGATTTGAGAGCAAAGAGAAAAGCCACTGATTCCTGGCAGCTTAATGTCTAGCAAAATCAAGTGCGGCTGTTTGGCTTTGACCGCAGCAATGATATCAGAAAAGTCTTCTGGTGCAATGGCGTCATAGTCATTGCTTTGCAGTAAGATTTGCATTTCATTTCTTATCAGTGGGTCATCTTCGATGATCATTATTTTTGGTTTCATGTTGACCTCCACAAAATTATGATAGTGCATCTATGTTTAAACGAGAAATGAAAAGATGATGTCATCGTGGGTGGTGGCTATATCATAAGCGTAACCTATTGTAAAGAGAATGGCAAGGATTTGGCATGCTGTAGAATCATCGTGTTTAGAGCAGTTGCTAAAAAATCTATTATAAACAAGCAAAAAGCGCTGTCGCTTTTGGGCGACAGCGCTTTTTATGTGTGCCTGTTTAATCATTGATCTGGAGTGCGTCGTATCCGGTCTCACCGGTGCGAATGCGAACGATATTGGAGACATTGTAGATGAAGATTTTGCCGTCGCCGATGTTGCCGGTGTAAAGGGCTTTGCGGGCGGCGTTGACCACATCTTCAACAGGCACTTTTGAGACAACGATGTCCAGCTGAATCTTAGGAATCAGTTCGAAGCCGATGGCAACACCACGATAGTAGCGGTCTTTGCCTTTCTGAGTGCCACAACCAAGCACGTGGGTGAGGGTCATGCCAGTGATGCCGATCTTGCCAAGTTCAGTTTTTAAGGTATCGAAGCGGTTTTCGTTGGTAATGATCTGAATCTTGGTGAAGGTGGCGTCAGTCTGGGACGATTCTTTTAATTCAACAGGTACAGCCTGTTCCACTGGTGCGATGGTTGTTGGTGGCACGATTGGATAGCTGGTGTACATGAAGTCTGCATAGCTGCTTGCGAGATGATGCTCGCTGATATCAAGACCTTCGACTTCTTCATCGCGGGTGACACGCAGGCCGATGGTGGCTTTGATGACTTTGAAGACGATGGTCATGGTTACTGCTACCCATACGATGACGCTGCAAACGCCGAGGAGCTGTACGAGGAGCAGATGAACGCCGCCGCCGTAGAAGAGGCCGTTGGTGTAATCGAAGAAACCAACGAGGATGGTGCCGACAGCACCGCAGCTGCCGTGAACAGCAATGGCGCCGACAGGATCGTCGATTTTGAGTTTCTGATCAACGAATTCGACAACGACAACAACGAGAATACCGGAAACAATACCGATGACGGTGGCGCCGAATGCGTCCACATTGGCGCAGCCGGCGGTGATACCAACCAAGCCGGCGAGTGCACCGTTGAGGGTCATGGAAACATCAGGAGCACCATTTTTTGCCCAGGTGAAGATCATGGTTGCGGTGCTGGCGAGTGCAGCGGAAATGGTGGTTGTAACGAGGATCTGTGCTGCATGGGTGGTATCTGTGGCAGCAGCGCCGTTAAAGCCATACCATGCGAACCAGAGAATGAATACGCCAAGGGCTGCGAGGGTCATGGAATGACCTGGGATGGCGTTGATTTTAACACTGCCATCTGGATGGGTGGTGTATTTGCCGATACGAGGCCCGAGGATCTTAGCACCAACAAGGGCTGCAACCCCGCCGCACATGTGAACGGCTGTGGAGCCGGCGAAATCAACGAAACCGAGGTTGTAGAGCCAGCCGCCACTGTTCCAAATCCAATGCGCTTCTACAGGATAGATCACGAAGCTGATGATGAAGCTGTAAATGCAGTAAGCGGAGAATTTGGTACGTTCTGCCATTGCGCCAGAAACGATGGTAGCAGCAGTGGCGCAGAACACGAGATTAAAGAAGAATGAGGACCAATCAAAAGCCTGGAAATCAGAGAATACGAAGACGTATTTTCCGAAGAAGCCGCTCACTGTGTCGCCACAGAGGAGGCCGTAGCCAAGAATGATGAATGCAATGGTGCCGATGCAAAAGTCCATGAGGTTTTTCATGATGATATTGCCGGCGTTTTTAGCACGTGTGAGCCCGGTTTCAACCATGGCAAATCCACACTGCATGAAGAAGACCAACATCAGGCAAATGAACATCCAGAAGCCTGTCATTTCGTTTACGATCATTTCGATTGTCATAAGTGAACCCTTCTTTTTTCGTAAACGACACCCTCGCCGTTTCCTATATTTTGTTTTTAGAGTAGATTGGTATAGCCGATCAATGCTTTCTCAGCGTCAGCAGCAGCCTTGGTGCCGGCGGCGATTGCCAGCGCCACAGAAGGCCGCGGCTGACCGTGTGTGCAGTTGACGACCCCATCATAGAACGTCTTGAGAGATTCCTCATCAACCTCCTCGTTGGTGCGGAATTCGACGCCTTGTGCCTCGAGCAGTGCAATGCGGCGTGCGAGAATGTCTCGAGGCAGACGTTTCTCAGACACGTTTGTCAACAATTGTCCGCCGGGTGCGGCGGCCTTCTCGTAGACGGTGACGGTGTGACCGCGAGCACTGAGATAGTGCGCAGCGGCCAAGCCCATTGGACCGGCGCCAATAATGGCGATGGTGCAATCGGAATAGACCGTCGGTATCAGCGGTGCAATCAGCCCTTTTTCAAAGGCGTACTCAGCGAGAAAGAGCTCGTTGGCACGGGTTTGCACCGGTTGGTCAACCTCCTTATGGAGGCAAACTTGCTGGCAGAATGCCGGACAAATGCGTCCAGTAATTTCAGGAAAGCAGTTTGTTTGCAGAAGGCGGGACACCGCTTGCTGCAAGTTGCCGTTTCCCAGCATGTGGTTCCATTCTGGAATCAGGTTATGGAGCGGACAGCCAAATTGTTTGCCGTCGATGACGGTGCCAGTTTGGCAGAATGGTACGCCGCAGCCGTAACAGCGTTGGGCCTCGGTTTGGTGTTTCAAAAAGTTTGGGTCGTTCATAGGCTTGACCTCCTTTTTAAAAAGGCTGTGAGCGCTGCTTCCTCTCGTGTTTGCCCTGCCAGTTCGGCAGCGGCAATTTCTTCGTTGATCAGCCGTTGTTCCAGCGGAATGATTTTTTTGAAGAAGCCGATCATTTCAGCGAAATGGCTGAGAATGCGTTGGGCTTGCGGTGAATGGGTGGCTGCATAATGCTCTTCGAGCAGGCTGCGGATGGCAGCGATGTCGTGCGGTTCGTTGACAGGTGCCACGTCGATGAATGTTTTATTGACGTGGAGGTAAAGCCTGTAATCTTCGTCGAAGACGTAGGCCGTCCCGCCAGACATGCCAGCAGCAAAGTTGCGGCCGGTTGGACCTAGAATCAGCACGCAGCCGCCTGTCATGTATTCACAGCCGTGTTCACCCACACCTTCGACGACGGCGGTGGCGCCGGAGTTTCTGACGCAGAAGCGTTCGCCGGCAACGCCGTTGATGAAGGCTTTCCCGGATGTGGCGCCATAGAGGGCGACATTGCCGATGATGATGTTATCCTCCGGAACGACGACGCTGTCGCGTGGCGGGTAGACGATGAGTGTGCCACCGGAAAGTCCCTTGCCAAAGTAGTCGTTG